>JBDSEG010000001.1:0-5149 GCA_039920165.1 Burkholderiaceae bacterium
GGCCTCGGACACGTCGCCGACGCTCCCATTTCGTCGGGGCTGACCTGGGCGCACGCAGCCAACACCCTGAAGGACAACAAGTTCGATCCGCGGCGAGCCGCCGAGCTGCTCGACGCTGCAGGGCTGCGTCCCGATGCCGACGGTGTGCGCCTGCGCATCGACCTGCTGCATTTCCCGACCTTCAACCGCGTGGGCGAGGTGATTCGACAGAACCTGGCCAAGGTCGGCATCCGCGTGCAGCAGCGGCCGCTCGATCGCGCGGCGTTCGTCGACGCAGTGTTCGGCCAGCGCGCCTTCGACACCAACCTCATCTCGTATTGCAACGGCGCCGACCCCGATTCGGGCGTGCGTCGCATGTACGCCTCGGACAACATCAGCAGCGTTCCGTTCTCAAACGCGGCGGCCTATCGCAACCCGGAAGTCGACCGCCTGTTCAAGGAGGCCGGCGAGACCGACAACTATGACGAGCGTGCCCGTCTGTACGTTGAAGCCCAGCGTATCGTCGCCCGCGATCTGCCGTACTGGTGGTTGGTCGAGACCGTGGTGACCTCGGCCTGGCGTTCGCGCTTCCAGGGCTTCCAGCCGTGGTCGGGTGAGGTTGCCGAACGCGCCTGGCTGCGCCCCTGATCCGGGGCGCCGATGACGGCGCTCGCGTCGGCGTTGCGTGCCGTCGCCGCCGGCGTCGCCACATGGCTCCTCATCCAGACGTTGCTCTTCGTCCTCGTTCAGGCGGCGCCCGGCGGGCCCGCCGCGGCACTCGCGGGTGATTTCGCGACGCTCGAAACGCAAGCGGCGATCACGCGCAGCTATGCGCTCGACCGTCCCGTCACGGTTCAATACGCTTCCTTCCTGAAGGGCATGGCCGCAGGGGACTTCGGCATCTCGTACCAGTACCGGCGACCGGTCACCGAGCTGATCGCCGACCGCCTCGGCCCGACACTGGCACTGATGCTGAGCGCACTCGCGATTTCGGTTTTCGTCGGCCGCGCGCTCGGCATCTGGGCGGCGACACGCCGCGATGGCGGTCGATGGGTGGCCCTGATGGCGGCTGCGGTCCACGCCCTGCCGGTGTTCTGGGTCGGCCAGTTGCTGATGCTGAGCCTGGGTTTTCAGCTCGCCTGGTTTCCTCTATCGGGAATGAGCGACCTGCGCCACGAGGCGAGCGGCCTCGCCGGCGCCGTCGACCTGGCCTGGCACGCCGTGCTGCCGGTGCTGACTCTTTCGCTGCAGCAGATCGGCTTTTTCGTGACCGTCGCCTATGCCAAGGCCCGGCTGGAAAGCGAGCAAGGCTACGTCCGCGCCGCCCGGGCACGCGGGCTCACCGAACGAGCCGTCGTGTGGGGACACGTCTCTCGCAACGTCGCTCCGCAACTCGCCACCGCGACGCTGAACCATGTCGGCATGCTCTTCACCGGTGCCGTTCTCGTCGAGACGCTGTTCGCCTGGCCTGGCCTGGGTCGGCTTCTCACCGCGGCGATCCTGAGCCGCGACCATCCGGTTCTGCTCGGCGTCTTCGCCTTGATCACCTCTGCGGTGATCGTCTGCAGCGTTCTGGCTGCGCTCGTGCAGACGCGACTCGACCCGCGCATCGCTGACCAGCGGGACGTCGCATGAGCGAACAGCGCGCCCTGTTCGAATGGATCGAATGGAGCACCCCGAGCGTGATGGCCCAAACCCGCGACCCGCTTTAACCGGCTGCGTAACCGACTACGACTGCCGGTATGCGAAGCTGAGCGCGGAGGTCGCCTTGACGGCGGACCAACGCGATTGGTTGTCGGTGCAGCGACGGTAGCGCGGCGCCGCTCGCAAGACCGCCCGCGCAGGAAGGGTTCAGGCGGCGCGAGCCGGGGTGGCGCCAGGAACCGGCTCGCGCGGCGAAACGACTTCACCGCCGAGAGCCGCCGCCATGCGGCGCGGCAGCCAAGCAAAGGCAATCAGCGAAAGCGACAAGAAGATATGTTGCGCCGTCATCTGGAAGGTGGCCATAGAGCCACGAAGGGGATGGCTCATCACCGTATCGGCCAAGGCGGACACGCACAACATCCCGGTCGCGAGCCACAGCACCGATAAGGCAGCGATGCCGCTGCGCACGGTCGGACCGCAGTCGCAGGCGCGTTCCGGTTTTACGGCCACGACGATGCCCGCCGCAGCAAGCAGCGCAGAAAACGGAAAGATGAACGCGTAGAAGCCTGTCACCGCATGCATCTGCGTCGCATATTTGAAGGGAATGTAAACCGCGAGGCTCGCCGCAGCGGCGAACAATGCGACGCGGAACAGCCAGCCGAGAATGTGAGTTTGTCGTGTTTGCATTATCTTGCCCCTGCACTTGTCGCCAGCTTACGCCACACCGACCGGACTTGCGATGTTTAACCGTCATGTGACCGCCCTGATACGGCCCGCGATCGACACGCGGGCGCAACGACTGGTGCGTCTCGGCATCTGCGCGGACGCGCGGACCGAACCTGAAGTTGACCCGTCTTCGTGGACACCTTACCGTGAGCAACGAAAGGAGTCCGCAATGCCCGCACCCCGACCGCCGTACCGGGCGGAATTCCGACGACAGATCATCGAGCTTGCCGGCGCTGGCAAAATGCCGGGTTTGAGCTGCTTGCGAAGGGCAGCGGCGCCGCGTTCGTTGACGCGGTGAACCTGGAATACGTTCTTGGCGAGATCCAATCCGCCAGTCGTGATCTTCATCGGCTGCCTCCGTTGTGCAACCGGGCGAGATCGCCCGCTCACACTCTGTCAGCCGGCGGACGCCAAAGAGAGGGGGCGTCCATTCCAGTAGCCCTGCACCGAGGTGCACCGACAGCCCTCAACAACCGAGAGGTTGCCTTGTGAGCGGGACTCGTACCCCGATCTCCCGGCGCTCGGCGCTAACAGTTGTCACGGCCCTTCTGGCCGCGGCGGTGCTACTCCTGCCGTACTACGTTCGCATCGACCCGCAAGAGCCGAGTGCGGCGGCCTTCCTGCCTCCTTCGCTTGCTCATCCGTTCGGCACCGACGACCTCGGCCGAGACCTCATGACCGCCCTCGCTTTCGGTGGCCGCGCTTCACTGATCTCAGGCAGCCTGGTCACGATCGGCGCCACAGTTCTCGCGCTGATCATCGGCGTCATCGCCGGGATGGCAGACAGCCGAACGGATCGCCTGCTCACCCGTCTCATGGACGTCAGCCAGATCGTGCCGCGATTCTTTCTTGCCTTGCTGGCGAGCGCCTGGCTGGGTCCGGGCTGGGTTCAGCTCGCCATCATCCTTGCCCTGACGGGATGGGCAACGCTGGCGCGACTGGTTCGTGCCGAGTCGCGCTCGCTCAGAAGCGCCGCGTTCGTCGAAGCGGCGCTGTTGCTCGGTGCGAGCCGCGCTTCGGTCGCCGTCCGCCACCTGATCCCGAACATGCTGCCGCTCGCACTGCCGCAATTGCCGTTGATCTTTTCGAGTGCCCTGCTCATCGAAGCGGGGCTCAGCTTTCTGGGGGCTGGTGATCCGAATCGACTGAGCTGGGGCACGTTGGTTCAGTCGGGCCAGGCCAACGCCTTGCGTGCGTGGTGGCTGGTCCTTTTTCCCGGCCTCGCGCTCGCGCTGGTCTGCGCCGGGCTGACCCTGCTGGCATTGACGGCCAGCAAGTCGGCGTATGGTGAGCGCACGCTCGACATGTAAATGGATCCAACGAGTGCCATGATGCGATCGGCCATGATGCCGGAGGTGCGAGCGATGAACCCGGAGCGTCTTCAGTCGGGGGCGGCGAGCACGCGGACGGAAACCATCTACGTCACGGGCGTGGTGCAAGGTGTGGGCTTTCGTCCGACGGTGTTTCGCCTCGCCACCAACCGCTCGCTTCGCGGATCGGTCTGCAATGACGGGGCGGGGGTACGCATCGTCGTCGCCGGCGACGCCCGTGAGATCGATGAATTCGTGACAGCCTTGCGTGCCGAGGCGCCGACTCTCGCCCGGATCGACAACATCACGCGAGAGGTCTGCGACCGGCCCCCCAAGGCCGACTTTTCCATCCAGGCCAGCGAGCACGGGCGAATCCGCACCGAGCCGAGCGCCGACGTCGCCACCTGTGCGGCGTGCCTGGCAGAGTTCAACAATCCGTCGAACCGACGCTGGCGACATCCGTTCATCAACTGCACGCAATGCGGCCCGCGGCTCTCGATCGTTCGCGAGCTGCCGTTCGACCGCGCGACGACCAGCATGGCGAGCTTCGCCATGTGCACCGAATGCGGTCGCGAGTACGGCGACCCCGGCGATCGCCGCTTTCACGCGCAGGCCAACGCGTGCCTCGCATGCGGCCCTACCCTGCGCTTCGAACCCCGCTCGGATCGAGACCCGCTCGAATGCGCCTTGGAGGTGCTGCAGAGCGGCCAGATTCTTGCCATCAAGGGCATCGGCGGTTATCACCTCGGCTGTGCGGCGCAATGCGAGGCTGCGGTCCGCAGACTGCGGGCGCGCAAGCGCCGTCCCGCCAAGCCGTTCGCGTTGCTGGCGCGAGACCTGACCGTGATCGATCGATATTGCTCGGTCTCCAGCGCGGAAGCCGAGCTGTTGCGGAGTGCGGCCGCTCCGATCGTCTTGCTCGCCGCTCATGGGCGGGAGACCGTTGCAGCGTCGGTGGCACCCGCATGCAACACGCTGGGCTTCATGCTGCCGTACACGGCGCTGCACCACGCCCTGATGGCCGGCCTGGACGATCCCGTCGTGCTGACCAGCGGCAACCTGGGTGAGGAGCCGCAGTGCATCGACGATGCGGACGCAATGTCCCAGCTCGCCGGCGTGGCCGATGCCTTCCTCCTGCACGACCGCGCGATCCTGAACCGGGTCGACGATTCGGTGATCCGCGTCGTGGCCGGGCAACCGCGCATCGTGCGGCGCAGCCGCGGCTATGCCCCGGCCTCGCTGCCGCTGCCATCCGGTTTCGCTGGCGCTCCATCGGTCCTCGCATTGGGAGGCGAGCTCAAGAACACCGTCTGCATGTTGCGCGACGGCCGAGCGACGCTCTCGCAGCACATCGGCGACCTCGGCAACGTGCGCGTCGACGCTGCGCTGCGTAGCGCCGTCGTCCTGCAGGAACGGCTATTCCAGGACCAGCCGGAGGTACTGGCCGTCGACAGCCATCCGACCGGCCGCGCCAGCCGGATCGGCCGTGA
>JBDSEG010000002.1:0-2550 GCA_039920165.1 Burkholderiaceae bacterium
GAGCGCCGTCGTCGTGTGCTGCATCTGCTCACCGTTCAGCCGCGTGCTGAGCGTGAGCTCGGTATTTGGGGGAATCTCGTCCGCCGTCACCATCCACGGGCCGAACCCGCCGGTGGCGACGAAATTCTTGCCTGCAGTCCATTGCGTCGTCGCCCACTGCCAGTCGCGAACGGAGCCGTCGTTGTAGCAGCTGTAGCCGGCTATGTGGTCCCAGGAATCCTTTTCGCTGATGCGGCGGCCGGGCTTGCCGATGATCACCGCGATCTCGCCTTCGAAATCGAGCTTGGTCGATTCGCGCGGCCGCAGGATCGGCTGCCCGTGCCCGACCTGCGATTCGGGAAAGCGCACGAACACCGCCGGCGCCTCCGTCTTCTCGCGCTTGGTCTCCCGGCGGTGGTCCTCGTAGTTGAGGCCGATGCAAAAAATCTTGCCCGGGTTCGGGATCGTCGGGAGGAGCGTCACGTCGGCCAGCCTGAAATCGGATTTCTGCCCGCAGGATTTGCGCGCCTCGCCGAGGCCTTCGTGCGCGAGCAGCGTCTTGATGTCGGGAAAGCGCGCGCCGATGCGCAGCGAGAGGTCGATGATCGACTCTCCTTCGACGATCCCGTATCCGGCGGCGTTGCCTTTCTGGTAGCTGGCGAGCTTCAAATTCGGTCCTTCTTCCCCGTGGGTGCGCGCCTTTGCGCGCGTGGTCGCCAGCATACAATGACTCGATGGCCAGCGAATCGACGAGCCCGTCTCCGGGCGAGGGCAGCATCGCCGGCGGCGAGACTTTTTCTGCCGGCGCGCGCGCGGGGTTGCCGGTGGTGCTCGGCTACCTCGGCATCGGCCTCGCGGCAGGCGTGGTCGAGCGTTCCGCAGGCCTCTCGTATGCCGAGGTGCTGCTGCTCTCGATGGTGCTTTATGCGGGCTCGGCGCAGTTCGTGCTCACGAGCATGGTCTCGCTCGCGAGCCCGCTCTCGGCGATCGTGCTCACGGTCTTCTTCGTCAACGTGCGGCACCTGTTGCTGGCTGCGGCGCTCGCGCCGTATTTCCGGAAGCTGCCGGCATGGAAGAACGCGCTGCTCGGCCTGCAGCTGACCGACGAAACATTCGTTGTGGCCGTGGGGCGGTTTGCGAACGTGCCGCCGTCTGGCGCAGCCTGGATGGCCGGCCTCAACGTGGCCGCGTACTCGACCTGGGCACTGGCAAACCTCGCCGGGGCAATTTTCTCCGCGCAATTCGCCGGCTCTGCGGCGAACACCAGGGTGCTCGGTTTCGCGCTGCCCTGCATGTTCGCGGGGCTGCTGGTCCTCCAGCTTGCGGCTCGTCCACGGGTGCGAGTCGGGCTGGTGGTTGCACTCTTTGCCGCAGGGCTGGCGGTCGGCGTGCAGGCTGCGCATCCCGGCCCGTGGGCGGTGATCGTCGCCACCCTGTGCGGCGCAACGCTCGGCCTGTGGCTGGAACGATGGACATCCGCCCCGAATTCCTCGCGCTAGTGCTCGCCTGCGCGGCGGTCACCGCGTTGCCGCGCGTGCTTCCGTTGGTGCTGCTCGCCAAGATCGAGCTGCCGCGCTGGCTGCTGGCTTGGCTGGCGTATGTGCCGGTCGCAGTCCTCGCGGCCCTGTTGGCGCTGGAGGTGCTGGTGGTCGATGGGCGGCCGGCGGTGTCGCTGCAGAACCCGTCGTTGCTGGCGATCGTGCCGGCGCTCGCAGTTGCGGCCTTTACACGCAGCCTGATCGGCACGGTGATTGCCGGGCTGGCCGCGTACTGGCTGCTGGTCTAGATCATTTTCCTGCGCTTGTCGCGCAGCAGCTCCTCGATCGCGCGGATGTTGATCTCCACGCCGCTCATGTTCGGGTTGACCGCGAGCGCGCGCCGGAAATATTCGAGCGACTTGTCGAAGTCCTCGAGCTGGAAATAGATCTGCCCGTAACCCGAAAGGGCGCCGAAGTGCTGGGGGTTGCGCTTGATGACCTCGGCGCAATCGGCCAGGGACTTCTGGAAGTCGCCCGCGAGGAAGTACGCCGTGGCGCGCTTGTTCCATCCTTCGGCAAACGCCGGCTGCCTGCGGATCACGCGGCCGAAAGTCGCGATTGCAGGCTGCAGCTGGCCGGCGCTCATCTGCTGGCTGCCCGCGGCGAGGAGCTTGTCGGTCTCAGTGTCGCCCGAGCGGGTCCACACTTGCCAGGCGCCGGCTTCGGCCAGCTCGCGCACCACCGGGCTCTCGTCGCTCAGTCGCCGGACCAGCAGCGGCCCATCCGGCGGCAAACCTGTGCGTGCTATGTAAATCACGCCGGCGGCTCGCTGGCGGGGATCGGGCTGTTCCAGTGCGGCGATCGCTTCGGCGCGAGAGCGCAGCTCGGGGAATACCGGCTGCGCGATCCCTGTTAGTGTCAGTAGCGCAGCGAGCGACATGGCCAGCATGGCCGTCAAGCGCTTGTCAGGAAAATTAAGCGAGGAGATCCACATGAAAGAATTCCCGATGAAGACCCTCATGGTAGCGGCAACTCTTGCCGTTTCGTCGATCGCCGGCAGCGCGTTCGCGGCAGGAGGGTCGCCCGATCCTTC
>JBDSEG010000003.1:0-20391 GCA_039920165.1 Burkholderiaceae bacterium
CCTGATGGAAGGCAAGACCGTGATCGCGATCGCGCACCGGCTCTCGACCATCGCGCGCATGGACCGCCTCATCGTGCTGGAGCAGGGCCGCATCGTCGAGCAGGGTTCGCACGACGAGCTGCTGCGGCTGGACGGCCACTATGCGTTGCTGTGGCGGCACCAGTCGGGCGGCTTCCTGCCCAAGGACATCCCCGAGCCAGAGCCCGCGACCGTGCTCGAGGACGGTCCGCCCGACGACGAGCGCGCCGCCGAGCAGCCCGAGCCCGGGACCGACGACCAGCCGGTCGTGCGGGCCTGAGGCCGGGCACGCTGCATCGAGCCATGCTGCGCATCACCGAGCTGCGCTTGCCGCTCGAACATGCCGGGGGCGCGCTGCGCGCCGCAGTGCTCGACCGCCTCGGCATTGCCGACGATGCATTGCGCACGCTGCACGTCTTCAAGCGCAGCTTCGATGCCCGCCGCAAGAGCGCGGTGCTGCTCATCTATACCGTCGATTGCGAGATCGAAGGCGAGAGCGAGCCTGCGCTGCTCGCCCGCCATGGCGGCGACCGCCATATCGGCCCGGCGCCCGATACCACCTACCGCTTTGTCGCGCACGCACCGGCCGATCATCGGGTGGACGACAACCCTCGACCCGTTGTCGTCGGCTTCGGCCCGTGTGGCATCTTCGCCGCGCTGCTGCTGGCGCAGATGGGCCTGCGCCCCATCGTTCTCGAACGCGGCAAGGCTGTGCGCGAACGCACCCAGGACACGTGGGGCCTGTGGCGCAAAGGCGTGCTCGACCCCGAATCGAACGTGCAGTTCGGCGAGGGCGGCGCCGGCACCTTTTCCGACGGCAAGCTGTGGAGCCAGATCAGCGACCCGCGCTACCTCACGCGCAAGGTGCTGAACGAATTCGTCGCCGCCGGCGCGCCCGAAGAGATCCTCTTCATCGCCAAGCCGCACATCGGCACCTTCCGCCTGGTCGGCGTGGTCGAGAAGATGCGCGCCACCATCGAATCGCTCGGCGGCGAGGTGCGCTTCGGCCAGCGCGTGACCGACCTGCACATCGAGCAGGGCCGCGTGCGCGGACTGGCCCTTGCTGATGGCAGCGGCCTGCGTGCCGATCACGTGGTGCTCGCCCTCGGCCACAGCGCGCGCGATACCTTCGCCATGCTGCACGCGCGCGGCGTCGCGATGCAAGCGAAACCGTTCTCCATCGGCTTTCGCATCGAGCATCCGCAGGGCCTGATCGACCGCGCGCGCTTCGGCCCGGCCGCGGGAAATCCGATCCTCGGCGCGGCCGACTACAAGCTCGTGCACCACGCAACCAACGCGCGCTCGGTCTACAGCTTCTGCATGTGCCCGGGCGGCACGGTGGTCGCCGCCACCAGCGAGCCCGGCCGCGTCGTCACCAACGGCATGAGCCAGTACTCGCGCAACGAGCGCAACGCGAATGCGGGCATCGTCGTCGGCATCGAGCCGCAGGACTATCGGCAGGATGGGCGGGATGGCGGTGCAGTGAATCCACTCGACGGCATGGCGTTCCAGCGCCTCTGGGAGTCGCGCGCGTTCGAGCGCGGCGGCGGCAACTACGACGCCCCAGCGCAGCGCGTCGGCGACTTTCTCGCCGGCAGGGCATCCGTCGCGGCCGGCAGCGTCACGCCGTCGTACACCCCGGGCGTGAAGTGGACCGACCTGTCGAGCGCACTGCCCGCATACGCCATCGAGGCCATCTGCGAGGCGTTGCCAGCGTTCGAGCGGCAGATCAAGGGATTCGCGATGAACGATGCGGTGCTCACCGGCGTGGAGACGCGCACCTCGTCACCGCTGCGCATTCCGCGCGGGAAAGACTTCCAGAGCCTGAACGTCCGCGGGCTGTACCCGGCCGGCGAAGGGGCGGGCTATGCGGGCGGAATAATGTCGGCAGGAGTGGATGGGATCGAGGTTGCGGAGGCAGTGGCGCGAGAGATGCGGAGGGTCGAGTAGCCGGTACGACTGAGCGTCTCGGATCGACCTATTGCTGACCTCCGAGGGTGAATCGCCGGGCACCTACATTTCTGCGGAAGCTGTGTCCTTCGAATTCCTAGAACACGAGGCTGGACCCGATGGGGTGCCTTCGTCGAACGTTCTCGGAAATGTGTCAATCGGCGCGCATTGCTTGTATAGCTGTCGCCCGGATCGGCCCTTCTTGTCCTCATCAGGACCAGTCGACTTCTCCTGCGGATGCTCATGGTGGGCTGTCCTGCCGATACCATCTCCTGCGACTCGATTTGAGGCGATAGTTGGATGTCCATGGGCGTCTCTGAACACAAGCAGCGTCTTGTCGCGATCCTTGCGGCTGATGCCGCAGGCTATTCGAGCTTGATGGCGCTCGACGAACAGGCGACTGTCGATGCACTGGACTCTGCGCGAAGCGTTTTTCGCGCAAACATCGAAGCGAACGGCGGCCGGGTCGTGGACATGGCAGGCGACTCAGTGCTGGCAGTATTCGAGACGGCCGCTGGAGCCGTCCGCGTGGCACTGCAGGTTCAGCAGGCGCTCGAGGCCTTGAATGCCGGCGTTCCGACAGATCGCAGCATGCGATTTCGCATCGGCGTGCACTTGGGCGACGTGATCGAGAAGTCCGATGGCTCGGTGTATGGCGAAGGCGTAAACGTTGCAGCCAGGCTTCAGGCGATTGCCGAGCCCGGCGGCCTCACGGTGTCGGATGCAGTGCGAGGCTCTGTCAGGCAACGCATCCAAGCAAGCTTCCAAGATTTGGGCGAGCAGCAAGTGAAGAACATCGCGGAGCCAGTTCGATCCTATCGGGTGCGGCCGGCTCAAGGAATCGGCGCGAGCACGCAACCCACCCGATGGGTGCGGCCGCGTTCCGCTCGATGGGCCCTTGCGAGCTTGATCGTGTCTGGATTCGTGGGGATCGCCATCTGGTCGTGGCCGCAGCGCTGGTTGGCGACCACTGCCCTTCCGCTGGCGATCGCATTTCTGCCACTCACCACCCCCGACAGCGACCCGGAGAGCGCGCTACTCGGCGACACGATTGCGAAGGACCTTCGCGTGGCGGTGGGTCGAAGCATTCGCTACGTCCCCGTGGTCACGGCAGGACGTGGCGATGCCTATGGGGAGAAGTCTCCTGACCTTCGGGCGAGGGCCCGGGATCTCAGGGCGCGCTACCTCGTCGAGGGCGACGCCAGGCGCGATGCCGCCGGGGTGACAGTCACGCTGCAACTTATTGACGGCGAGACAGCCACCCAAGCATGGAGCACGCAGGTGTCGTTGCCTGCTGCCGATGTGGCCGGGGACTCGAGCCGTCTCATCAAGCGCCTGACCTGGCGACTTCGCCATGCGGTCAGAAACGCCGAGATGACGCGGGCCGCGAGTGAAAGGGGTGCGCGTGACGACCCCGCCGATCTGGTGTCGCGCGGCCAGGCGATGTGGGGAGGGGAGCGGGCGAGCATGTTGCAGGCACGCAAGCTCTTCGATGCGGCGCTGCGCATCGACTCGAACCATGTTCCGGCGCTAATCGCCCGAGCATGGACGCTGAACCATGAGTTCGAAGACGATCCAAAGTCCGATCGTCAGCGCATTGTTCGCGAAATGGACGATCTCGCACGACGCGCGATAAGTCTCGATTCGGACAACGCCGCCGCATGGAACTTGCTGGCCACCGCGTTGGGCTGGCAAGGGCGCTACGACTCTGCGCTCGAGGCGAGCAAACGTGCCATCGGGCTTGACCCGGCCAACAAGGATTCACTGATCAACCGCGGCTGGATCATGGATGTCTCAGGCCAGGCCCAGAACACAGCGCAGCTTCTAGAGCAGTCGCGCGAGATCGATCCTGTGGTTGACAGCTACGAGATGAACATCGCCTGCGAGGCCAACGTCCTGCTAGGGCGTTTCCAGGACGCGGCGCAAGCCTGTGCGAAGGCAGCCGCATTGGAGGACTGGACGCAGAACCAAGTGTGGCTGATAGCCGCCCTGGCGCACCTGGATGACCAGCTGACACTCGACGCGGCGAAGAGGGAGCTAGCCCGCAAGCAACCGGGATTCACGATCGGCGGCTTCCGCTCGCAGCACCGCTCCCGGCACCCCGTGTATGTTCGGCAGTCCGAGGACAATCTCTTTGCCGGTTTGCGCAAGGCAGGTCTCCCAGAGTAGCCGACCAGTACTGAACTTTGTCGGTTGCGTCAACGCTCTGGTCCGCCATGGAACTTGGCATGCAAAGTCAAACAGTTTCAAGGAATGAGAGCCGGAGTCGCACCAGGCGCGTCGATTCCGACCGACTGCAATGTTCTCTGCTGCTGACCGCCTCCCGAGCGGCGCGGACGGCGCAGTTGCCGGAGACGTGTCGGGCTGAACGCCGTCGCAACCCCAGGCCTAACTTCAGACGAAACCTACGCGACACATTCTTCGCTCACTGCTCGCCATCAGCACTTTTGCCAACATGACGGCCTCGGCCCAACCCGCCGCCGAGGCGACATTGGCGCGGCTCGATTGCGGGACCGGCTTCAATGACCAACGGCGCTTCAGTGATACGTCCGCCTACGGCGAGCCCCCGCGTGCCGTTCACGTTTGGCTGATACGTCATCAAGCACGGCGATGACTGTATGGTTTGGGACACCGGCTACCAGCCGGGCACGAACGCGAGCGTACCGAAGGTATCGCAGCTCGAGCAGCTCGCGCAGATCAAGGTCAGGCCGGAACAGGTGAAGTTCATCGGCATCAGCCATTTCCACTCCGACCACACCGGCCAGGTCGCCTCGCTGCCGAGTTCGACGCTGTTGATCGGCGAGCGCGAGTGGGCGGCGCTCCCGGCGCCCAAGCCGCTGGCAGGGCCAACGTCGCTGCGTTCACGCCCTGGACCAGCGGCGGCAGCAAGGTCGAGCCGCAGGCCGCGGACAAGCATGTCTTCGGCGATGGCACGGTAGTGATCCTGCGCGCGCCGGGTTATACGCCGGGACATCATGCGCTGCTCGTGGGTTTGAAGAAAAAGGGCGCCGTCATCCTGGGCGGCGACCTCGCGCACTTCCACCAGAACAGAACCACGGCGTGCCCAGTTTCAACTACGACCGCGCCGAGACGCTGGCCACGCGGGACCGCATCAAGCAGATCGAGAAGAACCTCGAGGCCACGGTCATCATCCGCACGACCCGCGCGACATCGACAAGCTGCCCGCGTTCCCCGGCGCAGCGCGGTAGCTCGGGTCGCACCGCTCGGCGTCGCATGCTCTTGCGTCGCCGGCGCGGCCTGACCTACAGCCGTGGCAGCGCCTTGCGAGCGATCGCCTTGACCATCTCGACCGCCTGCGGGCCCTTGGGCACGCTCACGCGCAGGATCAGGTCGCCCTTCTTGACGTAGACCTCGGCGAAGTCCTGGAAGTCGGGCGTCGAGAAGGCGCCGTTGCCGAACTCCGGCACCGCCACCGGGTTCTTGCCGCCGTTCCTGGTCTTCCAGGCCGCGATGTCGCCGTTGTGCAGGCTGATATCGATGAAGCTCGGCCCCTTGGCGGGCTCGTAGCTGCAGGTGATTTCGCCGGAGGCCGGATCGGTGGCTCTCGGCGCGCCCTTCAGCGGGCCGACGATCTGCTCGATCTCGGCCACGGTCGCGAGCTTGCAGGGGTTCGGGACCGCCGGTGCTGACCATGCTGCGCCGATCGAGCCAGCCGCGACAAGGATGGCCGCACCGAACGACGCGATGGCCGACGGCCGGGAAACGTTTGTGCTCATGATGCATGTCCCAGACAAGGCCCTTGCGAGGCGCGATCCTGCCGAGCGTACACGACGCCATTGCGCGTGCCGGATGCGCGGTGTTGACCCTCTGCACAAAGTTTCGTAAAGCATTCCGCGGGGCGGGAAGGATGCATTGACAGAGTGGTTCGGTCGGCCGAAAGATCGTTCCCTCATCCAGAAAGATGTTCTTCATATAGGAACGTTCGGATGATGTCGAATGCGTGGGCGCACGGCACATCGCCGTGCAGCCTCATCGGCAAATAACAGGAGACTGCTCATGATCAACGCGACAAGAGCCCTCGTTATGCTGGGTTCGTTCGTCATCGCCGCGGCGGCTTCCGCAGCGGTGCCTCTGCCCACCTATGTTCAGTTTCCGGGCGCGGCGAAGGGCGCGCTCTATCGGCCCGACCCGGCGAAGTACCCGAGCCCGCATGTCGGCGTGATCGCCATGCACCGGAACTCGAACTACCTGTCGCACATTAGTACCCGGGAGCTGCCGGCGCGCGGCTTCGTGGTGCTGGGCATGAACCCGCGCTGCGACAACAACGAGGCTGCATGCGCACCGTGGGAAAACAACGCGCTCGACGTGAAGGCGGGCGTGGCCTACCTGCGCGCGCAGGCGGGCATCACCAAGGTCGTGCTGCTCGGCCACAGCGGCGGCGGGCCGACGATGACCTTTTACCAGGCGGTTGCCGAGAAGGGCGTCGCGTTCTGCCAGCAGCCCGGCAAGCTCATCAAATGCAGCAGCGCATTGGCCGGCCTGCCGCCCGCGGACGGCGTGATCCTGATGGACGCGCACCCGGGCAACGGCATCAACGCGGTGCGCAGCGTGAGCGCGAACGTCAATAACGACTCGGCGGTGCTCAACCAGAGCCGCAAGCCGACGACCAATCCGCAGTTAGATCCGTTCGACACCCGCAACGGCTACCAGCCGAACGGTGCCACGCTGTATTCGGACAACTTCAAGAGCCGCTATTTCAAGGCCCAGTCGGACCGCATGAACTTCCTCATCGGCGAGGCGCTCGAGCGGCTCGCCGATGTCGAGGCGAGCGGCGCGGGCGATGCGCCCTTCATCGTGCCGCTCGCCGATAACGCACGGCTCGGCCAGATCGACCTCAGCATCCACCACAGCACGGTCGCGCCGCGCAAGCTGATCAAGAACGATGCCAGCGTGGAAGCGCGCTTTCCGGTCGAGAGCGTGCGCGTGCGAAGCCTGTCGCCAGGTGACGAGACGGGCTTCGGCTCGACCATGTTCCTCACGGTCAAGTCGTTCCTGAGCGTGCGCGCGGTGCGTTCGACCGATTCGATGAACGGTGTGGACTGGTGTTCGAGCAACAACTCGACGCCGTGCAACCTCGGGCAGATGACGATCCCGCTGCTGGTCACGGCGATGGGCGGCCACTACTTCATCCGCGACGCCGAGCAGTATTTCGACATGGCTGTCAGCGGCGACAAGGACTACTTCGTGATCGAAGGCGCGACCCACGGCGGCACGCCCTGCACCGCCTGCGCGACCGTGCCCAATCAGTACTCGAACGCGACCAAGAACCTGTTCGACCTGATGCAGCGCTGGATCGACGCGCGGTTCTGAGGGCGGCGGCGATGATCCGCCCGGGCGCCGGGCGGGTCACTTCGTAGTAGCCGATGCCGTCGCTACCCAGGGCGTCGAGGCGAACTGCCGGTCGGCATCGACCCACTCGCCGATACGCGGCGTGAGGAGATCGATCCGGCTCGCGCCGGCCGCGGCGAGCGCCATACCTTCGCCATGCTGCACGCGCGCGGCGTCGCGATGCAAGCGAAACCGATCTCCATCGGCTATCGCATCGAGCACCCGCAGGCCTGATCGACCGCGCGCGCTTCGGCCCGGCCGCGGGAAACCGACCCTCGGCGCGGCCGACTACAGGCTTGTGCACCACGCGACCAACGCGCGCGGTCTTCAGCTTCTGCATGCGCCCGGGCTGCGCATCCCTCACAAGCGGTGGAGCTCGGCCCTGCCGCAGTGTTCCGAGTACATGACCGGGGCGCCATCGAGCGAATCCCGTCAACCATTGGTTTTTGCTGGTCGGCTATCGCTCCTACGTAGCCGCAAGCCCGCGGCTTACTTGCGCATCGGCATTGCGCGCGCAGAGTATTTGTTTCGCCCGACCAAGGGGCACATTGAGGAGAAGACCAATGACAGTCGCACGTATTACTGAGATCAGCAGCATCAGTGCCATCAGCTTCGAAGACGCAGTCAAGCAAGGAATAGAGCGCGCCAACAAGACACTAAAAAACGTCAAGGGCGCATGGGTCAAGGACCAGGAAGTCACGGTAGATAACGGCAAAGTGTCCGGGTACAAGGTGATCCTGAAGGTCACGTTCGTGCTCGAGTAAGGGCGACGCCTCCACTTGACGCCGAGGATCCGGCTTCAAACGGTTCGTAACCGATTCGTGCCGGGGTCGGCACATCGACGACTGCCCTGATCTCACGGCAAGGTCGGCAACCGTGCGCGTAGGAAATAGACGGCGACACCGTGCCCTGCGTTTTCGCCGTGCGCCGTGCGCCGTGGCCGTGGCCGTGGGCTCGTCATCGTCTGATCCGACGCACGTTATGTCTCGCTTGGCTGGTGGCCCACGCGCGTGCGGCATCGTGGGGAACGCCAGGTTGAAGGTGCCCAGTGCACCGGCGGTGCTTCGCGCCAAACACCGACCACGAGGTCCACAGCGTTGTATTGTTGTCGGCCACCCCGCGGCCCGAGTAATGGCGCGAGGGCGTCGACACGATGCGCGCGTTGCGATCGGCGGCGGATGAAAGCGCCGCGGTCCGATATCGAACGGCGATGCGTACGCCGAGAAGATCGGATCGATCAACATGCGCAAGCCGTCGATCCCGCCATACACGCTCGCGTGGCCGATCCAGAACGCGCGCAGGCCCGCTGCGGGCGGCGCCGCCTTCAGTGCTTCGGGATCGACGCGACGACGGCGGTCGACGTCGGTGGCACGCGTACCTCGTCGCCCAGGAACTGGCCCTCGAACGCCGCCCGGACATCGGCAAAGGAATAGCTCGCGGGCGTCACGTCGTTGACGAAGCGGCCGTCGTGAGAGTGCGGGGCCGCGCGCATGCGGGCCAGCCTTTCGCCCGATGCCCTGGCGCCGAATGTCGGCAGCGCGAGCGCAGCGGCCGCGGCGGCGCCAACGAGCGCGATGCCGATCAGGACGAACGGCCACCGACGCCGGCGCACAGCGGCACGGCTCATCCGGTCAGCGCGTCCAGGTTAAGAACGTGCGAATGCCCGAGCCACAACGCCCCGTCGCGGTGGTCGCGCAATTCGTCGCCGGTATTGGGATGCACGAAGACGTCGAGCGCGCCGTGGTTCAGCGCGAGCCAGCCGACGACGTGGGCGAACTGCGCGGCGGGGACCGCGAGCTGGTAGCTCCACATCGGATGCGGGCCGACCGGCTTCTCGTGGAAGCGGCCCATTTCGAAGCGGCCGGCCAGTTCGGCGTCGATGGTCTCGCGCAGTGCCCACGCGGCCTCGCGGCTGGTCGCATCGAAGTAGACATGCGCATGCCAGCTGTCGATGGCGGACGGTTGTTCGGTTTCCATCGGCGACTCCGCAGAGTTGGAAGGCGCGATGCTAGCCACACCGACGCCTGTGGACCCGCCGTCGTCAGTCCAGCACCGCGTCGATTCGGCCTGGCCAGAACGCCGCGTCGGGGACGCTTCCCGTGCCCGCGGCGGCGTTGTCCAGCATGTGTTCGCGCCGCCGCGTGCCGGGGATGACGCAGGTCACAGCGGGCTGGCTCAGCACGAACTTGAGCAGAACCTGCGGCCAGCTCGCGCAGCCGATCTCGGCCGCCCATCCCGGTAGCGGCTTGTCCAGCACTCGGCGCAGCAGCCCGCCGCCGCCGAATGGCATGTTGACGATCACCGCCACCCCTCGCTCGGCGGCCAGCGGCAGCAGCCGGCGCTCGGCCTGGCGGTCGTCGAGCGCGTAGTTGATCTGCAAAAAGTCGAGCTTCTCGCTGCGCAGCACCGCCTCGACCTCGCCGTAAGCCGACGCGCTGTAGTGCGTGATGCCGAGGTAGCGGATGCGCCGCTCGTCCTTCCAGCGCCGCAGCGTCGCGAGCTGGGTGCGCCAGTCGACCAGGTTGTGCACCTGCATCAGGTCGATGCGGTCGGTGCGCAGCAGGCGCATCGAGGTTTCCATCTGCCGGATGCCTTCGGCCCGGCCGGTGGTCCAGACCTTGGTCGCCAGAAACGCGTCGCCGCGCCGCCCATTCGCGGCCAGCAGCTCGCCGGCCGTCGCCTCGGCGCGGCCGTACATCGGCGAGCTGTCGAACACCGTGCCGCCGGCGTCAAGCAGCGCCTCGACCACGCCGGGCAGGGCGGCGTACCCGGCCGACCCGGGCGCCTGGTCGAAGCCGATATAGGTGCCGCAGCCGACGACGGGCAGCGCCTCACCGGTCGAGGGGATGGGGCGGGTATTCATGCGGCGGCGCTCGGTGGAGGGGCTGCGTGCGGGCGCGGCGCGGGCCGCGAACGCGCTGGCTGGCAGGGCCGCAGCGGCGCAGAGCAGCCGGCGGCGCCGCCGATCCGTCGGGCCGTGATCGGCCATGTCCCGCGTTCGCTAAATGGCGCCTGCCGTCACGGGCACGCCGCCATCACCTGCGCCACCGCCGCGGTCAGCTTCTTACCGTACGGCACGTGCAGGAATTCGTTCGGTCCGTGCGCATTGCTCTTCGGCCCGAGCACGCCGCACACCATCATCTGCGCGGCCGGGAAGCTCTGCTGCAGCAGGCTCATCAAGGGAATCGTGCCGCCCTGGCCGATCGTTCCGCACGGCGCGCCGTAGTGAGACTGCGAGGCGGCGTCGAGGGCGCTCTGCAGCCACGGCGCGATGCTCGGTGCATTCCAGCCCGTCGCTCCCGCCGCACCGGCCCGGCCGTCGGCATGAAAGCTGACCTTGGCGTTGTAGGGTGCGTTGTCCTCGAGCAGCGTCTGCAGCTGGACCGCGGCGGCATTCGCATCCACCAGCGGCGGCAGGCGCAGGCTGAGCTTGAACGCGGTGTGCGGGCGCAGCACGTTGCCGGCGTCGCGCAGTTCGGGAAAACCGTCGGCGCCGGTCACGCTCAGGGTCGGCTTCCAGGTCCGGTTGAGCAGCGCTTCGACGGGGTCGGTGGTCGTCGGCAACGTCGACCCGCCGTCGGCGCCGCAGGCCCACGGAAAGCGCTTCCAGACCTCGTCACCGAGGATCTGCGCCGTGGCTTTTGCCTGCTCGATCCGTTCGGCCGGGATGTCGCAATGAAAGCTCGCCGGCAGCAAGCGGCCGGTCTTCGAATCCTCGAGCCGGTCGAGCACCTGGCGCAGGATGCGAAAGCTCGACGGCACCAGGCCGCTGGCATCACCCGAGTGCACGCCTTCGGTCAGGATCTCGACCTTGAGCACGCCGCTCACCATGCCGCGCAGGCTGGTGGTGAGCCAAAGCTGGTCGTAGTTGCCGGCGCCGCTGTCCAGGCAGACGACGAGGCCGACGTCACCCAGGCGCGGGCGCAGCGCATCGATATACGCCGGCAGGTCGGACGAGCCGCTTTCTTCGCAGCTCTCGATGATGCCGACGCAGCGCGGGCGCGCGATGCCTTGCCGGTCGAGTGCCTCGATCGCGGTGATCGCGGCATACACCGCATAGCCGTCGTCGGCGCCGCCGCGGCCATAGAGCAGGCCGCGTTCGTATTTGGGCGTCCACGGTCCGAGGTCGCTGCGCCAGCCGTTGAACTCGGGCTGCTTGTCGAGGTGGCCGTACAGACAGATCGTCGGCGCGTCGCTCTCGTTGCCGCCGACCTTTGTAGCCGGCACCTCGAAGAAGATCACCGGCGTGCGGTGCTCGATGCGCAGCACCTCGAGCTTCAGCCCGGCGATGCGCCGGCCCTCGACCCAGCTCGCGGCGTCGCGGACGACGCGGTCGATGTGGCCGTGCTCGCGCCAGTCGGCATCGAACATCGGACTCTTGGCCGGGATGGCGATGTAGTCGGTCAGCGCCGGGACAATCTCGTCGTCCCAGGTGCGGTCGGCAAACTCGCGGATCGCGCGGGTCTGCTCGGCGGACAGGGCCGGTTGCAGCGAGTGCATCGGAACGGGAGCATTCATGGCGGTTCCTTTGTGGGGAGGGGCGGAAGTTTAGGCCGGTGCGAAGCGTCCGTTGTCATCCGTATCCATCAATCGCGACGGGAACGGGTGCTTACGGACTGACCTCTTTCATGAATGCCGCGGGCGTCAGCGCGCGCACCGGCGAGCGGCGGTAGTCGGCCAGATTGCGCGTGACGATCACGTCGGCCGGCCACGACAGGGCGGCAGCGGCCTGGAAAGCGTCTTCCAGATCGCCCATGGGCAGCGAGAGCGCGCGCCGGGCGTCCGCGCTGCCCACCGGCGCCACCTCGACCAACTGCATCAAGCGTTCGAGAAACGGCCGCCCGCCGCTCTTGAGCAAGTACGCGCAGTTGGTCAGCGAATGCCACGCGACGGCGGCCTTGCCACCGCCGTCCGCCCAACGCAGCACGGCAGCGCTTTGCTGCACATGCGGCGCGCGGGCCAGGGCGACGTCGAGCAGGACGTCGGTGTCGATCAGTGCCTTCACCGCCTGCCGCGGCCGCGGGATCGGGCGGCGATGTGGCGCGCATGCAGCGCATCGAAGAGGGGATCGGTGCCGGGTTCGGCCTGACGCAGCTCGGCCGATCCGAGCATGTCATCGACCAGCGACCGTCCCGCGCGCACCGCCGCGTCCGGCGAGCGCAGAAAGGATTCGATCAGCCCCGAAACCGTGGTACGCCGCTCGCGCGCCGCCTGCTTGGCGCGGGCATGGACGAGGGGGTCGAGTGTGATGGTGACGCGTGATTTCATGGCGTATGCAGTCTATTCCGCGTCATGCATACGATCAAGCCGCAGCGACCGCGCCGCGCTGATCGCCGTCACGAAGCGAATCGCGCGCCCAGCCACTCGACCAGCACCGCCATCACCTCTTCGCGCTCGGGTTCGTTGAAGATTTCGTGGAACAGCGCCGGCCACTCGCGCGCTGTCATCACGCCGGCCGGCGCGGCCGCGGTGAAGGTCGCGCTGCCCGCAGGTGCGACGCAGCGGTCGGCGCCGGCGTAGAGCAGCAGCGTCGGCACGCGCCAGCGCGGCGCGCGCTGCTGCACCCGCGTGCCGGCGTCGACGATGAACTGCGCCAGGCGCGGCGTGATGCGGTCGTGCACCAGCGGATCGTCGCCATAGGCCTGCACGACGGCCGGATCGCGCGACAGCCACTCGGGCTTGAGGCCGTTGCCGACGGCGAGGTTGGGCGTCAGCGGTGCCGTCGCCGCCAGCAGCAGGCGCTGCGCGCTGCTCATGCCGGCGTTCAGCGCGGGCGACGACAGCACCAGCGCATCGACCTCGCGCGCCCAGGCGCGTTCGTCCGCCGTGCCGTCGACCGAACCCGCGACGAAGCGCGCCGCGACCAGCCCGCCCAGGCTGTGGCCGAGCAGCACCACCGGCCCCGGCCGCGCCGCGCGCACCGCATCGATCACGCGCGCCAGATCGTTCAGCAGCGCGTCGGCATGCGCGAGCACGCCGCGCGCACCGTCGCTCGCGCCGTGGCCGCGCTGGTCGTAGCCGATCACGCGCCAGCCCGCGCGGCTCAGCGTTTGCGCGACATGCTCGTAGCGGCCGATGTGTTCGCCCAGGCCGTGTACGACAAGCACCGTGCCGTGTGCGGGCAGCGTGGTCGCCGGCCACTCGCGCACGTGCAGCGCGAGCCCGTCTTCGGTCGTCAGTGGGGCGAGGAGTGTGGAGTCCATGCGCCAGTGTAGGCAGCGCGTGGGCTACGCTGCGCACTCGACCGAATCGAAAGCCCGCCATGAACGACTTCTTCGAACTCACCGTCGTCGATCACATCGCCCACCTGCGACTGAACCGGCCCGAGCGCATGAATACCATGGCGCCGGCGTTCTTCACCGGTGTGCGCGATGCGGTGCGCGGCCTGCAGGACGACGCCTCGGCGCGGGTGCTGGTCGTCTCGTCGACCGGCAGGCATTTCAGCGCCGGCATGTCGCTCGACGTCTTCGCCAACGACGAACTCGCCGGGCTCGATACCCGCAGTGCGCGCGCGCGGCTCAACTTCCAGGAGACGCTGCGCCGGCTCATGGACTGCTTCAGCGCGATCGACGAAGCGCGCTTTCCGAGCATCTGCGCGATCCAGGGCGGCTGCATCGGCGGCGCGCTCGACCTCGCCGCGGCCTGCGATATCCGGGTCTGCAGCGCCGACGCCTTCTTCACCGTGCAGGAGATCAATATCGGCATGGCGGCCGACCTCGGCGTGCTGCAGCGCCTGCCCAAGATCGTGCCGCAGGGTGTCGCGCGGCAGATGGCCTACACCGGCGAGCGGCTCGATGCGCAGCGCGCGCTCGCGGTCGGCCTGGTCAACGCGGTGCTGCCCGATGCGGCGGCGGCCGTCACGCACGCGCTGGCGCTGGCGCGCAGCATCGCCGCCAAGTCGCCGCTGGCGGTCGCCGGCAGCAAGCTCGCGCTCAACCACGCGCGCGACCACGGCGTGGCCGCATCGCTGGCGCAGATGACGCTGCTGCAAAGCGCGATCTTCGACCCCGCCGAGATGGCCGAGGCGATCGCCGCCTGGAAGGACAAGCGTGCCGCCGCGCACCCGTGCCTGGACCCGATCGCGACGGGTCACTGACGGCAGGCGCGGCGGCGGCTCGGCCGGCAGGGCAGCTACCGATGGCGCCGCGCCGCATCGGGCGCAAGATGCGCCGACGCCGCGTGCCGACCCGGGCACTTCTTCTTTCGATTCCACCCCTGGAGCCCGCTTGTCCGCTTCCCCGTTCGACTTCCTGCGTCCGACCCGACTCGCGCTGGCGCGTTGGGCCACACGATCGGCGTGGCCGAGACCGGCTCGGTGAAGGCCTTGCTCCCGGACCGCCAGACCGGCAAGCAGTACGGCGCCGCCGATGCTCGCCGCGAAGGCACGGTGATCGGGTTGCCGCGCTCGCTGGCTCGCTGATGGCGGGGCCGGGCGAGGCGCGCGCCGAAGCCGGCCGCATCGGCGTGATCGGCATCGGCGCCATGGGCGCGCCGATGGCGCGCCACTTGCAGCGCAGCGGCTTCGCGCCCCGGGTGCGCGATATCGATCCGGCCGCGTCGGCCGCCGCCGCGGCCGACGGTCTCGAGATCTGCGCCTCTGCCGCGGCCCTCGCGGGCGCGTGCGATGTGATGATCGTGGTCGTCGTCGATGCCGCGCAGATCGAGGCGGTGCTGTTCGGCAGCGACGGTGTGGTCCGCGCCGAGCGCGCGCCCGGCGCGTCGCGACCGACAGTGCTGCTGTGTTCGACCATCGCCGGCGCCGATACCGAACGCTTTCATGCGCGGCTGCACGAAGCCGGCATCGACTGCATCGCTGCGCCGATCTCCGGCGGGCCGGCGCGCGCCGGCAACGGCACGCTGTCGATGATGGTCGCCGCCGAGCCCGCAGTCTTCGACCGCTGCGAGCCGGTGCTGCGTGCGCTCGCAACGTCGCTGCACGGCGTCGGCGAACGCATCGGCGACGCCGCGCGATTCAAGCTCGTCAACAACCTGCTTGCCGGCATCCACCTCGCCGCGGGCGCGCAGGCGATGGCGCTTGGCGCGCGGCTCGGCCTCGATCCGGGCCTGCTGTTCGACGTGATCCGCGCCTCCAGCGGCGCCTCGTGGATGTTGGACGACCGCATGCCTCGGGTGCTCGCGAACGACTACGCGCCGCGCGCGCGGACGGCGATCCTCACCAAGGATGTGGACCTCGCCATGGCGATGGCGCAGGGGGCCGGCGTCGACGTTCCGATGGGCGACGCAGCGCTCGGTGTTCTGCAGGATGCGCTGCGCGCCGGGCTCGGCGATACCGACGATGCGGCAGTGATCGGATTCGCGCTGGGAACGAATCCGGCGCCGTGATGCCGCGACGCCCGCCCGATCAGGGCTGGTCGGTGGCGGCGACGCCTTCGGGCGCGGCCTCGTCGGGCACCTTGGCCACGTCGGATGCGTGATGCTCCATGGGCGTCTTCTTGCCTGGCTGCGGGGTGGCGTCGGCGCCGGGCGCGATCTCCTCGTGGCGGTGTTTCTTTTCCTGCTGGACTTTTTTGTCGTGGGCGATATTTCGGGGATCGGTCATCGTGGGCCTCGAATCGAAGTGAGCGCGAATTCTTCGGCCGGCTCGCGTTTGCGCGGGTCGGACAACGAGACTTCGTGGGCCGGACGGAATCGCCAGCGCAGCGATGCGACCGATCCCGCAGCGCGGCTTCGCGCACACTGAGGCGAAGCCATCCCCAATCCGCCCATGACTCCGACAACCCAGGTCCGTCCGCTTCTTCGCAGCGACCGCGCGGCATGGTCCCCGCTCTGTGACGGCTACAACGCGTTCTATTCGCGCAGCAGTCCAACGGCACGCCCCGAGGCGGTCACCCAATCGACCTGGGAGCGCTTCTTCGACCTCGGCAAGTGCGGCGTGCAGACCTTTGCCAAGCAGTATGGCGGCAGGCCCTGCGCCGAGCGGCCGACCAGGAGCCAATATTTCTGGCGCGACCCGCAGGGCGACATGGTCGGCACCGACGACCCGAGCGTGAATCCCAACGTGGGATCGACCGGCGATTGGCGGAAGATGGAACGGGTGGGTCGCTAGCGCGGCTTGCGACGGACAAGATGACCGCCAAGATGTCCGCGCTGACGCGTGTGCAACTGCGCTTGTACCTGCGCATCCTTTGCGCCTCGGCGGCGATCGGCGTGGTCTATGCCTTCGTCGTCACGACTTCTGTCGCGCGGTCGAGCGTCGGCTCCGTCCTGGTCACCGCGCTGATCGGCGCCATCGACGGCACGATCATCGGTTCCAGCAGCGCCTTCGACTTCTTCGTGCTGCGCAGGTTGCGAGCGCGCTGGCTCGACGCGCAGCCGCTCGTCGCGTTGATCGCACTGCGCGTCCTCGTCTACGGCGGCATGGCTGCCGCGGTATCCATCGGCCAGCCGGGCGAGCACCTCTTCGGGCTGGCGTCGCCCTTCATTGCCCACAAGGCCGCTGTGACGATAGGCTTCTCGCTCGCGGTCTCGACCGTCCTGATGGTCTTGTTCCAGGCGGCGGCGCTGGTGGGCCACCGCACCTTCCTGGCGCTGGTGCTCGGAAAGTACCGCCAGCCGAGCGCCGAGCGGCGCTACTTCCTGTTCGTCGACGTGGTCGGCTCGACGGCCATCGCCGAGCGGCTCGGGCCGCACGAGGCGCATCGTTTTCTGGCCGCGGTATTCAGGACGGTGGCCGAGCCGATCGCGCTGTGCCGCGGCGAGATCTACCAGTACGTAGGCGACGAGATCGTCGTCACCTGGACCGAGGCCGAGGGCACCCGCGAAGCGCGCTCGCTGCGCTGCTGCTTCGAGATGCGGGCGGCGCTCGCGGCAGCGTCGCAGCAGTTCCGCGAGCGCTTCGGCGTCGACCCGGCGCTGCGCGCCGCGCTGCACCTTGGCGACGTCATTGCCGGCGAGGTCGGCGAGGCACGCCGAGCCATCGTCTTTCACGGCGACGCCATGAATACGGCCGGCCGCCTCGAGCAGGCGACCCGCGAACTCGACTGCCGCTTCATCGCCTCGGCCGATGCACTCACCGCACTCGGCGCGCTGCCGGGGCTACGCACGCACGACCTCGGCACGCTCGCGCTGCGGGGCCGTGTCCAGCCCGTGCACGCGTACTGCGTCGAAGGCTACGAGGCCGCTGCGACGGTTTGACGGCGGGCCCTGCCGCGCGACCGAGGTATCAGCCTGCCTCGTCCGGCAGCCCGCTGCCCGGCCCGTGCTCGCGCAGACGTTCCATGCAGCGCCCGAACCATGCGTGCGCCGCTTCACGCTTGACGGCCAGATCGGCCAGGTCGCGCACGAAAGCCAGCGCTTCCAGCCGCTCGCACACCGGCCCGGGCAGATCGCGCGCCAGATAGCGCGCGCCGAAGATGCGCCGCTGCGGGCAGTGCGGCAGCGCACCGCCTCCACCAGCGGCCGAAAGGTCATCGCCTGGTAGAACGACATCGACGTCCGACAGGTCGTCAGCACTGCCTCTAACGCCGCGCTGCCGCGTTCCCAGGCGGCGTCGACGGGGTCGAAGCACTGCAGCGCAGCGCCCACGGTGGCGATGAGTTGCCCGCGTGTCCCCGTCTCCCGAGGCGCGCGGTCGCTCACTGTCTCGCGGACTTGAGCGAACCAAGCAAACGGCTGCGTCGCCGCGTCAGCGCCCGTATCGCGCGGTGAAGGAGGCCTGACCCAACAGCGCCGCGCCCAGCCCCTTGTTGATCACGAAGCCGTACAGCGCAGCCGACCCCGTGGGCGGGATACCGCCGGCCGCCTGCGCACTGGGAACGGCCAGGGCGAACAGCGTGAAGGTGTAGTGGTGCGGCTTGTCGCCCACCGGCGGGCACGGGCCGCCGTAGTTGCCGTTCACGCCCGTCGCGCCCGTGTCCATGAAGTCGGTATTGCCGCCGTAGGCTCCGGGCGGAAGCGTGGCGGGGCTGTTGCCCGCGCCTTGCGCCAGGCCGGTCGCGGTGGCGGGAATGTTGTACACGGCCCAGTGCCAGAAGCCGCTGCCGGTCGGTGCGTCGGGATCGTAGACCTGTAGTGCCAGCGATTGCGTCCCCGGTGGAACGTTGCTCCAGCGCAGCTCGGGCGAAACGTTGGCGCCACTGCAGCCAAAGCCATTGAGAACGAATTTGTTGGAGAAGGTGCCGCTGGCCAGGTCCGGGCTCGTCAGCGTGAAGCCTCGATGCCCTTTGTGGCCATCGTCTGCGATTGCCGACAGGGAAAGCGCAGACATGGCGATGGCGGAAGCGAGGGTGAGCAGGCTGAATCTCATGACGGAGTCTCCCGTGGTTCGTGGTGTGGTGAAAGCGGACGCGGGGTGAGAACCACCCGATGACCATGCATCTTAGGACTGTCCGAAGGTCCGCGGGTGCGTCGTTCCAGATCCCTTCTTCGAGGCGGCGATCGTCGTCAGGCTGGCCCGCGGCTGGAGCGTCGATTTGTCCTGGCCGAGTGCAGTCTTGCTCAGCCTGGCTTGCGCGACACCAGGTCGATCAGCGCCGACATGCCGCTGTGCCCCGGGCCTTCTTCGATGGCGTCGTCGTGCGACGCGAGATGCAGGATTTCCAGGGACTTGAACTGTTCGCGCAGCAGCGCCTCGGTATACAGGTGCTCCACCTGCTTCGGCCCGCCGGTACCGTAGGCGATCTGCTCCGGGCGGTAGCCCTGCAGGATCAGCAGGCCCTGCGGCCCGAGCGTGCGCACGATGCCGTCGAACAGGCGCTCGCGCATGTCCGGCGTGGCGAACTGGACGAAGATGGCGGCGACGATGTCGTAGCGCCCGGGCTGCCAGTCCCAGCCGTCGACATCGGACACCCGAACGTCGACCTGCACCCCGTGCTCGGCAGCGAGCCGGGCCGACTTTTCGCAGCCGGCGGGCGAGAAGTCGAAGGCGGTCACGGCCAGCCCTTGCTCGGCCAGCCACACGCTGTTGCGGCCCTCGCCGTCGGCGATGCACAGTGCCCTCATGCCGGGCGCCAGGCGCTCGCGCTGCGCTTGCAGGAAGGCATTCGGCGCGGTGCCGAACCAGTAATCGGCACCCCCGAAGCGGCCGTTCCAGCGGTCGAGTTCGGACTGGAGCTGTTCCATCGGATGGTCTCGAAGAGGGTTTGCAGACGGCCTGGCGTCAGGGCACCTTGGCGATCACACGGTGGTGGGCATTCACGCCGATCATGCCGCGCGAAGTGCCGTGCGCCTGACGCTATCCCGCCGCCACGATCACATGTGCCTGAATCTTGCCAGCCACCGGGCCTGCGCCATGGCGGCTGGCGATCGCCTGCGTCGCGCGATCCGTCGCGAGCGCAAGCAGGCTGGCGTCGCGCGCCTCGATTTCGTTGCGCAGCGGCGTTCCATGGCAATACGCGGTCGCGGCGTCGCGCGCCGAGAGCGCGCGGCTCACCTCCTCGCGGGTCTCGATCTGGATGTCGGTGAACCCGGCACGGCTCAATTCCTCGCGGATGAGTGCGATATCGTGATAGCCGTGCGGCGTGCGGGCGAGGAATCGCGGAGCGTCATGCGGAAACATCGCTGCGACGGCGTTGGTGACGTCGTCGGCAAAGGCGTTCGCTTCGATGCGGTCCCAGACACTGAAGACAAAGCGCCCGCCGGGCCGCAGCATGCGACGCGCCTCGGCGTAGCCGGTGACCCGGTTGGGAAAAAACATCGCGCCGAACTGGCAGCAAACCACGTCGAACGAGGCATCTTCGAACGGCAGATCGAGCGCGTCTGCCTGACGCCATTCAATCCGGCGATCGGGCCCCTGCCGGGCGGCGGCATGGTCGAGCATGGGCTGGTTGAGGTCGGTCACCACGTAGGACGCGTCGGCGTTGAGTTTTGGCGCAAGCGCACGCGTGACCACGCCGCTGCCGGCCGCCGTTTCAAGCACCGAGCCGGGCGACGAGGCCGCGACAAGCTCCGCCAGGTTGGCGGCATAGGCCTCGAAGATCAAGGGGACCATCAGCGTGTGGTAGGACTTCGGGATCGAGCCCGCGAACACCTTGTCGCTCTCAGCCATGAGACCCCCTTGAAAACTCTGAACGGCGCCCCAGACCACCCATTCCACAACAGACCACACTCTCCAAC
>JBDSEG010000004.1:0-4329 GCA_039920165.1 Burkholderiaceae bacterium
TCGCGCCGGTGGCGCCCAGCGGATGGCCGAGCGCGATCGCGCCGCCCATCGGGTTGACCTTGGCCGGGTCAAGGCCGACGCTGTCGATGACTGCGAGCGACTGCGCCGCGAAGGCTTCGTTCAGCTCGATCCAGTCCATGTCGTCGAGCTTGAGGTTCGCATAGCGCAACGCCGCGGGGATCGCCTCGATCGGGCCGATGCCCATGATCTCGGGCGGCACGCCGCGCGCGGCGAAGCTGACGAAACGTGCCAGCGGCGTCAGCCCGTACTGCTTGATGGCCTTCTCGCTCGCCAGGATCAGCGCGCCGGCGCCGTCGCTGGTCTGCGAACTGTTGCCGGCGGTGACGCTGCCCTTGGCCGCGAACACCGGCCGCAGCTTCGCGAGGCCCGCGAGCGAGGTGTCGGGGCGCGGGCCCTCGTCGAGCGTGACGGTGCGGGTCTTGCTGCCGGGCTCGCCGGTGGCCAGGTCCGGGAAGCGGTCGATCACGTCGATCGGCGTCATCTCGTCGGTGAATTCGCCGGCCGCCTGCGCCTGCATCGCGCGCCGGTGTGATTCGAGCGCGAAGGCGTCCTGCGCCTCGCGACCGACCTTCCATTGTTTGGCAACGTTCTCGGCGGTGATGCCCATTCCGTAGGCAATGCCGATGTTCTCGTCGCGCTCGAACACGCGCGGGTTGAACGACGGCTTGTTGCCGCCCATCGGCACCATGCTCATCGATTCGGCGCCGCCGGCGATCAGCACGTCGGCCTCGCCGACGCGGATGCGGTCGGCGGCCATCTGGATCGCGGTGATGCCGGAGGCACAGAAACGGTTCACGGTGACGCCACCGACCGGCTTCGGGAATCCGCACAGTGCGACCGCGATGCGGGCCATGTTCATGCCCTGCTCGCCCTCGGGGAACGAGCAGCCGATGATCGCGTCTTCGATCGCGCCCGCGTCGAGCGACGGCACCTGCGTCAGCGCGCTCTTGATGGCCGCGATCAGCAGGTCGTCGGGTCGGGTGTTCTTGAAAAATCCGCGGCCCGAGCGGCCGATCGGGGTGCGGGTGGCGGCGACGATGTACGCCTCTTGAATCTGCTTGCTCATGGCTGGGGCTCCTGTCAGTTGCGCACGGGCTTGCCGGTCTGCAGCATTCCCATGATCCGTTCCTGCGTTTTCGGGTGGTCGAGCAGGCCGCAGAAATGCTTGCGCTCCAGCGCCATCAGGTATTCCTCGCTGACCATCGAGCCGGCATCGACATCGCCGCCGCAGACCACATCGGCGATCAGCGCCGAGATGTGGAAGTCGTGGGCACTGATGAAACCGCCGTCGCGCATGTTGGCGAGTTGCGCCTTGATCGTGGCGATCGCGCTGCGCCCGGCGACCAGGAACAAGGTCTTCAACGGCGCGCGGTAGCCCGATTGGTACATCGCACGCGCCTGCTGGCAAGCGACGTACAGCAACTCGTCCTTGTGCGCAACGATCACGTCGCTCCACAACAGATAACCGAGCCTGCGCGACTCGATCGCGCTGGTGCCGACCTTGGCCATCGCGGCGCTGGTGAAGCCGTCGGAGACAAACTTGAAGATGTCGGCATTCGCATTGCCGGCCGACGCCATCTCGGCGCCGCGGCGCGCGATGCAGGTCAGGCCGCCGCCGCCGGGAATCAGGCCGACGCCGACTTCGACCAGCCCCATGTAGCTTTCCATCGCGGCGACGCGGCGCGCCGAGTACGACGCCAGCTCACAGCCGCCGCCGAGCGCAATGCCGCGAATCGCCGACACCACCGGCACATTCGCATATCGGATGCGCAGCATCGCGTCCTGCAACTTCTTTTCCTCGGGCAGGATGCCCTTGCCGCCGCTCTTCATGAACACCGGCATCAGCGCCTCGAGGTTCGCGCCGGCCGAGAACGCGTCGTCCGGCGACCAGATCACCAGACCCTGGTACTTTTCCTCGGCGATCTCGACGGCCTTGATCAGGCCCTCGATCACGAGCGGGCTGATCAGGTGCAGCTTCGCGGTGATGCTGGCGATCAGCACCTCGCCGTCCAGCGTCCAGACCCGCAGCTCGTCGTTGACGAACTCCTCGGTGCCGGACTGCAGCGGCGCCTTCGCGCCAGCGCCGAACACCGACTCACGGAACGGCTGGCGCTGGTAGACCGGCAACGTGCTCGGCGCGACCCAGCGCGCGTGCGCGGGGCTCCACGAGCCTTCGACGTGGTGCACGCCGCCATTCACCGCGACCGGCCCGACAAACACCCAGGACGGCAATGGCGCGTTGCTCAACGCCTTGCCGGCGTCGATGTCTTCCTTGACCCATTGCGCAACCTGCAGCCAGCCCGCCGCCTGCCACAACTCGAACGGCCCCTGGCTGACGCCGAATCCCCAGCGCATCGCGAAATCGATGTCGCGCGCGCTCTCGGCGATGTCGGTCAGGTGCACCGCGGCATAGTGGAAGCTGTCGCGCAGGATCGCCCACAGGAATTGCGCCTGCGGATTCTTCGATTCGCGCAGCAGCCTCAGGCGTTCGGCCGGTGGTTTCTTCAGGATGCGCGCAACGATCTCGTCGGCCTTGCCGCCGGCGGGCACGTACTCGGCGCTGGCGGGGTCCAGGCGCAGGATGTCCTTGCCGACCTTCTTGTAGAAGCCGGCACCGGTTTTCTGGCCGAGCGCGCCACGCTCGATCAGCGCCGCGAGCACCGGCGGCGTCGCGTAGCTGGCGAAGAACGGGTCGTTGGCGAGGTTGTCCTGCAGCGTCGTGATGACGTGCGACATCGTGTCCAGCCCGACCACGTCGGCGGTGCGGAACGTGCCCGAACTGGCGCGACCCAGCTTCTTGCCGGTGAGGTCGTCGACGACGTCGTAGGTGAGGCCGAAGGTCTCGGCCTCCTTGATCGTCGCCAGCATCCCGGCAATGCCGACCCGGTTCGCGATGAAGTTCGGCGTGTCCAGCGCGCGCACGACGTTCTTGCCGAGCGCCGTTGTCACGAACGACTCGAGCTGGTCGAGGACCTCGGGATTGGTGGTCGGCGTGTCGATCAGCTCGACCAGCGCCATGTAGCGCGGCGGGTTGAAGAAGTGGATGCCGCAAAAGCGCGGCTGGATCTCCTCGGGCAGCACCTCGGACAGCTTGGAGATGCTCAGGCCCGAGGTGTTGCTCGCGACGATCGCGTGCGCAGCCACAGCCGGCGCGATCCGCTGGTAAAGGTCGAGCTTCCAGTCCATGCGCTCGGCAATGGCCTCGATGATGAGGTCGCACTCCTTGAGGCGGTCGAGATGCTCGTCGTAATTGGCCTGCTCGATCAGCGCGGCATGTTCGACGATGCCCAGCGGCGCCGGCTTGAGCTTCTTCAGGCCCTCGACAGCCCTCGTGACGATGCCGTTCTTCGGCCCCTCCTTGGCGGCCAGGTCGAACAGGATGACCGGGACCCTGCAGTTGACGAGGTGGGCGGCGATCTGCGCGCCCATCACGCCGGCACCGAGCACGGCGACCTTGCGCACGGGAAATCGATTCATGAGTTGTTTCCTTTGAGGTAATCCGCCGCGCCGCTCACTCGACGCGGATCCACGTCTGTGTGCGCCCGAGCAATGGCATGCCAATGTAGCCGCGCACGTTCATGCGCTTGCCGGCGTCGATCGGCGTCATCTGCACCTTGTAGGTCTTGCCGTTCTTCGGATCGAGGATCTCGCCGCCGTCCCAGAGCGCCTTGTCGGTCTCGCTGTGCCGGACTCCCTTGAGCATCGTCAGGCCGAGCAGTGGCTTGTCCTTGCGGTCGTCGCTGCACTTGTCGCACACCGCATCGGGCCGGGTCTCAGGGTCGAGCAGTTTTTCGATCGTGCCACTGAACTCGCCACCCGCCTCGGTGATGCGGATCAGCGACTTTTCCTTCTTGCCATCGTCGTCGATCGTCTTCCACAGGCCGGCGGGCGTCTCCTGGGCATGAGCGATGCCGGCCAGCAGCGCAAAGGCAATGGCGGCGAAGAAGGCGGGGGTCTTGGCGATCATGGTCGGGCTCCGTGGGTTGGCGTTGATATCGGTTTCAGAACCATGCCTCTTCCATTTCCATCAGCGATCCGGCACCGGCCCGCGCGCTGCGGATCAGCGTCGCGGTCTCGGGCAACAGCTTGGCGAAGTAGAAGCGCGCGGTGCACAGCTTGGCCTGGTAGAACGGGTCGCCGCTGCCTGACTTCTCGAGCGCCACCTTGGCCATCCGGGCCCAGAAGTAGGCAAAAACGAGGTGGCCGCAGATGCGCAGGTAATCGACCGCGGCAGCGCCGACTTCGTCGGGATTCTGCATGGCTTTCATGCCGATCTCGGTGGTCAGCCGGGTGACCTTCTCACCGAGG
>JBDSEG010000005.1:0-3589 GCA_039920165.1 Burkholderiaceae bacterium
GTCGGCCTGGGCGTGAAGAAGATCCGCCTGACCGGCGGGGAGCCGCTCCTGCGCAAGGGCCTGCCGGAACTGGTCGCGATGCTCGTGCCGCTGGGCGCGGATCTCACGCTCACCACCAATGGTTCTCCGCTTGTGAAGCACGCGCAGGCGCTTAAAGACGCGGGATTGAACCGGCTGACCGTCAGCCTCGATTCCCTTGACGAAAACACCTTCCGCGCGATGAACGACGCCGATTTCCCGGTCGAGAGGGTACTCGACGGCATCGCCGCCGCCGCCGATGCTGGCTTCTCGCAGATCAAAATCAACATGGTGGTGAGGCGCGGCGTCAACGACCACCAGATCGTTGAAGCGGCGCGCCACTGGCGCAACGAGGGAAACCCCGGCGGCCACATCTTGCGCTTCATCGAGTTCATGGACGTCGGCAGCACCAACGGTTGGCGCATGGACGACGTCATTCCGTCCGCCGAAGTAGTGCGCCGCATTTCGGAGGCGTACCCGCTCGAGCCGGTGGACCCGAACTACACCGGCGAGGTCGCCGAGCGCTGGCGCTACCAGGACGGCGCGGGCGAGATCGGGGTCATCTCGTCGGTGACACAGGCCTTCTGCCGCGATTGCAATCGCATGCGCCTGTCGACCGAGGGTTCGCTCTACACCTGCCTGTTCGCGCAGCAGGGCCACGACCTGAAGGCGCTGCTGCGCGGCGGCGCGGACGACGACGCGATCCGCGACTCGATCGCCGCGGTCTGGCGCGCGCGGGACGATCGCTATTCCGAGCTCCGGACTGCCGAAACGGCGAAAGTCCGCAAAGTTGAAATGTCCTACATCGGTGGCTGAACCCTACCGCCCTCTGCTCACGGACGCCGCGCGCCCGGCGACCTATGAAGTGGAGGCTTTCAATGAGCGCGGCGAGATGGTGCCCACCGCCATCGCGGGCGAGCACCCGCTGACGCTGTACCTGGATAAGCGCGAACTCGTCACCCTCATGACCCTTGGGCACGCGCCCGAGGCGCTCGCGATCGGCTTCCTGCGCAATCAGCGCCTTGTCACGGCGCTCGAGGACATCAAGGCGGTGCAGGTCGACTGGGAAACCGAGTCGGTGGCCGTCACAACGAACGGCAAATCCGATATCGAGGAAAAAACCCGGAAGAAGACCGTCACCACCGGCTGCGGCCAGGGTACGGTCTATGGCGACCTGATGGAGGAGATCGGCAGCATCAAGCTGCGCGACGACGTTTTCCTCGCCGACGCCGCCCTGTTCACGCTCGTCGAGAAGGTGCGCAAGCACGAGACCATCTACAAGCAGGCCGGCGCGGTGCACGGCTGCGCGCTGGCCACGCTCGAGGGCGAAATCCTGATGTTCGTCGAGGATGTCGGCCGCCACAACGCGGTGGACGCGATCGCGGGATTCATGTGGCTGGACGCCATCGACGGCTCGGACAAGGTTTTTTACACGACCGGCCGGCTAACCTCGGAGATGGTCATCAAATGCGCGCAGATGCGCATCCCGTTCCTCGTTTCGCGCTCGGGCCTGACGAAGATGGGCCACGACATTGCGCAGCAGGTCGGCCTCACGATGATCGGCCGTGCAAGCGGGCGCCACTACCTCGCCTTCGCCGGCACGCAACGACTCAAGCTGACGGCGCCGCAGCCCACTGCAGTCGCCTGAATGCTGCCGCAGCTGCCCGCGTCGCAAGCCTCCGCCGCGCCCTGCGAGAGCGTGGCGGACTGGTGGCCACGGCACCGTGCCATCGCCAGCGAGCATGCCGACCCGATCCACCTGGCGATCATCGGCGGATTCGTCGCGGACCGCGTCGGCTGGGCCTTCGCCTCCGGCTACCAGGCGGCCCTGCGCGCGCTGTTTCCGGACGCGCCCGGCGATCGCATCTGCGCGCTATGCGTGACGGAAGCGGACGGCAACAGCCCGAAGGCCATCAAGAGCACCTTGACGAGGTCCGGGGACAGATGGGCGCTCGAAGGCTCCAAGCGCTGGACGACGCTTGGACCGGAAGGCGCGCTTTTCTTCGTCGCTGCGCGCGACGAAGCGGCGTCTGGGAGCCGTGCAAGCATACGAATTGTGCGAGTTGATTCGAAGGCGCAGGGATTGACGATGGAAAATATGGCGGCAACGAAATTCGTCCCTGAGGTTCCGCACGCGCAACTTCAATTCACGGGCCTGCATGTCGACGAGTCGGCAATCCTGCCGGGCGACGGCTACGAGCAGTTCGTGAAACCGTTCCGCACCATCGAGGACATCCACGTCCAGGCGGCCGTGCTTTCCTACCTCATGCGCGAAGGCCAGCGGCTATCGTGGCCCGAGCCCTGGCTGGAGCGCCTGTCGGCCCTGCTTGCCTCGCTCGGAAAACTCTCGGACATGCCAGCCTCGCATCCGGAGACGCATATCGCGCTCGCCGGCGCGCTGGCGATCGGCGCCGGCCTGATCGGTGAAACGGAGGAATTCTGGAAGCGATCGGCCACCGACCCGGCAGCGTTGCGCTGGTGGCGCGACCGGGAACTCCTCAGGATTGCCGCCGGCGCCCGCGAGCTGCGCACCCGGCGGGCCTGGGAGCGGCTTCGCGCATAGGTAAATTGCCTACTCGGGGCGGCGTGCATTCCCCGCGTCACCGCGCGGCGCCACTCGCCTATCGTCCCGGGTTCTCCCGATGAATTACACCCTCTTCCAGGACACGCGTCCGGGCAAGCGTCCTTACAACGAGGACCGGCTCGGCTGCTGGCAGCGCGAAGGCTCCCTGCTGCTGGCCGTGGCCGACGGCATGGGCGGCCATGCCCACGGCGAGGTCGCGGCGCAGATCACGGTGGATCATCTCGGCCAGGCATTCGAGACCGCAGCCAAGCCTACGCTGGCGGCGCCTGAACGCTTCCTCGATACCGCAGTCCTCGATGCGCACGCGCAAATCCTGGAACAGGCCCGGCTGCGCCGGCTGGGAGACTCGCCGCGAACCACGGTGGTCGCCTGCGCGGTGCAGGACGGACGCGCCTGGTGGACGCACGTCGGCGATTCGCGCTTGTACCTGATCCGTAAGGGCCGGGTCGCTTCACGCACACGCGACCACACCTACGTCCAGCAGCTTGTTGACAGCGGCAGGATCCGCGAAGAAGCCGCGGAGAACCATCCGGACCGCAACCGCGTCATGCGATGCCTCGGCGGCCCGCAGGCGCCCGCGATCGAGCCGTCCCAGAGCATGCCCCTGGAAAAGGACGACGTCCTGCTGCTGTGCTCGGACGGCCTGTGGGGGCCGCTGACCCAGCGCCAGATCCTGATCGGCCTGATCGGCCGGGACCCGGCGCTTGCGCTGCCGGAACTGATCGCGCTCGCAGAGGCGCGCGGCGGCGCGCGCTGCGACAACATATCGGTGGTCGCAATGCATTGGCAGGGGCTAGAATCGCCTGCAGCATCGCGGAATTGAGGGGGAGGAAAGCTGCGCATGAGCGACGTGGAACTGCAGCGCGACGGGCGCCCGCACGGCGATGTGCCGGCTGCGGCCGCGCAGGCCGGCGCGCCGGGCGCGCTGCGCATCCTCGCGGTGGAGGATTCGCCGTCGGACTACGAATACCTGCTGGCGGTGCTCGG
>JBDSEG010000006.1:0-4693 GCA_039920165.1 Burkholderiaceae bacterium
TCGAACACGGGTTGCCCACCGCGGCGGTCGGCCGGTTCGTCGCAAGCGCCGACCGCCCGTCGCCGTGGACAACCCTGCACCGCAGTGCGCGGACGGCTGTCAACTGCCGAGAGCTTGCCTTATGAGCATCATTGTGGTCCCGCTGCGACGGTCGGGGCGAGACAATCCGGCACCGCCCACGAGGTCGTTTTCCCATGTTCTCCGACCGGCTGAACGGCTATCTCCGCACGGCGGCGCGCGACGATGCGCTGGCCGCTTTCATCGTCGCCATCCTGCTGATCCCGCAAAGCCTCGCGTATGCGCTGCTGGCCGGGCTGCCGCCGCAAGTCGGTGTGTATGCGAGCCTCTTGCCGATGCTCGCGTATGCGGCGCTCGGTTCGAGCCGGGTCAGTTCGGTCGGCCCGGTCGCGCTGACCGCACTGATGACGGCTCAGGCGATCGCCGCGCTCGTGCCCGCCGATTCGGCCACGCCGGGGATCAGCGCGACCGACGCGGCGCTGGTGCTTGCCGCCGAGACCGGGCTGCTGCTCGGCGCTGCCGCGCTGTTGCGGCTGGATGCGCTCGCCTCGCTGCTCAGCGTGCCGGTGCTGCAGGGCTTCTCGACCGGCGCGGCGCTGTCGATCGCGCTGTCCCAGCTGCCGGTCATGCTGGGCAGCCCGGCGCGCGGTTTCAATGCGCCCGACGTGCTGGCCGCGTGGTGGCGCAGCGGCCAGTGGGGGCAGGCGCCGACCGCCGCCTTCGGCATCGGCGCACTCGTGCTGCTGATCCTGGCGCGTCGGCATGCGGCGGCGCTGCTGCGGCGCTGGCTGACGCCCGATGCGGCGCGGCTCGCGGCGCGCTGCGCGCCGCTCGCGATCTTCGCCGGCGCGGTGGCAATCGTGGCCGCGTTGCAGCCCGCCGAACCGGCCGCGGCGCACGGCGTCGCGCTGGTCGGTGCGCTACCGCCGATGCGCCTGCCGATCGCGCTGCCGCCGCTCGCTGGCGCGCTGTGGTGGCAGCTGCTGCCGAGCGCGGCGACGATCGCGCTGATCACCTTCGTGAGCAGCCTGGCCGTGTCGGAGGGGCTGGCGCTGCAGCGCGGCGAGATCGTGGTGGCGCGGCGCGAACTGGCCGGCCTGGCCGGTGCCAACCTGGTCGCCGCGTGCAGCGCGGGCATGCCGGTGGCGGGCAGCTTCTCGCGCGGCGCGATCAATGCCGAGGCCGGCGCGCGCACCCGCATGGCCGGCGTCTGGGCTGCCGGCTTCATGGCGCTCGCGATGCTGCTGCTCGCCGCGCCGCTGGCCCTGCTGCCGAAGGCGGTGCTCGCGGCGAGCATCGTGCTGGCGGTGCTCGGCGTCGCCGAGTGGGCTGCGTTCGCGCAGGCGTGGCGCTATTCGCGCAGCGAGTTCGCGGTGATGCTCGGCGTCGCGCTGCTCACCCTCTTCAGCAGCCTCGCGATCGCGCTGGCGACCGGCGTCGCGCTGTCGATCGCGCTGCTGTTGCAACGCACGGCGCGTCCGCACACGGCCCTCATCGGCCGCATCCCCGGCACCGAGCACTACCGCAACGTCGGCCGCCACCAGGTCGAGCAGACCCAGGGCGTGCTCGCGCTGCGCATCGACGAGAGCCTCTTGTTCACGAATGCGCGGCAGTTGCCCGGCGTGATCGCCGGCTATCTGGCGCAGCACGATGCGCAGCCCGGCGCGCTGCCGACGCGGCGCGTGCTGCTGCTGATGTCGCCCGTCAATCACATCGATCTGAGCGGGCTCGAGGCGCTGCGAGCGCTGCACGCGTCGCTCGCACGAAATGGCATCCGCCTCGACCTTTCGGAGGTCAAGGGCCCGGTGCTCGATGCCCTGCGCGCCGGCGGCTGGTCGGCGTGGTTTGACGGGCGGGTCTTTCTGAGCCACCACCAGGGCATGCTGGACGAGCACGGCAGCGCTGGCTGAAGACGTTGCGGACGCCGCCTGCGCCGAACCTGCGGCCAGGGCAGACCGCATTTGCGGACTGGTCTTGACGGAGGGACGCGCAGGTGCCGCTTTACACTCGTCCGTCCTGTCGCAGATGCGGTCGGCGCACGGTGCGTCGGTCGCGCGCTTGCGGAGCTGCACGAACCACGCTATGCAACGAGAGTTCATCCTGCAGGCGCTCGACAGAGCGGCCAACGGGGCCGGATCAGGCGTCGTCGCGGCGGCCTGCGTGCGTGCCCTCGACGCGCTGTTTTCCGAGCTCGAACCGCTGGTGGGCGTGACGGGCACGCGCGCGCTGTACCTGCGATGCCTGTACCTCACACGCGAGTCCGTCGGCTGGCCGGTCACGCCGGACGGCGCGACGCGCGAGGCCCTGTTGACGAGCCTTGGCGAACATATCGAGGCGCGCGACGACAGCGCCGCCCGGCGCGCCAGCGAGACGCTGCTGACTGCCTTTGCCGATCTGCTGATCTCGTTGATCGGCGAGCCTTTGACGCTGCGGCTTTTGCAGTCGGCCTGGGGCGATCCGGACGCTGCCGGCACACCCTTTCTGGAGTCCACGAAATGAGCCAGACCTTTGTCCTGCCGCGGCTGCCCACCGGCGTCCCGGGACTCGATGTGCTGCTGGGCGGCGGCCTGGCCGAGTTCTCGTTCAACCTGATCGCCGGTGCGCCGGGCTCCGGCAAGACGACGCTCGCGCACCAGATCATGTTCGCCGCCGCCAACCCGCAGCGGCGCGCCCTCTTCTTTACCGTGCTCGGCGAACCGCCGCTGAAGATGCTGCGCTACCAGCAGCAGTACAGCTTTTTCGATACCGCCAAGATCAACGATTCGATCCGCTTCGTGAATGTTGCCGACGAGGTGATGGGGGGCGATTTCGAACTCGTGCTGGCGCGCATCGTGGCCGAAGTCGAGCGCTTCGAGCCGGCGCTCGTCTTTGTCGATTCGTTCCGCTCGGTGGTGCAGGCCGCGCAAAGCGCACACGGCCCGCGCGCAGCCGGCACCGATCTGCAGGAGTTTGTGCAGCGCCTTGCGGTGCACCTGACGAACTGGCACGCGACGACCTTCCTGATCGGCGAGTACCTGTCGCTCGAAAGCGAAGCCAACCCGGTCTTTACCGTCGCCGACGGCATCCTGTGGCTCGCGCAAAGCATTCACCGCAACTCGATGGTGCGCAAGATCCAGGTGACCAAGATGCGCGGTCACGCGACCATCGCCGGGCTGCACACATTTCGCATCGGCCACGACGGCGTGCAGGTCTTCCCGCGAACCATGCTGACGGGTTCGACCGCGACCGGCGCCGGCGCACACGACGCCAATGCAGCCCACCCGTCCCGGCTGTCGATGGGCGTTCCGGAACTCGATGTCATGCTGGGCGGCGGGCTGCCGGCGGGCTATTCGCTGCTCGTCGCCGGGCCCTCGGGATCGGGCAAGTCGATGCTGGCGACGGCCTTCTTGTCCGAGGGCGTGCGGATCGGCGAGAAGGGCGTTATCGCGGCCTTCGAGAAGAGCCCGAGCAGGACGCGCAACCCGCGCCTGGACGCGCTGATCAGCAGCGGCGACGTTGCGGTGGTCGATACCCGCGCGCTCGACCTGTCGATCGACGAGACATTGTTCAAGCTGACCGAAACGATGGAGCGCACGGGCGCGACCCGCATCGTGATCGATTCGCTGTCGGGTTTCGAACTCGCGCTCGCGCCGACCTTTCGCGAGGATTTCCGCGAATCGCTGCACCGCATGGTCGCGGCATTGACCGACCTCGGCGCGGCGGTGCTGATGATTTCGGAGCTGGAAGACCGCTATACCGACCTGCGCTTCAGCCCGTATGGCGCGGCCTTCCTGACCGACGCGATCATCGTGCAGCGCTATGTCGAACTGGGCGGCGAACTCAGGCGTGTGATGGCGGTCGTCAAGGTTCGCAACAGCGCGCACAGCCACGAGTTGCGGCTGTTCGATATCGGCTCCGAGGGTCTCGTCATCGGTGCGCCGACGCCGATGCTCGACGCGCTGCTGACCGGCCATCCGCGCCTCACGACGACGCTGGCGCCGGAGGTCGCCTGACATGGAGCGCCGCACCCGCCGCCGGCAAGATCTGCAAGAACGCGAGACCGCGGTCGGGGCGCGCGAGGAGATCCAGCGCATCACCGATACCAATCAGGAAGCGATCGCGCAGCGCGACCGCGAGATGCGCCAGGCGAACGAGAACCTGGTGCTCGCCACGCTGGAGGCGAGCCGGCTCAACGACGCGGCGGTCGCCATCCACCGTCGGCAGGACGAATTTCTGGCGATGCTCGCGCACGAGCTGCGCAACCCGCTCGCGCCGATCCGCAGCGCTGCCGTGTTGCTCGGCCGGCTCGCGCCGGACGCGCCGGTGCCGCCGCTGATTGCGCAGGTGATCGAGCGCCAGGTCGCCAACATGGCGCGGCTGCTCGACGACCTGCTCGACGCCTCGCGCGTGACCAGCGGCAAGGTGCGGCTGCAGCGCCGGCCGATCCGGGTCGACGAATTTATCGGCCATGCGGTGGAAGCCTGCCGAACCCTGATCGATGCGCAGGCCCAGCAGCTCACGCTGGACCTGCCCGATCAACCGCTGTATGTCAACGGCGATCCGGTGCGCCTGGAGCAGGTGGTCAGCAACCTGCTGCACAACGCCGCCAAATACACGCCGGAAGGCGGTGCGATTGCGGTCCGTGCACGCGCGCTCGGCGAGCGGGTCGAAATCCGGATCAAGGACAACGGCGTGG
>JBDSEG010000007.1:0-26088 GCA_039920165.1 Burkholderiaceae bacterium
GGCCTTACGAAGTGATCCTGGTCGGACGCTGGAGCGAGCTGGATGCGCAGCGCCCGACGGCGTCGACCGCACCGTCCGCGACGAGCCACGCCGCCGGGCCGACGCCGAGCACGCCGCTCGCCGGCCAGCGCTGGGAGTTCGACATCGAGGACGCCGATGGCCGGCGCCGCCTCGTCCTTCAGTCCGTCGTCTCCGGCCGGCGCTATGCGATCGGCAAGGGCGAGGGCTGCGATCTGCGGGTCAACGGCAGCTATACGAGCCGACGTCATGCCGAGGTCTGGCGCGAGCAGGATGCGTGGTGGGTGGCCGACGCCGGCTCGACCAACGGCGTGCGGATCGAGGCCGCGCCGCTCGCAGGCGAGGCGTCCGGCGGTGCCGCGTGCGTCGCCGCCGTCGATCAACCGGCGCGCCTGCCCGACGGCGCGCGCATCGTGCTGTCGGCGCGCACCGAGGGACCGGCGAGCGACTATCCGTGGCTCGCGCTGCGGGTCGCGCCGCCGGCGATGCGCACCGGCGCGCCGATCGCGTCGCGGATCACACCGATCGCAAGCGTCCCCGACGCGGCACTGGCATCGTCCCCCGCCGCAGCGGCGCCGCCGACGCCGCTCACCGCCATCCACCTCGCGGCCGATTCGGAGCCGGTCTACAAGCTCACCGCATTCCAGGTCGGCGGCGTCCACGCGCTCGAGGTCCGGCCGTCGGCGCTCCCGGTCAGCCTGGGCCGCTCCCGCAGCCAATCGCTCGTGGTCGACCGGCGCCACGAGGGCGTGTCGGGTCACCACCTCGATATCGTCGAACTCGACGCGGCCGGAGCGCAGGTGCTGGTGCATGGCGACAACGGCGTGCTGGTCGACGGCGTGCCGCACGCCGCGGGCGCCCGCCTGCGCTGGCGCGTCGGCGAGACGATGGTGCTGGGGGGGGCGGTCGGCGAGCACGCGAGTTGCACGCTGACGCTGTCGCGCAAGACGCCCGGCGCGACATGATCACGCCGCTCGAACCCGCCCTGGCACGTGCCGCGTCGGCGCCGGACGCGACGCTGCACCACGCCGTGCACGGCGGCGCACTCGGCCGTTTCGAGGTTGCAGTGGCGAGCGTCTGCGGCAGCCAGCATGCCGGCAACGAAGACGCGCACAGCTCGCTCGACGGCAACGGCCACCTTTTCGTCGTCGCCGACGGTGTCGGCGGAGGTGCGCTGGCCGCATTGGCGAGCCGACAGCTGGTCGATTCGCTGCACGAATCGCTTGACGGCGTTCGCCTCGATACGCAACGCGTGTGCCGTGCCATGCTCGACGCCGACCGCCAGGTCGCGCTCCGGATCGCGCTGCTGACCGACGCGCCGGGTGCGGCGACGGTGGTGCTGTGCGCGCCGGTCAACCTGTTCGCATCGAAGTGGCTCGTCGCTTGGGTCGGCGACTGCCGGGCCTATCGGCTGGCCGCGGCGTCGAACGCGCCGCTCGAACTGCTCACGCTCGACCATACCTTCGTCCACCTCGACGAAGCGCCGCCGCGCGGCGGCTCGCCCGACGATCCGGCGCGAATGGTGGGAAACGGCGCGGTCACGGCCGCCAGCGTCGCGCTGCACGACCTCGGCGTGGGCGATCTGCTCGTGCTGTGCAGCGACGGCGTGCACAAGCATCTGGACGACGCCGACTGGGTGCGCCTGCTGCGCCAGGAGCAACCGCTCGTGCGCCGCTGCGACGATCTGATCGCGCTCGCGCGGCTGCACGGCAGCGTCGACGATGCGACCGTGCTGCTGGTGCAGCGCTGCCGCCTGATGCACGGCACCGGGTACGGTGGCCTGCAATGAAGGCGGCCGATATCGATCGCGTGTTCGGCCGCGGCCGGCTGCAGATGGTGACCGGCGACCATGTCGAAGTTTTTCGCGAAGAGGCCGCACCGGGCGAACGGCGCCGCTATACCAAGCGTTTCCTGTCGACCGCGGCGGGCGACTTCCGCCATTGGACCGAGCGCGAGTGGCGCATCCTCGCGCGGCTGGTAGGGCACGGCATCGGCCCGGTGCCCGACGTGGTGCAGTTCGACCGCGGGGTGGGCGGGAAGGTCGCGCTGGTGCAGACCTACGATGCCGGCATCACGGTCGACCACTGGGCGACGCTGCTGCCGGTCCAGCGCGACGGCCAGCACGGCGACCAGCGGCTGCACCACATCTTCGAAGACTGCGCGCACTGGTGGGCGCTCGCGCGCCACAGTCTGATCGCGCTCGATGCGATCCACGAGCTCGGTCTGGTCCACCTCGACCTGAAGGCCGACAACGTCTGCGTGCCGTTCGCCCCGGCCGATTTCGACCCGCGCGATCCGGCGCAGGCGCCGGTGCCGCCGCTGGTTCCACATTTCGAGCAGATCGCACTGATCGATTTCGCGTTCTCGCTCGTGTCCGGGGAACAGCTGCTGCGCCCGCTGCCGATCGCGCGCCAGACCGAATACGACTACCAGTCGCCGCGCCTGCTCGCGGCGCTCGCGGCCGGCGCCGGCGGCGACCTCGGGCCGACCCGCTCGCTCGACTGGCGCTGCGATTTCTTCAGCCTCGCTGCGATGCTGCGCCGCTACCTGCCGGACCCCGAGGCCGCACCGGTGCACGGCTGGACCCGAGCGCGCGACAACGATGCCCGCGCCCTCGTGCGCCGGCTGCTGCTGGAGCACGACGCCGAGCTGCCGCTGCGGCGTCCGCATGCCGAGCTGTTCTCGCTCGCCAGCTTGCCGCTCGCCGATCCGGCGCTGAAGGAATCGCTCGCCCGCGGCTGGCAGCTGTCGCTGCGCGACGATGCCGGCCCGCTGCTGTCGCCCACCCCGGTAACGCGGATCGCGTTGCCGGTGGTCGAAGGCGTGACGCGGATCGCCTTGCCGGTCGTCGAGAGCGCGCCCGACCTCGATCACGGCCAGATCACCGACCTGCGCGAATTGCCGCAGGCTCCGGGGGCGCCGCCGCCCAGGGCGCGTCGTCCCAAGGTGTTGTGGGGGTCGGGGCTGGCGCTCGCGGCGCTTATCGCGATTCCGGCGCTCGGCGAGGCCTGGCGTGGCTTGCGCGAGCACTGGGCGACACCTCCCGGAGAGCTTGTCGCGGCAGCACCGGCACCCTCGCTGACGAGCCCGACTGCCAGTCCAGCGGCGGCACCGGCAGCCACGCCACCCTTACCGAGCGAGCCGGCTTCCAGCATGGCACCGGACCCGGTGCCGCGGGTGATCGAGGCCGCCACGGTGCCGACGCCGCAGCCGATCGTGGCCTCACCCGCGCCAGCCGTCACGGCACCGCAAGTGCCCGTGCCTGCACCGGCGCCCGCGCGCGTCCCTGCGGCAGCGGAGCCGAAGCCGGCGCCGGCAGCAGCCCGTGCGCCGGTGCGCGTGGCGGGGATGCACCCTGCCGTGTCGCCACGGTCGGCGAGCGCCGCCACGCATCCTGCTGCGCCGACGGTCGCGAGCGGCCGTCCGTCCGCTGCCACCCTGGCGGCAGCGGCGCGCGCGGGGGCGCTCCTACCGCGCTCGGCGCCGCCTCGTGCGCCGGCGCCCGCGGCCTTGCCGCCGCGGGCACCGCCGACCTTGCCGCCGGCAGCACCGGCGGTCGCGCTGGCGGCGAGATCGTCACCGTCCCCGGCCGCCGTTCCGGCACCGTCGCCGGTCCTCGCGCCGGCTGCAGCGGCCCTCGCGACCGTGGCGGCGCCGGTGGCGGAAACGCCGCGCGACGCCTTGGCGCGCGCCGAAGACCTGATCGCGCACCAGCTGCCTCGCACGACGCAGCGCGCCGAGCGGCTCGTTCTGCGGGTGCTGGTCGCGGCGTCGCAGGCGCAGGACGACGACGATCTGCGCAGCGCGGCACGCGCCATCCGTCTGGCCCCGGGCGAGCCGCAATTCGAGGCCGGCGGCGATCCGGCGCAGGCGCGCAGCCTCAACGATTCGGCACGGGCATCGTTTCGGCGCGGCGACCTCGCGGAAGCGGTCGCGCTGCAGACACGCGCCTTCGGTGCCAACCCGCTCGATGCCGAGGTCGCCGGCAATCTCGCCTTTCTGCGCCTGAAGCAGCAGCCCGAGCGTCCGGACGCTGCTCGCCAGCTCGCGTTGCACGCGCTCACCACGCATGACACGCGCTACCCGTACGGTCGGATCGAGGACTGGACGACGCTGGCCATCACCAACTCGCTGACCGGCCGCGACCGCGATGCGCGCAATGCCTGGCTGGTTTCGCTCGAGCTTGCACCGCAGGCCGAGCGCCAATGCCGCGCGGCCGTGAATGCCTACGCAACCTACGGCGAGCGCGTTCGTCCAGCGGTCGAGGCGATGCTGTACCGCGCGAGCCGGGAGCGCGGCGAGCGCGCGGCGATTTGCGAGTCGCCGCCGCACTGGGGTGCCGGCGCCCGCTCCCGCGGCTGAGCGGGCCGGCGCCCTCGAACGCGCACGTCAGGATTCGACCGACCGGCGCAACGCCATCGCCCCCGACACCGGCACGGCCCGGTGCAGCACCTCCTCGCCGAGCCATAGCGCGCTCTTGCGGGCGCGCAGCGCCACGGTCGCGGGCGGCATCTCTGGTAGTCGTCGTTGAAGACCTCGAAGCTGTAGTCGCGGCCATACCCCAGGACATGCAGCGTCGTCACCCACTTCACAACCTTGGCGATGTGTACGCCATCGCCAGGAAAGACGCGGAAGGCGCGCGGTGCTGATGCGCTCCTCGACCGAGTGGATCTCCTGTCACATGAAATCGGCGAGCTGGACCAGCAAAATGGCTCCGGACCGAGCTAGGCAAGCTCGTCGATCGCGGTCTTTGTGGCGAAGGCGTGGAACGAATCGAGGCAGAGGCTTCGTTCATGGGGGCGACAACTCCGGTTTCGGTGGCGGCGCAGTCAGGCGTCGAGGCGCGCCAGGCTGCGCAGCAACTCGGGCGTGGTGGTCTCGAAGCCGAAGAATTCGAGGTAGGCGGGGATCTGCTCGAACAGCATGTCGGTGCCCACCTGGAAGCGGCAGCCGCGGGCCTGCGCCGCTTTCAGAAAGGCCGTCATCTCGCGCTTCATGACGACCTCGCCGACGAAGGCATCGGGCGCGATGCGGGCCACGTCGAGCGGCAGCGGGTCGCCGTCGTTCATTCCCATCGGGGTCGCGTTGACGACGATGTCGAAGCCGGCCGGATCGTTCGAGCCGGTGCGCAGCGACAGGGCAGGGTAGTGGCTGCGAAGCCGCTCGGCGAGCGCCTGCGCCGACGCCGGATCGACATCGTGCAGCGCGAGCGCGGCGACCCCGGCCGCCGCCAGCGAGGCGGCGATCGCCGAGCCGACGCCGCCGGCCCCGACCACGATCGCACTCGCGCCGGGCAGCGAGCAGCCCTTGCGGCGCAGCCCGCGCACGAAACCTTCGCCGTCGAAAATATCGCCGACGAGACGGCCGTCGGCGTCGCGCCGCACCGCGTTGCAGGCGCCGGCGATGCGCGTCGCGGGCGAGATCACGTCGATAAGACCGGCAGTGGCGATCTTGTGCGGCATGGTGATGAGCGCCCCGCGCACGTTGTCGAGCGCGAACAGCGGGCGCAGCAACGCCGCGAAATGTTCGGCGCGGCAGGCCATCGGCACCACCACGGCGTCGATGCCCGCGTGCTCGAAATACGGGTTGTAGATCATCGGCGCCTTGAAGGCGTGGGTCGGAAAGCCGATGTGGGCGATGAGAGCGGTATGGCCGCGGATCATGGCCGTCTCCCAAAAAGTCAGTTGCGCGGCGCCGGCCACGCCACCGAGACGGCAGCGCGCAGCGCGAGCAGGTAGCTGTCGACCCCGAAGCCGCAGATCTGCCCCTTGACGATCGCGGCGAAGACCGAGACGTGGCGGAACGGCTCGCGTGCGTGGATGTTGGACATGTGCAGTTCGACCACCGGGCAGGTCAGGATCGCGAGCGCGTCGCGGATGCCGTAGCTGTAGTGGGTCCAGGCGCCGGCGTTGATGAGAACAGCGTCCATGCCCTGCGCATACGCCTGGTGGATGCGCTCGCACATCGCGCCTTCGTGGTTGGTCTGGAAGCTCGTCACCTCGGCGCCGAGTTGGTGGCCGAGTTCGACCAACCGTTCATCGATCTCAGCGAGCGTGACCGTGCCGTACTGGGCCGGATCGCGCTTGCCGAACATGTCGTGGTTGATGCCGTGCAGCATGAGAATCTTCATCGCCCGCCTTGCAGAGTGGTACTTGATTCAATGAATTCGACCCTTCCGCCGCTGCGCGCAGCGGCGACCTCGACAGTTTCGCCGCTGCACGCGGCGGCAGCGATGGCTTCGGTCACCCGCAGTTTGGCGAGCCCGTCGCGCGCTCTGACTGGCGGCGTGGCCTCGCCGCGGATAACGGCACCGAAATGTTCGAGCTGGCGTGCCAGCGGATCGTCGCGCCGCACGTCGACCACGCTGCGCTCGAATGGCGAGCGCCACGAGCGCTCGGCGCCGTCGGCGAAAGTGTTCAGGCGCAGCGACGGCATCGCGAGGCTGGCGTGGGTGCCGACAATGATGTAGCCGTTCTCGTCCGGGAAGCTCGCGTAGACCGGGTTTCCCCTGCGAGGTCTGTTTCCAGCTGCGCGGGCTCGCCGCGCAGTCGCTGAGCATGAAGCTGCCGAGCGCACCGCTTTCGAAGCGCAGCAGAATCGCGACCGTATCCTCGACCTCGAAACCGCGTACCGCATTCGAGGCGATTGCCTGCACTGCCGCGATTTCTCCGCACAGCATGCGCAGGTTGTGCATTTGTGGATCAGATTCAGCAGGATCGGTCCGCCGCGGGCCACGCGCCGCCACGGGACGACTTCGAAATAGCGGTCGGGCTTGCAGAACAACGCACTGGCGGTGATCGCGACGATGCGCCCGAGCCGGCCCGAAATGACCGCCTCGCGCGCTTTCACCATGATCGGGCTGTGCGCGGTGGTGGCCGATCACCAGCCGGGCACCACCCTGCTCGGCGTGCGTCGTCAGCCGCTCGGCCTCGTCCACCGTCGCAGGGATCGGCTTTTCGAGCAGCACCGCAACGCTGGCGTCGATGCAGGCCATCGCCTGTGCAACGAGCAGGTGGTTCGGCGTTGCGAGGATCACGCCGTCCGGACGTTCGGCCGCGAACAGCGCATCCAGCGTCGCATGCAGCGGCACGCCGGCTGCATCGGCGCGGGCGCGAGCGGTGGGCGACGGATCGACCAGCGCACTCAGGCGACAACGCGGGCTTGTCTGCAACGCCGTCAGGTGGGCGACGCCGATGCTGCCCACGCCGGCAATCGCGATGCGGGTCGGGCTCATCGCTGTTGCGCCGTCTTCATTCGAGCGGCACGGTCAGGCGATCAATCACGACGCGTGTATCGGGGCGAACGCCGCGCCACCAGGCGAAGGCTTCGGCGGCCTGTTCGACCAGCATCCCCACGCCATCAGCGAGCCGCCCCGCGCCCGCGTCGCGCGCCACGCGGAGAAACGGCGTGAGGCCCTTGCCATAGGCCAGTTCGTAGGCGAGGCAGCCCGGCGCGAAGATCTGCGAAGCGAGCGGCGGCAACTCGCCGCGCAGGCTGGCCGAGGTGGCGTTCACGACCACGTCAAAGGTCTGCTTCGCGAAATCGGGGTAGCCGCCGGTGATGACCTGTCCGCGCGGGTGCAGTTCAGCGACCAGCTGAGCGGCACGCGAGCGGTCGCGGTTCGCGATCGCGACCTGCGCGGGGCCCTGCTCGAGAAGGGGGAGGAGCGCGCCGCGTGTGGCGCCGCCGGCGCCGAGCAGCAGCACGCGCTTGCCGCGCAGCGCGACGCCGAGGTTGCGCTGGATATCGGCGACGAGGCCGACACCGTCGAAGTTGTCGGCGAGGATGCGTCCGCCTTCGAAGCTGAGCGCATTCACCGCGCCGGCCTGGCGCGCGCGCTCGCTCAGATCGTCGGCCAGCCCGAACGCCTGCAGCTTGAACGGCGCCGTCACGTTCATGCCGCGCCCGCCCGTAGCGATGAAGCCACGCACCGTCGATTCGAAGGTGTCCGGCTCGGCGAGCAGGCGCCCGTATTCGAGCGCCTGCGCGTGCGCCTGCGCGAACGCAGCATGGATCAGCGGCGACTTGCTCTGCGCGATCGGGTTGCCGATAACGGCGTAGTGGTCCACGGTCAATGCGTGGTCGCCGTCGCCGCGCAAGCGTGCGCGCCGCCCAGGACCAGTCGTTCGATATTCGGGTCGGCAAGCAGTTCGCCGGGAGGCTTATGGGGCGCCGAGAAATCGACCTGGCCCGAATCGGTCGAGATATCTTCCACCAACTTGATGCCCGCTGCTTCGGCCGCCTTGTTGAACGAGTCGCTCCCGCCCTTGCCGAAATCGTTCTTGACGAAGGTCACCGCGACCGTCCTCGCCTTCAGGTTACTGGCGACATAGCGCGCCACCTTGGGCATCGCCGTCGTCTGTGTGAAGCGGGTGCGGAAGATACATGAATTGCCCTGCTGGGTGATGGACGCCGCTTCGCCGCCGGTAAAGTTGGGAATCTCGGCGCGCTTGGTCTCGGCCATGCTGGCCATGATCGAACCCAAGAAAGTCGGGCCGATGACCGCGAACACGCCATCGTCGACCGCCTTGGTCGCCAGGCCCTTCGCCACGCCCGGGTTCGACTGAGTGTCTGGCACGGTCGCCTCGATCTTGCGGCCGAGGATGCCGCTGGCCGCGTTGATTTCCTTGAGCGCCATCTCGGCGCCGTTCTTCGCATTCGTCCCGGCCGATGCGCCGGCGCCAGAGAGCTCCTGCAGGATCGCGAGCTTGGCGGTCTGCTGGGCCTGCGCGGCGTTGGCGGCGAGCAGGGTGGCCGCGGCGGCGATGCGGGCAAGGATGGTCAGTTGCAGTTTCACGGTGTCTTCGGATGCGCGGTCGGTCAGCTGGCGTTGGAATGCCGGCAACGATAGGCAGCGCCCGGTTGACCACAAGGTGCTGACCCCATTTCGCGCGATCATCGCGCAGGCTGCGCGATCAGCGCACCCTTTGCGGGTTTCCGCTGAAATTGCGATGGACGAGAGCTTCGCGTGCGCTGGGCTGCTGGGTCACCGAGCAGCAGCTCGACCCCGCCCTGCGCGGCATCGCTTTGCCGCTGATCGACCACGAGGGCGAATGCAAGGGTGCGATCGGCATGACGATGACGATGCTGCCGAATACCCGCGAGCAGCTCGTCGCTCGCATGCTGCCGCTGCTGTGCGAAGCAGCGCTCGCGCTGCGCGGGATCTTGTAGGCTAACCAAGCCGCGCCCAAAGTGCACGCACCCTGCGCGCACGGTCCTCGAACACATACGAAGCTGCCAGCGCCAGCAGGCCCGACACGAGCCCGGTCAGAAGCGGCTCGCCCCACGCGATCGCATAGTGGCTGGCGTGCGACCACGCATCGCCGCCGGTGGTCAGCAACGCGACGGCGGCGGCATTGCCGAACCGGTTGCGAAAGACCGCCTTCGCAGGCGTGAAGCTCAGCACCAGGACAAGCAGCCCGGTCGCCACGCCCGTCCCCAGGGCCGTCGTCCAGTGCGGCAGGCTGCCGAGATTGAACAGGCTGCCCGGCATGCACGTCATGCAGGCGCTGGTCGGCTGCCAGAAGCGTTGGGCAAGCAGCTTGACTCGCAATCTCCATCCATCCGTCATCATTCGCAATCCTGCCGTGCACCAAGCCGAATTCTCGGTGCGCTTCGGTGGGTCGCGGCAGCTCGCCCGAACTTTCGCACGATTCCCGCATGGACACCCTTCTCGCATTGGCCGCCCAGCACGGCGTGCTGCTGGTTTTTGCATCGACCTTCGCGGCGCGCCTGGGTCTGCCCGTACCGGCGGCGCCGGTGGTGGTGATGGTGGGTGCACTCGGCATGTGGGGCACGGCCACGCAGGTCGCGGTAGTCGCCGGCGCGATCGTCGCCAACCTGCTCGGCGATGCGGTCTGGTTCGTCGCTGGACGGCGCTACGGCTTGCGCGTCATGCGGGTCCTGTGCCGGCTTTCGCTGTCGCCCGACTCGTGCGTGCGCCAAAGCGAGAACTTCATCGCCCGCTGGGGCGGCGGTGCCCTCGTGGCCGCCAAATTCGTCCCCGGCGTTTCGACCATCGCCGCGCCGATGGCCGGCGCCCTGGGCATGTCGACGGCGCGTTTCCTGGCTTTCGACACCGTCGGCGCAGCGCTGTGGACGACCGTCTTTCTCGCCCTCGGCATCGTCTTCAGCCGACAGCTGCAGGCGCTGCTCGAGACGCTCGCGAATGTGGGGCTGCTGACCGGCGGCGTCGCACAGGCGCTGTTTGCTGTCTACCTCGGCGTGCGCTGGGTGCGCCGGCGCGGCCTGCTGCTCGCGCTCGCCATGCCGCGCCTGAGCGTCGCCGAACTGCGTGCGATGCTCGATGCCGACGCGATGCCGACGGTGGTCGACGTGCGCTCGGCGACCAGCGTTCGCCTCGATCCGCGGCGGGTGCCGGGGGCGATCGCGATCGAGTTGCGCGAAATCGGCCGCCGCGCCGGCGAGCTGCCGAAGGAGTTGGCCGTGGTGCTGTACTGCAATTGCCCGAACGAAGTTTCGGCGGCGCAGGCGGCACGGGTGCTGGCGGGCGCGGGCTTCGCCGATACCCGACTACTCGAAGGCGGGCTCGACGCCTGGGCTGCGGCTGGCGCGCCGCTCGAGATGCACTCCGTTCCCGACCCGCCAGGTCGGCGCTGAGCGTTCGCGCACGGCGCGCCGATCCCGGCGATCACCCCGAACGAACCGCGACAAAACCCACGCGGCGCCCGCTCGCAGCCGCGCGCGCCTCAACTTGCACGGCAGCGCACCGATACGCCGGCATCGGCCCATCGGTCGCAAGCGAATGGATGTCAAGTGTTGCGTCGGCTCCGGACCTTGGGTCAAGCGTTGCTTCGATCGATCGGGTCGCGTCCTGCGCCCCCGGCGAGCGAAGACGCCGCAGGCGAGTGGGCCGCGCTGCGCACCTCGCAGTCGGGCGACGACCAGTTGCTCGGCGCTGCGGCACAGGCCTGGCTAGAGCACCTGCCCCAGCATGCGCAACCGCGGCGCCTCGCTTCGCGGCATCCGCGCATTGTCAATCGACTGGCCGAGGTGTGGGCGGATTCGCGCACCGCGGCCAACGCGATCGACATGCTGATGATCGATGAGCGCGGCGGGCGCACCGGCTTCTCGCCGGCGATTCGCGCCGAGCTGATGCGGCTGCAATACCTGCAGCGCGAACTCGCGAGCGATGCGGCGCGCCCGCGCACGCCCGCCACTGCGCCGTCGCCGCAGCCTGCAGCAACGCAGCCGCAAGCCGATCACCACCACAGTGACGCCTGAGGGCGTGACGGGACGACGCGACCGCCGCCTCAGCGGTGGGCGTTCGGGAACAGGTTGTCGGGCGCGAGGTATTCGTTCAGATAGCGGTCGAACGGCAGCCGGTCGCTCGCCTCGATGCGCTTTTGCTCAGCCATCGAATCGCGCGCCAGCGCGTCCATCGTCCCCTGCGCGTCGGGGTCGAGCGGCAGCGCGAGCAAGGCCTGCTTGGTCGCGTCGCAATGCGCCCGGGCAAAGTGCACATACGAGTTGTCGTGCTCGTCGCGCATCGATGCGAGCACGCGCGCCGACGGCAGCGCGTCGGGGTTGTCGAGTGCGGCCAGCGCATCGGCGAGCGCCTCGCGGTGGAGCGTGTCACCCGTGCCGGCGTCAAGTGCGTTTGCGATCGGCGCACATACGTCGAGCACCTGCCGGCCCCAATCGGCGAGGGCGATCTCGCTGCCGTCGCGCTCCAGACGCACCCCGGGCTCGCGCCCGCGCGCCGCGACCCGGTGCTGGTTGCGTGCGAGCGCGGCGATCTCCTCGGGCGTATCGGCGGGGCTGTCGGCGAGCAGGCAGTGCAGCAGGAAGATATCGAGAAAGCGCAAGGTTGGCGCGGCGATGCCTACCGGCTCGAACGGGTCAAGGTCCATACAGCGCACCTCGACATATTCGACCCCGCGCTCGCGCAGCGCGTGCAGCGGACGTTCGCCGGGGCGCGTCACGCGCTTGGGCCGGATCGTGCCGTAGAACTCGTTCTCGATCTGCAGCAGGCTGGTCGCGAGCTGGTTGTAGTCGCCGCCCGGGTTCAGGACGCCCAGGCGCTCGTAGGCCGGGTAGGGCCGCGTGAGCGCATCCTGCAGCGAGGCGGCATAGCGTTCCAGGCTGTTGTAGCTGACCGCGAGCGTGCCCTGCGCATCGCTCTGGTAGCCCAGGCGCCCCATGCGAAGCGAGGTGCCGTGCGGCATGTAGAGGGTGTTATGGCGCAGCACCTGAAGCTCGTGCGCCCGCTCGGCGACGAAGCTCGAACACAGTGCCGGCGAGGCGCCGAAGAGATACAGCAGCAAGAAGGCGTGGCGGCGGAAATTGCGGATCAGGTCGAAGTAGCGCTCGGTCGTGATGCCCGGCATCGACCAGTTGTAGTGGATGCCCGAGATCGTCTGCATGCGCCGCCCGTACCGGTGCCCGAGGCCCATCCGGTACACGCTCTTGGAGCGCCCGACATTCGACCAGCCATAGCGCCCGATCGGGATCGCCTCGGCGACCGGCAACCCGCACGGCATGCTGCCGACCCACAGCACCTCGTTGCCGATGACGCGCAGCACGCCCTGGTGGATCAGCGTCAGCTCGGCCAGGCACGCTTCGGCGCTAGTGTGAACGCCGGTGACGAGCTCGATCTGCGACTCCGAGAAGTCGGTCGTGATGTGCGGATGCGTGAGCGCCGAGCCGAGCGCGGCCGGGTGCGGCGTGAGCGCGAGCGAGCCGTCGGGATTGGCGCGCAGGCTTTCCTTCTCGATGCCGCGCCGCATGCCCTTCAGATCGGTGGGCGACAGCGCCTTCAGGCGGTCTTGCAATGTGCTCATAGCGCTCGAGGAAGAAGAAGTCATGTCAGTCACGCCTTGAGCCGGTAGCCGGTCTTGAAGATCAGGCCGATCACGGCCAGGCAAGCGGCGAGGAATACCATCGTCATCGCCAGGCTGACGCCCACGCTCACGTCGGAGGTGCCGTAGAAGGCCCAGCGAAATCCGCTCACCAGATAGACCACCGGGTTCGCGAGGCTCACCTGATGCCAGGGCGCAGGCAGCATGTTGATGGAATAGAAGCTGCCGCCGAGAAAGGCGAGTGGTGTCACGATCATCGCAGGCACGATCTGCAGCTTCTCGAAGCCGTCGGCCCAGATGCCGATGATGAAACCGAACAGGCTGAAGGTGACCGACGTGAGCACCAGGAAGGCGAACATCCACACCGGGTGCACGATCGAGTAGTCGACGAACAGTCGTGCCGTCGCGAGAATGACGAGCGCCAGCAGGATCGACTTGCTCGCCGCCGCGCCGACGTAGCCGATCACGATCTCCAGCGGCGAAACCGGCGCCGACAGCATCTCGTAAATCGTTCCGGAGAACTTGGGCATATAGATGCCGAACGACGCATTCGAGATGCTTTGCGTGAGGATCGCCAGCATGGTCAGACCCGGCACGATGAAGGCGGCGTAGCTCACGCCGTCGACCTGCGCCATGCGCGAGCCGATGGCCGAGCCGAAGACGATGAAATACAGCGAGGTCGAGATCACCGGCGCGGCGATGCTTTGCAACAGCGTGCGCCAGGTGCGGGCCATCTCGAAGCCGTAGATGGCGCGGACGCCGGGCAGATTCATGCGGTGGCCTGCGCCGTGGGGTTCACCAGACTGACGAAGATATCTTCCAGCGAGCTCTGCGCCGTGTGCAGGTCCTTGAAGCCGATCCCGAGTTCGCCCAGGCGGCGCAGCAGCGCGGCGATGCCGGCGTGCTCGTCGCGCGCATCGAAGGTATAGACGATCTCGTGCCCGTTGCCGGCAAGCGCGAGCCGGTACGGCGCGAGTTCGGCCGGCACCTCTTCGAGCCGGTTCTGCAGTGCGAGCGTGAGCTGCTTGCGGCCGAGTTTTTGCATCAGCACCGCCTTCTCCTCGACCAGGATCAGCTCGCCGCGGCGGATCACCCCGATGCGCTGCGCCATCTCCTCGGCCTCCTCGATGTAATGAGTGGTCAGGATGATGGTCACGCCGCTGCGCTGCAGCCCGCGCACCATCACCCACATGTCGCGCCGCAGTTCAACGTCGACACCGGCGGTCGGCTCGTCGAGGAAGAGGATGGTCGGCTCGTGGCTGAGCGCCTTGGCGATCATGACGCGGCGCTTCATGCCGCCCGACAGGGTGCGGATACGCGCATCCTTCTTGTCCCACAACGACAGGTCGCGCAGCACCTTCTCGATGAAGGAGGGGTTCCGCGCGCGGCCGAACAGGCCGCGGCTGAAGCTGACCGTGTGGTGCACGGTCTCGAAGGCATCGGTCGAGATTTCCTGCGGCACGAGGCCGATCTTGCTGCGAGCGGCGCGGTAGTCGGTGACGATATCGTGGCCGTCGGCCACGACCGTTCCGGCGCTCGCGCCGACGATGCCGCAGACGATGCTGATCAGCGTCGTCTTGCCGGCGCCGTTCGGCCCCAGGAGCGCGAAGATCTCGCCGCGACGGATATCGAGGTCGACGTGGGCCAGGGCCCGGAAGCCCGTCGCATAGGTCTTGCTCAGTCCGCGGATCGAGACGATGGCATCGCCAGGAGGCGGCGCAGCGCGGCCGGGGTCGGACTCGGTTCCTGGGGTCATGGCGCGGATTGTTGACCAGCGCGGCCGAACACGTCGGCGCACGCGCGATGCGCTTGCCGGCGCGCTGGATCAAGGGGGTGGCGACGGTGCCGGCACGGGTTGCTGCCGGTCTGTTCGGCTCGGGTCGTCGACTCGCCGCGCCACCGTCCAGGCCATCCTAGGCCGATGCGCTGGCCTTCGCGACCCCCGGTTTCGATGTCATTCAACGGATCGCAGGTGACGCCAGCGTCTGCAGCCGCTCGCGCGCACCCGCCGGCACCTTGCCGGCCAGAGCGAGCGCGGCGCCGCTTTGCAACATGCGCTGGAAGATATCGCGCACCTGGCTCGCGTCGACCGATTCGATCGCGGCCTCGACCTCGTCGGCTGATCGGATCCGGCCGTGCACGTACAGATCCTGCGCCGCGTCCTCGAGCCGGCGGAAGCCACGCTCCTGTTCGCGCAGACGGCGCACCGCGATCTGGTTGCGGGCCCGCGCCAGCGCATCGTCGTCGATCCCCTCGGCATGACTGCGCAGCAGACGCATCACCTCGGTGAAAAATTCGTCGAGGTGCTCTGGCGTGGTCGAGGCCTCGATCACGAACTGGCCGCACAGGTCGCTCACGTCGGCCGAGCACGCGGCGTAGTACACGAGGCCTCGGCGTTCGCGCAACTCGTGCATCAGCGGCGAGCTCATCCCTTCGCCGAAGACCGCGGCGGCGACCACGCTGGCCTGGTAGTCCTGCAGCAGCGTGGGTGTCGGGTAGCCGAGAACGACATGGCTCTGGCTGCTGCCGGCAACGCGCCGGGTCCGCACGCCGCCGACGTAGACCGGCGCTTCGATCCGGTTCGGCGCGCCACGCGGCATCGAAGCGAACGCCGCCTCCACGTCGGCGAGCGCGCGCTGCGGGTCGATCCGTCCGGCCACGCCCACCACCACGTTGGCCCCGCTGTACTGCCGGCCCACATAGTCGAGCAGGTCGGCGCGCGTGAGGCGCTCGATGCCAGCGCGCGTGCCGATTACCGGCCGCGCGAGCGCATGCGCGGGGTAGCAGGCGCTGTCGAAAAGCTTGAACGCGGTCGACAGCGGATCGTCCTCGTCCTCGATATATTCCTGCAGGATGACCTGGCGCTCGCGCTCGATCTCGGCGGGCGGAAAGCTGCTGTTGCGAACGATGTCGCCGAGCATTGCGATGAAGGCCGAGGCATCTCGCGCCCGCCCGAGCATGTGGTAGGCCGTGTGGTCCTTGTCGGTGTGTGCATTGACCTCGGCGCCGAGTTGTTCGGCATCGAGGTTGATCTGGCGGCAGTCGCGCGCGTGCGTGCCCTTGAACGCCATGTGCTCGACGAAATGGCTGATCCCGGCCAGGCGGGCGCTCTCGTTGCGGCTGCCCGTGCGGACGAAAACGCTGACGCTCGCGCTGTCGACGTGCGGGGCGGGAATGGCGACGACGCGAACGCCGTTCGCGAGGGTGTGGACGACGGGTTCGGGTTCGCGGTACAGGTCGGTCATCGATAAAGTGGGGCCGCAGGCAGGATCGCGATGCTAAGCGCGCCGCGGCAGACCCGCATGCGCCGTCGAATGTCGTGGCAGCACGGGCTCGATATACTTAGTCGTCTAAGTATCGGCAGGCAGGCACCATGTCCAAGCTTCAGCTCTCGATCGCGATGGGCGACTACGACCGCACCCGCGCGCTGCTCGACGGCAGCGTGCAGATCGACGGCGTCGACCCGGTCTTCATGACGCTATCGCCAGAGGAGATGTTTTTTCGCGCGATGCGAAGCGGCGACTTCGATGTCAGTGAGCTCTCGTTCTCCAGTTATCTGGTGAAGCACTCGAAGGGCGATTGCCCCTATATCGCGGTGCCGGTGTTTCTGTCGCGCGCATTTCGCCACACGTCGATCTATGTGCGCAAGGATCGCATCAAGCGCCCCGAAGACCTGAGGGGCAAGCGCATCGGGCTGCCCGAATACCAGCTCACGGCGCACGTCTGGGCGCGCGCCATCCTGGCCGACGATTTCGGCGTCCGGCCTGCTGACGTCAATTGGGTGCGCGGCGGCATCGAGTCGCCGGGGCGGCCCGAGAAGATCAAGCTGCAGCTGCCGGCCGATGTGCGGATCGAGGATGCGCCCGAAGGAACGACGATTTCCGAACTGCTTGACCGTGGCGAGATCGACGGCTTCATCGCGCCGCGCCCGCCCGGCGCTGCGGCGCTGGCGAACCCGAATGTCGGCTGGCTGTTCGACGATCCAACCGCGGTCGCGAAGGACTATTTCAAGCGCACCGGGGTCTTTCCGATCATGCATGTGTGCGCGATCCGCAAGACCCTCGCCGAACGCCACCCGTGGTTGCCCGGAGCGGTCACCAAGGCCTTCACGCAGGCCAAGGACGCGGCGCTCGAGAAGCTCTCCGACACCTCGGCGACCAAGGTGACGCTGCCCTTCGTCGAAGAGCAGCTGAAGGCCGCGCGCGAGACCATGGGCGCTGACTTCTGGTCGTACGGCGTGGCGGCGAACCGCCGGACGCTCGAAACCTTCGTTCGTCACCACCATGTGCAGGGCCTGTCGGCCCGGCCGATACCGGTGGAGGAACTGTTCCATCCGTCGACCTACGAGACCTACAGCATCTGATGGAGCGCCGATGATTCGCGAACCCATGAAGCAGCGGCTTGCGACGAGACTGGCGCGGTGAGCGTCGCGGCCTTGCTGGCGTTCGGCTTCGTGGTCTTCGTTTTCGGCGGCGTCGTCAAGGGAACGCTCGGCGTCGGTCTGCCGCTGGTCGCCGTTCCGCTGATGTCGCTCGCGATACCCGCTACGCAGTCGATCGCGCTGGTGATGATGCCGGTGCTCGTCTCCAATATCTGGCAGGCATTCGAGGGTGGGCTGTCGTGGCAGGGTGTGCGCCGCTTCGCGCCGCTCATCGTCGCGTTGCTGCTGTCCACGCTCGTCACCGTACCGCTGACGCTCGACCTGCCCGAGGCGACGCTGCGCGCGCTACTGGCCGGGGTGGTGCTCCTGGCGGTGGCGCTGATGGCGCTGCCACTGCACCTGTCTGTGGCGCCCGCGCACGAGCGCTGGTGGAGCATGGGGGTGGGGGCAATGTCCGGCGTGCTGGGCGGCGTCTCGTCGCTGACCGGGCCGATCATCATCACCTACATGCTGTCGCTGCGGCTGGCGCGCGATGTCTTCGTCGGCAGCATCAGCATCATTTACCTTGCCGGCGCGCTACCGCTGTACGGCTCGATGGCGGCGCACGGCCGGGTGAGCGCGACTGATGCGATGTTGTCGGTCGCCGCGCTGCTGCCGATGGCGCTCGGGCTTCTGATCGGCCGGCGCGTGCGCAGCCGCTTGAGCGAACGCTGGTTCCGGCGCATCCTGCTCGGCTTCCTGGTCGGCGTGGCGCTGCTGCTGCTCCTGCGTTGAATGCCATGCAAACGAATGCCGAGCTGTACTCGTCCCCGCGGCCAGCGCTGCGTATCGGTGTCGTCGGCCTCGGCCGCGCCTTCACGCTGATGCTGCCCACCTTCGCCGCCGATGCGCGCGTCGAGCTGGTCGCGGCCTGCGATCCGCGCGAGGCCGCGCGCTCGCAGTTCGCGCGTGATTTCGGCCGGCCAGCGTACGAGAACGTCGAGCAGCTCGCGGCGGATCCGACGGTCGAGGTGGTCTATGTCGCGAGCCCGAATTCGCTGCATGCGCAGCACACCGGGATCGCCGCCGCGCAGGGCAAGCACGTGCTGCTGGAAAAGCCAATGGCGCTGACGCTCGCCGAATGCGACTCGATGGTCGGCGCCTGCACGCACGCTGGCGTGCGCCTGGTGGTCGGCCATTGCCATAGCTTCGACACGCCGTATCTGAAAGCGCGTGAGCTGATCGCATCCGGTGATCTGGGGCGGGTCCGCATGATCCAGGCGCTGAATTACACCGACCATGTCTACCGTCCGCGGCGGCCCGACGAGTTGAGCACCGCCTCGGGCGGCGGCGTCGTCTTCAGCCAAGCCGCGCACCAGGTCGACGTGGTTCGGCTGCTCGCCGGCAGCCGGGCGCTACGGGTTCGCTGCAGCACCGGGCGCTGGGACGCGGCACGGCCGATCGAGGGTGCCTACAGCGCAATGCTGTGGTTCGAGTGCGGCGCCTTCGCGTCGCTCGTCTACAGCGGTTACGGCCACTTCGACAGCGACGAGTGGTGCGGCGGTGTCGGCGAGATGGGAATGCCGAAACATGTCGACACGCACGCGCAGACCCGCCGTCGGCTCGCCGCCCTCGCCGACCCTTCGGCCGAGGCGCGCCTGAAGGCGGCACGCACCTACGGCGGCGACCAGCACCGGCCGGTGTTGCACGATGCGGCGCCAGTACTGCACCAGCATTTCGGCCCCGTCATCGTCGCTTGCGAGCGCGGCGATGTGCGCCCGCTGCCCGACGCGGTGTGGGTCTACGGCGATACCGAACGGCGTCGCCATGCGCTGGACGCACCCACCGTGCCGCGTTTCGAGGTGATCGACGAACTGGTGGCAGCGGTGCGCGTCGGTATCGCCCCGCTGCACGACGGTGCGTGGGCGCGCGCGACGCTGCAGATCTGCCTCGCGATGCTCGAATCGGCGCGCACCCAGCGCGACGTGGAACTGGCGTGACCAGCACCGCCGCAACCAAGGCCGTCGGCCGCCCGGGGCGCGCCGCATCGGTCGACCGTGAAGCCGAGATCGCCGGGCGCGTGCTGCGCCACTGGCACGAGGCGGTTCCCGACGACCGGATGGCCCACTTGGTCAAGGATGCCTCGCGCGCGTTCACGCGCTCGCTGCAGGCGCGGCTGGCGGCACACGGCGTGCAACTGGGCCATTGGGTCTTTCTACGGATCCTGTGGCAAAGCGACGGGCCGAGCGCCGGCAACACGCAAGTCGCGTTGCTGACCAAGCGTGAGTTGAGCATCGAGGCCGGCGTGATGGAGCCGACCACCTTCGTCGCTCTGCGCGCCATGGCTGCGCTCGGCTATGTTTCTCTCGAGCACGCCCCCGACAACCGCAAGAACGTCTATGTGCGCCTGACGCCGCAGGGCAGGGCACTCGAGAAGGCGCTGGTGCCGCTCGCTCGCGAGGTGAACCGGGTCGCCCTTGCCGGCCTCGCGGATGCCGATATCGCTACGACGCGGCGCTGCCTGCTCGCGATGGTCGACAACCTCGCGCGCGACGCCCTTACGGCCCGGCGCTGACAGATGAGGGCGGCGCGGCGTCCTACGCGTTCGAACCGGCTTTTCCGATACGCGCCCCTGCGTGACGTGCCGAAAATTTCGATCTGCAACCAGGAGGCAACGAATGAACTCGCCCAACGAAACCATGCACATCTCGGCAGCGGCCGACGACTACGCGGTCGACCTCGGCGCCGCGCCACTGAGTGCGATCGATATCCAGAAGAGCATCAGCGACAACCCGATGTCCGCCGCCATGGTGGCGGCCATTGCGGGCGCCGGCCTGATGGGTTTGATGATGCTGACCATGCGAAGCCGCCGGTCGTCGGCGCAGGCGCTGGTCGAGCGCGCCACGCCGAATGCGGCGACGCGCGAAGATTTGGCCAGTTTGCGCGACCAGGTCGGAGGCTGGGCTCGCGAGATCATCGCCGCGGCTCCTTCGCGTGGCGAAATGAAAAATCTGCGCGACCACTTCACGAGTTGGGCGCGCGACGCCATGGCAGGGGCGCCTTCGCGTGGTGAGATCAAGCAAGCGGCCAGCGACGCCGGCGACGCGGCTTCCTCCACCTGGACGGAAGTGCGAGATCAGGCAAGCGATCTGGCGCAACGCGTGCGTTCGCAGGTCGAGGACACGGCCGACAAGCTGCGCCCGAAAGTCAACGCAGCGGTGGACCTTGCCAAGGAAAATCCGATGTGGGTGGGCGTCGCTGCAGCAGCCATCGCAGCGGTCATCGGCGCTTCGGCTATAGCCAACTCGCGCAGGTAAGTTTCACCCTAAACGACGAGCTTCGCGCAGGCGCGGTGCGCTCGGATGTTGCGACACAATGCAGGCCTTTTCCCCTCAAGGTCTGCCATGTCGATCACCCTTCCAGATGCCCTGCGCTTGATTGAAGCCGCGCTTGTTCATGCACGCGAGCAGGGTTTCAAGCCAATGGGCATCGTTGTGGTGGATGCCGCCGCTCAGGTGGTGGCGAGTGCGCGCGAGCAAGGCGCTTCGGCCTTGCGGCTCGACATTGCACTCGGCAAGGCAGCGGCCGCGATCGGCATGGGTGTGAATTCGCGGGTTCTGACCCAGCGCGCCAAGGATCTGCCGGCATTTTTCAATGCGGTCTCGGCCGCCTCACTTCAGAAATTCATTGCACAGACCGGAGCGGTGCTGATCCATGGCGAAGATGGCCTCGTGATCGGCGGTGTAGGCGCGTCGGGCGGCACCGGCGACGAGGACGAACAGATCGTCATCGCCGGTGTCGCGGCAGTGGGTCTTCGGCACGCCTGACATTTTTCTGTTCCGTGACCGGACGCAAAAATGGCGCCTTGTGAGGCGCCATTTTTATCCGATCATGGCATTAAGCCAATCAAGCCATCCTACGGCTTACGGGCACCCTTATTCTGGTCAACGACTCCTTCTTCGCCCTTGGGCACCGTTCCGGCCTTAACCGCTGCCCGGGTTTCGGCCTTCACCTCGTCACGCGACTTGGTCGAACCCGTGCGCTTGGGACCCTTGTCTTGATCTTTGGTGGCACGCTGGCCAAGGTTGTTTTCGCCAGACTTGACGGCGGCCTTGGCGTCGGTCTTGACTTCGGCGCGCGACTCAACGCTGGCAGTACGCTTGGTACCCTTGTCCTGGTTCTTGCTGGCGCGCTCGCCGAGGTTGGTTTCCCCGGCCTTGACCGCGCTGGCCGCTTCGGCCTTGACTTCGGCGCGGGTGGGCGAGGTGGCGGCTGTTTGCGCATTGGCAGCAACCATGGCGAATACCGACATGGCGATGGCGGTCAGGGAGAGATTGGTTTTCATAGAGATTCCATTCAGCGTAATTGCGAATGCACGCAGTCTCTACGACAGCATGCGGCTCCAGCCCCCTCCGACACCTTCATGGCGTATCGGAAAATGCCGCACCAAATTGTAGGACAAGCGGTGGCGGCCCTGGCCATGGGGGTTAGAACCCGGAGCCGGGCTGCTTCAGAAATTCGATTTCCTCGTCGCTCGACGCACGACCGAGGATGTCGTTGCGGTGCGGGAAGCGGGCGAAGCGCGCGACGATCGCGTGATGTCGCTGTGCCCAGTCGAGCAGTGACGCTTGCTGCGGTGCATCGTTCGCCAGCCGACCGAACAGACGCAAAGCCTCGTCCTGCATGGCGAGGTTTTCACTGTGCTCGAACGGCAGGTACGCGAAGCCGCGCTCGACCGGCGCCAGCACCAGGTCGCCGCTGCTCGCGACCAGCGCCTGCGCCGCGGAGAGCGCGAGTGCATCGCCGGCGAAGGAACGAGGCGTCTCACGGAAGGCATTGCGCGTGAACTGATCGAGCACCAGGATGCGCGCGAGCGCCGAGCGCGGATGGGTCTGCCATTCCAGCAGACGCCCGATCAGCGCCGCGTCGATGAGCGGGCCGAAGCGCTCGCGGATCTGCGCATCGAAGGCCGCATCCTTGGTGAACCAGATCTTGCGCGAGCTGCCGAATTCGGCGCTGTGGGGTGCGCCGAACCAGAAGTCGAGAACGTCGACGGAACGCGGGTCCAGGGTCGGGTTCACATCAGCCTCGTCGGCACCAGTTCGACGCTTTGCGCGCTGTCTGCCATGTGGACGGTGCCGTCCTGCACCGTCAGGTGAAGCTGCATGCTGCGCTGCGCCAGCCCGGCGAGTGCCTGACTCTGCGGTGCGTCGATCTGCCAGACCTCCAGGTTACGCGTGCGCGCCAACTTGCCGGCGACGCCGGCCCACCAGATCGGCGTGCTGTGGCTCATGCTTATGACGCTGACGCGGTCCGAGCGTCCGCAGGCCTTGAGCATGCGCTTGTCGTCCGGCTGCCCAATCTCGATCCAGTGCACGACGCGCCCGGTCAGGTCGCGCTGCCACAGCTCGGGCTCGTCGACATCCCACAGCCCCTTGCCGAATTCGAGTCCGCCCTGGTCGGCGTTGGCAGGAACATTCAGCGCAAAGGCGAGCAGGCGAATCATCAGGCGCTCGTCGGTTTCCGATGGATGGCGCGCGATCGTCAGTGCATGGTCGGCGTAGAGGCTGCGGTCCATATCGGCGATCTGCAGGCTGGCTTTGAAGATGGTGGCTTTGATCGCCATGGGGGGCGTGCGTGAAGTCGGTCGATTAGACCAGAGCGCATCACAGCGACAATCGCCCGCTCGACGTGAGAGACAGCCAGGAACAGTGATGAGCATGAAGAAGACCGATCTCGAAAAGAGCAAGGCCAAGAAGATCGACGGTTCGATGCGATCGGCCGTCATCCCCGACCGATTCGCTCAGGGGGCGGCGGCCGCGACCGACAAACGCGAGCAGCGCCGACTCGACGCCGCGGCCGGACTCGTGCCTTTCGCCTGCAAGCTGCCGCTGGACTTGACGCGCCGCCTGAACGAACGCGCGGCGGCGGTCGAGGGCGGCATGAATGCGCTCGTCGAACACCTATTGACGCAGGGCCTCTCGGCCGGCGACTGAGGCGGAGGCTGACGATGGCGGACGGGAAATACGACCTGGTCGTGATTGGCGCCGGCAGCGGCGGTGTTCGCGCCGCGCGCATGGCAGCGCAGCGCGGGGCGCGCGTCGCGGTGGCGGAAGATGCGCCGCTCGGCGGCACCTGCGTCAACCTCGGTTGCATCCCGAAGAAGCTGTACAGCTTTGCCGCCCACTACGCCGAGTCCTTCGAAGAGGCGCACGGCTTCGGCTGGCCGGTGCAGGCACCGGCATTCGATTGGGAAGTGCTGAAGGCCAACCGTGCGCGCGAGATCACGCGGCTGAACGGCGTCTACGAAAATCTGCTCGTGAATGCCGGGGCGACGCTGCTGCGCGGGCGCGCGAAGGTGGTCGGCGCGCATGCCGTCGAGGTCGGCGGGCAGCACCTCGAGACCGAGCACATTCTGGTCGCGACCGGCGGACGGCCGGTGGTGCCCCCGCTGCCGGGGCGCGATCTTGCGATCACCTCGGACCAGATCTTCGACCTGCGTGAATTTCCGCGCCGCCTTCTGGTGGTGGGCGGCGGCTATATCGCGAGCGAATTCGCCTCAATCTTTCGCGGCCTCGGTTCGCAGGTGACGCAGCTCTATCGCGGCGAGCAGATCCTGCGCGGCTTCGATCACGACGTGCGCGATTTCGTCGCTGCCGAGATGCGCAAGAAGGGCGTCGATCTGCGCACGCATGCGCATGTGAGCCGCATCGAGCGCGTCGGCGACGGCCTGCTCGCCACTCTGGAAGAGGGCGGGCACGTCGGCGCCGATGCGATTCTGTATGCGACCGGTCGCGATCCGAATACCGCCGGGCTCGGACTGGCCGAGGCCGGTGTCGCGCTGGCTCTGAACGGCGCGGTCATCGTCGATGTCCGCTACACGACCAATGTCGCATCGATCCACGCGGTGGGCGACGTGATCGACCGCTTTGCGCTGACGCCGGTCGCACTCGCCGAGGCGATGGTGCTGATCGATCGACTCTTTGGGAGTGGCGAACGCCGGCTCGACTACAGCCTCATCCCGACCGCGGTCTTCACGCATCCGAATGTCGGCACGGTCGGGCTCAGCGAGGAGCAGGCGCGCGCCGAACTCGGCGCAGTGCGGATCTTCCGCAGCGAGTTCAAGCCCTTGCGCCATACCCTGTCGGGCAGCAGCGAACGCACGCTGATGAAGCTGGTCGTCGACAGGAAGACCGATCGCGTCGTGGGGCTGCACATGGTCGGCGCTGATGCGGGCGAAACCATCCAGGGCTTCGCGGTCGCGATGAAAGCCGGCGCCACCAAAGCGGTGTTCGACGCGACGCTGGGCATTCACCCGACCGCTGCGGAAGAATTCGTGACCATGCGCGAACCCGTCGCTGATTGAATCGAACCGCTATGACGAAACCGCCGAACCCCCTGCTCGAACCCTGGACCACGTCCTACGGGCTGCCGCCCTTCGAAGCGATCCTCCCGGAGCATTTCGGGCCGGCGTTCGAGGTCGCGTGCGCGCGGCACCGGGCCGAGATAGATGCCATCGGCTCGGATACCCGGCCGGCCGATTTCGACAATACCGTTGCCGCCTTCGACCGCAGCGGACGCGATCTGCAGCGTGTCGAGAGCGTCTTCTGGAACCTCACGTCCAGCGAGACCTCGCCTGCGCTGCAGGCGGTCGAACGTGATCTGGCGCCGGTACTTGCCGCGCATTCGAATGCGGTCTTCATGCACCGCGCGTTGTTCGCGCGCGTCGACGCGGTTCATGCGCGCCGCGCCGAACTGGCGCCGACGCCGGAGGCCCTGCGCCTGGTCGAACGCGTGCATCTCGAATTCGTCCGCGCCGGAGCCAAGCTCGCACCCGACGCACAGGTGCGCTACGGTGAAATCATGCAGCGCCTGGCCGAACTGACGACCCGCTTCGCGCAGAACGTGCTGGCCGAGGAATCGGCGTACCTTCTCGAGTTGCGCGGCGAAGCCGATCTCGCCGGCCTACCCGATTTCGTCCGAGCGGCGGCCCGCCAGGCTGCGCTCGACCGGGGTGTGGCCGATGCGCACGTCATCACGCTGTCGCGCTCGCACATCGTTCCCTTCCTCACTTTCTCGAAGCGTCGCGATCTGCGCGAGCAGGCGTACCGGGCCTGGACCAGGCGTGGCCAGTGCGACGGTGCTGGAGACAACCGGCCGGTGGCGCGAGAAATTCTTTCCCTGCGCAACGAACAGGCGCGCCTGCACGGCGAGACGAACTACGCCGATTACGCGCTGGCCGATTCGATGGCGCAAAACCGGGAAGCGGTCGCCTTCCTGCTGCAACAAGTATGGGTGCCGGCGCGGGAGCGTGCGTTGCGCGAACGCGCTGCCCTGGAAGAGATTGCGGTGGCTGCCGGCGAGCCTGCGCGCATCGAGCCCTGGGACTGGCGCTATCACGCCGAGAAGCTGCGCCAGCAGCGGTACCAGCTCGACGAGGCCGAGATCAAGCCGTATTTCCCGCTGCCCCGCATGATCGAAGCGGCGTTCGACTGCGCGCGCCGCCTGTTCGGTGTCCGCATGGTCGAAAAGCCCGGCGTCGCAACGTATCACCCCGACGTCAAGGTCTACGAAGTTCGCGATGGCGCCGATGCGCTGATCGGTTTATTCCTGCACGACAACTTCGCGCGCGCCACCAAGCGCAGCGGCGCCTGGATGAGTTCGTACCGGCTGCAGTCGCGCAACGGCGGGGCTGTGACGCCAATCGTCGTCAACAACAACAATTTCGCAATGGGCGCGCCGGGCGAGCCGACGCTGCTCAGCTTCGAGGATGCGCGCACGCTCTTCCACGAGTTCGGCCACGGCCTGCACGGGCTGCTGTCGAACGTCACGTACGAGCGCCTGTCGGGCACCAATGTGCGGCGCGACTTCGTCGAACTGCCGTCGCAG
>JBDSEG010000008.1:0-2564 GCA_039920165.1 Burkholderiaceae bacterium
AGCCTCCGAAGCTCGGCAATCCAGGCATGGGCACCGCTGTAGTACTCGTGGTTGCCGGTGACGAAGAAGCTGCCGTGGCGCGATGTCAATGCTGCCAGCGGCGCGACGTGGGCCGCCAACTCGGCCACGCTGCCGTCGACCAGATCCCCGGTGACGGCCACCATGTCCGCCTGCAGTTCGTTCACGCGGTCGACAATGGCCTTCACGTAGTTGGCGCGGATGGTCGGGCCGACGTGGATGTCGCTGATCTGCGCGATCGTGAAGCCGTGCAGGTCGGAAGGCAGTCCGGCGATCGGCACGTCCACCCGCACGACGGCGGCGGTGCGGCGAGCATTCCAGGCGCCAACCGCGGTGGCGACCAGACTTGCGGCCACCACCAGCAGCGCTGAAGGCAGGGCAACAGCCGCCACCGAAACGCTGTCAGGCCACAGCAGCCGGGTCAACGCGGTGAGCAGCAACAGGCCGTCGCGCAGCAGCGTGAACACGAACAGCGACGAGAACCAGCCCATCGCCAGCATGCCGGCCCAGGCCAGTGCCATACGGCGGCCCGGTGAGGTGGCCAGACGGCGCCCGACCAACGCCAACGGCAGCAGGAGCGCCGACATGGAGAGCGCCAGCGAGAACGGGATCGCGAGCGCTGGCCAATCGGTCAGCGCGGGCAGCAGCCGCAGGCCTGCATAGCCATGCAGAACGGCTGAAAACAGAAACAAGCTGGTGCGGCCCATGGACTTCCCTATGTCGGTCCACGGCGGCGGATTGCAAGTCGCAGAGGGGGTGGGATGGCGTCGTGGGCCATGGAAAGGTGTCCTTGAAACCAGGCCTACAGGGCCTGGCCCGGTGGTCGTGCGAAACACATCAAAGGAAACGTGGACGGTCAGCTCCGCAAGTCCTCACCCGATGAGAGATCACGGCGCGCTTCACCGACAGCCCGGGAGTGCCTGCGCGTGCCCGCAAGGGCAGGGCGCGGGCGCGCTGCAGCTGGGCGCCGGTCCCGGGCGCAGCCCGTTGCTCAATGAGATCATCGCGGCGCACTGACCGCGCTCGGGGCGAATTACCGTGCCTGCAGCAGCAGGCTCTGCACCTGGTCGAGCAGGCCGACGCCGTCGACTGGTTTGACCACGTGCAGGTCAAAGCCGGCCTCGCGGCTGCGGGCGTGATCCTCCGGCGCGCCGTAGCCCGTGATCGCCACCAGCAGCGTCGTCGCGAGCCGCGGTCCCATGCGGCGCAACCGCCTGGCCACCTCCAGGCCGTCAATGCCGGGCAGTCCGATGTCGATCAGCGCGACGTCGAACGTCCCGGTGATTGCCTGCTCCAGGGCCTGTGGCCCGTCCGCGGCTTCGAGCACCCGGTGGCCTGCGCCTTCGAGCACTTCGCGCAGCATCCTCCGACCGTCGTCGTTGTCGTCGACCAGCAGCACATCCAGCCGCCGCACTGCACCGGTGCCGGCGCCGGCAGGCAGCGGGGCCGGCTCACTGCCCGACAGCGGCTCGATGCTCGGCAGCGTCAGCGTGAGCGTGCTGCCTTGTCCTTCGCCGTCGCTGTGGGCATCGAGCCGCCCGTCGTGCAGCTCGGCGAGCCGGTGTGCGAGCGTGAGGCCGATGCCCAGGCCGCCCTGTGACCGTGCGGGGCCGCGATCGCCTTGCACGAAGAGCTCGAACATGCGGGGCAACAGCTCGGCTGCAATGCCGACGCCTTCGTCGCGCACGGTGAGCACAATGCGGTCGGCGTCGCGTGCAAGCACCAGTTGGATGGCGCCGCCGTCGGGCGAGTAGCGCAGCGCATTGCTCAGCAGGTTGGTAACGATCTGCTCGAGCCGCGTGTCGTCGCCTGACACCCAGGCCGGATCGAGCCGCAGATCGAGCTGGTGCCTGGGCGAGCTGCCGACCACCTGCACTGCCACCCGCTGCACCAGTGCGGCGAAATCGAGCGGCCGCCGCTCGAGCTCGATCTTGCCGCGGCTGACCCGACTGGCGTCGAGCAGGTCGTCGACCAGCTTGGTCAGATGCGCGGTCTGCCGCTGCAGCACACCCTGGGCCAAGATCGCAGGGGCGCCTTCGGGCCGCATGCGCAGCAGTTGCGCGGCGCTGGTGATCGCACTCAGGGGATTGCGCAGTTCGTGGCCGAGCATCGCCAGGAACTCGTCCTTGGCGCGATTCGCGCCTTCGGCCTGCGCACGTGCCCGGCCGAGCGCATGCATCGCCTGTGCAGCGTCGTCGAGGGCGTGCTGCAGTTCGCACAGCTCCCGCATGGCCAGGCTCGTCGATCCGGGCGCGTCGTCGCCGGGCAGCGCTGCGTCGGTGGGCGCAGTCGCCTCCTCGGAGGGCGGCAGACCCGGGGCTCCGGGTTGCGTGTGCTGCAGTGACGAGCTGTAGTCGCCGCGCCGCAGCGCGCGCGCCTGGGCCGCGAGCAGCGCCACCGGCTCGATGATGCGACGAGCGAGCAGCCGAGCAAGCAACAGCGCCAGCAGTAGTGAGACGCCCACACCCAGCAGGCCGATAGCGAGGGCACGCCAAGCGCCGGCCTCGACGCTCTTGGCGGGGACGCCGATGCCGACCGCCCAACCG
>JBDSEG010000009.1:0-21288 GCA_039920165.1 Burkholderiaceae bacterium
GCGACCGATCGCGCAAGCGTTATCTCGGCTGCCAGGCCGAACCGCGCAGCGACTGCGCCGTCAAGCTGCGTCTGGACCCGCGCTGTGAACCAAAGCACCGGCCGCGCCATGTCGGCGCGGTGCTGCAGTCGCGCCGCGATCTGACCCACGACCTGCACGAGTTCGCCTTCCGGCTCGAGCAGCCGCTTTTCTTCGAGCCCGGCCAGTACGCGCTCGCCTACCTGCCCGGCGTGGCCGGCGCGCGCGCCTGGTCGATGAGCAACCTCGCTGGCGACGGCATGACCTGGGAGTTTCAGGTCCGGCGAGTTCCCGGCGGACACGGCAGCGCGGCTCTCTTCGATGCGCTCCCGATCGGCGCGCGGATCGATCTCGACGGACCCTATGGCATGGCGTGGCTGCGTCGTGATGCGCCGCGCGACATCGTCTGCATCGCCGGCGGCTCGGGCCTCGCGCCCATGCTCTCGATCGCCCGCGCGGCGATGATCGAGCCGCATCTGTCCGAGCGCACGCTGCACTTCTTCTACGGCGCGCGCACCGTCGCCGACCTGTGCGGCGAAGATGTGCTGCGCGCCTTGCCCGGTGCGGCCGAGCGCCTGCGCCATGTCGCCGTCGTCTCCAATCCCCCGGCCGCCGGTGAAGGCTCCGCGTGGACCGGCCCGGTCGGCTTCGTGCACGAAGAAGTGCAGCGGCGCCTGGGGTCGCAGCTCGCTGGCATGGAGGTCTATTTCGCCGGCCCGCCCGTGATGGCAACCGCGGTCCAGCGCATGCTGCTCGATGCCGGCGTGCCACCCTCGCAAATCCATTTCGACGCCTTCTACTGATGTCCAACAAAGACGACGCACCCCCGCCGGCCGAAGCGCACCGCCTGGCCGACCACCGCTTCGGCGCCGGCATGGACGGGGGCCAGGCCCACACCCATGAAGAAGGTGGCGACCACGACCACGACCACGACGATTTCGATGCGGTGCCGGGTACGGGCGACCATGCGCTGTGGGTGCAGGACAACGTCGTGCTGACCAGCGTGGGCATCGATATCGGCTCGGCCGGAACGCAGGTCGCGTTCTCGAAAATCCACCTGGCCCGCGTCTCGGATCAGCTCTCGACACGCTATGTGGTCGTCTCGCGCGAACCGCTTTACCAGTCGCCGAGCCTGCTCACGCCGTATGCGAGCGAGACGCTGATCGATGCACGCGCCCTCGCCGCCATCATCGAGCAGGCGTATGCGCAAGCCGGCGTTCAGGCCGACGATGTCGACGCCGGCGCGGTCATCCTCACGGGTGAAGCGCTGCGGCGCGAGAACGGCCAGGCGATCGCCGCGGTGCTGGCCGAGCAGGGCGGCGAGTTCGTCTGCGCGACCGCCGGTCATCACATGGAATGCCGGCTCGCGGCCTACGGATCGGGCGCGGCGCGGCGCTCCTTCGATGCCGGCAGCCGCATCCTGCTGGTCGATATCGGCGGCGGAACGACCAAGCTCGGCCTGGTCGAGCGCGGCGAGATGAAGGCGAGCGCGGCGGTGCACCTGGGCGGGCGGCTGCTCGTCGTCGATGCGAACGACCGGATCACCCGGCTCGATCCCGCCGGGCGCGCGCATGCGCTCGCCGCCGGCTTCGCCTGGCAACCCGGCAGCGTCGCCACGCGCGCCGATCTGCAGCGCGTCGCCGGCCACATGGCCGATGCATTGATTCGCATCGTCACCGGCCACTTCACCGACGCCGACCACCGCGGCCTGCTCCTCACCGACCCGCTGCCGCCACTGCACGGCATCGACGGTGTGATGTTCTCGGGCGGCGTCGGTGAATATGTCTACGGCCGCGAGAAGCGCGATTTCGGCGACCTCGGCAAGCTCTTCGGCCACGCGATCCGCGAGCGGCTCGATACCGGCGCGCTGCCCTGGCTGCTGCTACCGGCCGGCGAATGCATCCGCGCCACCGTGCTTGGCGCGTCCGAATACAGCGTGCAGCTGAGTGGCAACACGACCTTCGTCTCCGACCCGGCGACGCTGCTGCCGCGCAAGAACCTGCAGGTCGTTCCGCTCGGTCTCGAACTCGATGCTGGCGAGATCGATCCGGGTGCGGTGGCCGCCGCGCTGCGCGCCTCGTTCGTCGCGCACGACCTGCACGAAGGCGCGCAGGACAACGCGATCTCGCTGCGATGGAGCGGCGCGCCGGCGTTTGCGCGGCTCGCCGCGCTCGCCGACGGTCTGCTCGCGGCCTTGCCCGAAACACTGGCCGCGCGCCGGCCCATCTACCTCGTCGTCGATGCCGATATCGCGCACACCCTCGGACATCTGATCCACGACGACGCGCGGGTGCAGTCGCAGGTGCTCGTGATCGACGGCATCACGCTGTGGGGCTTCGACTATATCGACCTCGGGCGCATCCGCATGCCTTCGCTCACCGTGCCGGTGACGATCAAATCGCTCGTCTTCAGCGAGGACCCGCGCGCGCACGGCAAGTCGGAAACCGGCCAGTGGCATCGGCACGGCGATGGTGACCTGCACCGGCACGAGGATCACCACCACGATCATCGCGATCAGCACGGGCACGCGCACGGCCATGAACACCCGCCCGAGTCCGAGCCCGAACACCAACAGTCGCACGGCCATGCGGATCGTTGAGTTGCGGCGCGCGCTGGCGCAATCGCTCGCGATGCTCGAGCGCGAAGGCATCATCGATTTCAACGGCCATTGCAGCGCGCGCCTGCCCGACGGCGCCGGCCTGGTCATCAATGCCGGCGACTCGGTGCGCAGCCGGATCGCACCCGATGATTTCGTGGCGATCGATTTTGAAGGCCGGCCGGTCGAGGCTGGCGGCGAGCCGGTGCGCGCGCCGCCGATGGAATTCCATCTGCACGCGCAGCTCTATCTCGCGCGGCCCGACGTGCACGCCGTGATCCATGCCCATCCGCGCTGGTCGACCGTGCTCACGACGGCTGGCCACGCCTGGCAGCCGGTGACGATGCAGGCAGCCGTGCTCGGCCCGGTGGCGACCTTCGACCGCACCGCATCGATCAACACCGCCGCGCTCGGCCGCGAGGTCGCGGCCTTCCTCGGCGATGCCAAGGCGGCCTTGATGCGAAGGCATGGCGCGGTGACGGTCGCGGGCTCGGTCCCCGATGCCTTCGTGCAGGCAATCTATCTCGAAGAGAACGCGCAGCGCCAGCACCTCGCGCTGCAGATCGGCACGCCGCAGCCGCTGGATGCCGACGAGTGCGCGCTGATCGGCCGCAACCTTTCGCGCCCTGCGTTGCTGCAAAAGGCCTGGGACTATTACGCGGCCAAACACCTGCCGATGGGCGCGCCATGAGCGTTCTCATCGGACCGGAGGCCGGCGCCGGCCTCGCCTCTTCGCTGCTGCTGGTGGGCCTGCTCGGCTTCCGGCACGGCTTCGACGCCGACCACATCGCCGCGGTCGACGGCATGACGCGGGCGCGCCAGCTCCAGCACTCGTACTGGACCGCGCGCGGAGTCGGGCTGCAGTTCGCGCTCGGCCACAGCGGCGTCATTCTTTTCGCGTCACTGCTGCTGTACGGCCAGAGCGCTGCGCTTCCGGCGTGGCTGGACGGTTTCGGCAAGATGGTGTCGTTCGTCTTCCTGCTGTTTATCGCGGCGACCAATTTTGCCCATGCATGGCGACCGTCGCAGGCCGCGCCGGCCGGGCCGCTGGCCCGGGCGCTGCTGCGCGCCACGGGCGGCAACCTGCATCCGGTGCTCGTCGGGATGGCCTTCGCGATGTCGTTCGACGCCTGGGCGCAGGCCGCCTTCTTCGCCACCCGCGGGGCCGAGTTCAGCGGCTTTGCCGCCGTCGGCATGCTCGCGGCGGCGTTCGGCATCGGCATGGTCGTGGCCGATGCCGGCAACGGCGCGCTGATCGCGTGGTGCGCACGCCGCGGCGACCGCATGGCCCGGCAGGCGAGCCGCTGGGCCAGCGCATTCATCGCGCTGCTGGCCCTGGCCACCGCGCTGTCGGGTATCGCGCGCGAGCTGAGTCCCGGCTTCGCGCAGGCCTGGGACCATGCCGGCATCTGGCTCGGCGTCGGCTTGGTCGGCATCGCATCGTTCGGGCTGCTCGGGTTGATGTCGTGGCAGCGCGCCCGGACCCGCTGATCACGACCGAGGTGTCCGTGCCGACCGCGGCCCCGCGGTCGGCGTTCGAGATCTTTCTCACCTTCGCGGCCATCTCGCTGCAAAGCTTCGGCGGTGCGCTCGCCTTCATCGAACGGACGATGGTGCGCGACAAGCGCTGGCTCGGGGCGCGCGAATTCGTCGGCCTGTTCGGCGTGTGCCAGGTCCTGCCCGGGCCGACCGGGGTGTCGTTCTGCGTCCTGCTTGGCGACCGCTTCTTCGGTCTGCGCGGCGCGGTCGCGGCGTTCGCCGGCTTTCTGCTCGTGCCCTGCGTCCTCGTCCTGGCGATCGCGGCACTCTTTCTGCGCTACCAGGACGTGGCGCAGGTGCAGGGCGCGCTGCACGGCATGGGCGCTGCGAGCGTGGGCCTGTTCATGCACACCGCGCTGCGCATGTCGCGCACCCTGAGCGGCGAGCATGTCGGCATCGCCGTCGCCCTGGCCACCTTTTTCGCCGTGGGCCTGCTGCGCGTGCCGGTCGGCTGGGTGGTGATGACGCTCGGCATCGCGTCAGTCGCCTGGGCCTGGTACCGGTTGGCCCCATGACCTTGAGCTCGGCCGATTTGTGGGCGCTCTTTCTGCACTTCGCGTCGCTGTCGGTCTTCGCGACCGGCGGGGCGCTGGCACTCGCATCGGACATGCACAGCTATGTGGTCGAGCAGCGCGCCTTCCTGAACCACACGCAGTTCATGAACTCGATTGCGCTGGCGCAGGCGGCACCGGGGCCGAACGTCCTGTTCGTCACGGTCATGGGCTGGCAGATCGCCGGTGCGCAGGGCGCCCTCGCGACGACCCTCGGCATGACGCTGCCGGCGCTGGTCTTTCCGTTCGTGGTCTCGCGGCTCGGGCGCTTGCGCCAGTTCGACCGCACGCTCAGGGCGATGCAGCGCGGCCTGGCGCCGGTGGCGATTGGCCTCATGGCATCGACCTGCTATTTGCTCGTGCGGCAGACGCCGGACGTGTGGAAGGGCGGGCTGATCATCGTGGCGATGGTCGTGCTGCTCACCGTCACCCGGCTGCCGCCCGTGATCATGATCTTTGCCGCCGGGCTCGCCGGCATATTCATCCCCTGGTAGCTTCGACGCATCGGAAGGAAACGCCATGAAGCATGTCATCCCCCTGCGGGCCGTCGGCCCGGCCTGGTTTCTCGCCCTGGTCTGCGCCACGGGCGCCGCGCACGCACAGTCCGACGCCGACGAGGTCGAGCGCGGGCGCCAGCTCTTCATGGCCAACGGCTGCTACAGCTGCCACGGCACCGCGGGGCAGGGCGGCGAACGCAGCGGGGCTCCAAAGCTTGCGCCCGAGACGCTGCCGTTCGAGGCCTTCCGGGTCCTGGTCCGCACGCCGCGCGAGGCGATGCCGCGGGTCGACCCGCGATATGTGAGCGACGAGCAGCTGCGCGCGATTCATGCGTATCTCGGTTCGGTCCAGAAGGGCGCGGCGGCCAGGGATATTGCGGCGTTGCGCTGACTCTCGAAGCAAGCGGAGCCAGCGATGGATGCTTCCCTGGAGCGCAACAAGCGCAATGCGATGGCCTTCTACGAGCTGATGTTCAATCAGTGCAAGCCGGCCGAGGCCATCGCGCGCTACGCGGGAGCGACCTATACGCAGCACAACCCGCATGTCGCCGATGGAAAGCAGGCCTTCATCGACTACTTCGAGCGAATGACGAAGGAGTACCCCGGCAAGCGCGTGCACTTCAAGCGCGTCGTGGCCGAAGGTGATCTGGTCGTGCTGCACTGCCATCAGGAGTGGCCGACGGACAAGGACAGGGACTGGGCCGGCATCGATATCTTCCGGCTTGATTCGCAGGGCAAGGTGGTCGAGCACTGGGATGTTCTTCAGATGGTGCCGAGCCAGGCGGCGAATGCCAACTCGATGTTCTAGCTAGAGCGCAGCGGGTTCCGACATGAGAAGCACTACCTTGGTCATCCTCATCGCCGCGCTCGCGACACCCCTTGCGACGGCCGCACGGCCGTCGCGATTCGACGGCGCCTGGAGCGTCACGCTCTCCGGCCCCGCGCACGATGCCGAGGACGACGATGCAAAGGGCTCTACGCATCGTTTCACTGCCGAGGTGATCGAAGGACAGCTCCGCGGCGCGCACCGCTCGGAAGGTGAGCCGGGCTGGCACTTTCTGCATGGCCGCATTCGGAAGGACGGCTAGGCAGCATTGCGGCTCGACGGCGTCGTCGACAACCCGAAATACGCGTTCAACGATGCGCAGCGCGGCAAGCCCTACTCGTACCGAGTCAACGCGCAGTTCGATGAAGCTTCGGGGGCGCGGCGAGCGGGCAACGGGCCGGAACTGTGAATTCACTTTCGCGCGGCGCTAGCGAGCGCGCGGAACCGCCGCGGTGGTGGTTACGGGCGCACGCCGGGCGTCTCGACTCCCATCCCCCGATCGCGCCACGCCAGGTACAGCTCGAGCTCAACCAGTTCGGGCGCGCCGTAGTCGAAAGGCTGCGCGCGCACGCCCGTCATGCAGTTGCGCAGCCGCCGCTGCAGCGAGCCGAGGCCCTGCCATTCGAGGCGATAGATCGGGTAGCCGACGCTGCGGCCCTGCGGGATGACGCTGCCGGCCAGGCGCATGCCGGCGCGCTCGTCGTGGCATTGCGCGCACGACAGGTCGAGCTGGCCGATCCGCATCTTGTGCAGCGCTTCACCGCGCAGGCGGTACGGCAGCAGTCGAGCGTCGTCGGGCGGCGCGATGGGCAGGCCGCGCGAGGCGTGGCCGACATGGCTTTCGAGCGCGAGCAGTTCCTGGGATTCGGGCGCGAACGGCGGCGCGTGCTGGCGGCGCTCGCGGCACCCGTTGATACGTTGCGCGAGGTCGACCGGTCGGCCGAGCTGCGAGTCCCACGCGGGGTAGCGCGCTGCGACACCGCGCATGGACCGGGCGGCGTCGCCGTGGCAGCTGGCGCAGGACGGTTGGGCAGTTGGGCCTGCGACGGGGCGGGACCACAGCGCCGCGCCGTCGGCCACCCACAGCAGCCCCGGGTTCTGCGCATCGTCGCGTTGCATCGCCTGCAACTCGCGACCCATGTCGGCGAAGCCCGAGCGGCGGGTGTCGGAATCGGCACCCTGGGCGAGCACCGCTCCGAAGACGGTCATCGCCCCCAACGCAACCCACCGGCGCGCGCGGTTCATGTCACGGTGATCTGCACGCGTTCGGTCTGCGCGAAGCCGTTGTCGCCTTCCCATTGGAATTCGAGCGTGCCGCTGGTGGTTGCAACCGTGGTGAAGGCGAGATACGGATTGGCGGCGATGGCGGCATACAGGTCGGCCGAGAACACGACCTCGCCGTCGTAGCGGCAGACGAAGCGGCGGATCAGGTCGCGAGGGAGGATCTGTCCTTCGGCGCCTGGCCGGTAGCCGGTCTCCATCGGATGCGCGATGAGGGCGCGGATCTCGATCACCTCGCCGCGGCGGGCGGTCTTGGGGACGGTAAGCAGGGCGCGAGCCATCGTTGCGTTCGTCCTATTCGATGCACGCGGCGAGCGTGACGATCACATCGACGGTGTGCGACCACACGCTGCCGTCCGACATGCGCGCGAGGGCGACGAGTTGCTGCGAGGTCGCCAGGCGGATGCGTGTCGAGACCTCGGCGCGGCCCGAGCGCGGGCCGAGGCGAAAGCGGGCCACGTCGCGCTGCGGATTGCGCTCGTTGAAGATCGCGATCCCGGCCACGTGGTCGGCGGGCGTCATCAGGCTCTCGACCGTGACCTTGATCGGCACGGCGTTGCCGTTTTCGACCAGCGGCGCGATCTCGAACTGGACCTTGCCGGGCCGGATCACGGTATCGCCCGCATAGGCGCGCAATGCAATCTGCAGGGCCGGTGCGGTTGTCTGCGCCCGCGCCGGCCGCCACCACACGCCGGTGCTCGCCACGATGCCGAGCGACAGCAGATCACGGCGGTTGGCAAGAAGCGTCATGGCGCGGGCGCTTTCAGCGTGACAAGCCATGCGACCACATCCTCGATCTCCTGCGCGCTCAGCAGCGGCTTGTCGCGAAATGCCGCGCCGACGCGTTTCAGGCCTTCGGTACGCTGGTAGGGCGGCATGATGGACTGCGGATTTGCGCGCCGCGCATCGACGATGCGAAGGCGCATCTGCCCCGCGCTCAGCCGGCTGCCGACCCCGGCCAGGTCGGGCGCGAGGTTGCCCTGGAAGCGCTCTTCGGGGATCGGCCCTGTGTGGCAGAGCAGGCACAACCCGGCCTGCCGATTGGCGACGATGGCGCGGCCCTTCGGTCCGTCGCCGGGGGTGGCGGTGAGGGGTACGGGGATCGCGTCGGCGACCACTTCGAAAGGCGCCGCGACCGCATCGAATGCCACGAATAGCATTGCGGCAGCAAGAAGCGCGACGAGGTTTCCGGGACGCAAAGACGCAAAGGGCGCGGAGCGCGCGAAGAAAGAAAACCCGGCTGCCGGTGTTCTTTGCATCCTCTGGGTCCTTGGCGAACTTTGCGTCGGGCAACTTCGTCGCTGTACCCGGATCTCCGCGCCCCGCACAAGCGACATCGCCTCACGCCTTCTTCAAGCTGTGGTTCTTCAGCGGCAGGTCGCGGATGCGCTTGCCGGTGGCTGCGAAGATCGCATTCAGCACCGCGGGCGCAGCGACCGCGATGGTCGGCTCGCCGACGCCGCCCCAGAAGCCGCCCGACGGCATCACGATGGTCTCGACCTTGGGCATCTCGTCCATCTTCAGCACCGGGTAGGTGTGGAAGTTGTCCTGCTCGATGCGGCCCTCCTTGACCGTGCATTCGCCAAAAGGCGCGGCCGACAGGCCGTAGGCGAACGAGCCTTCGACCTGGGCCTCGATCTGCTGCGGGTTGACCGCGTGGCCGCAGTCGGTGGCGGCGACGATGCGGTGCACCTTGCCTGCGTCGCGCCGCAGAACATCAAGGACGGCAAGGATCCGGTCATGACGATCTCAAGGCCCGCTGTCTTCGCGTCGCCGCCCTTGGCGACGACCTTGATCGCCGCGCGCACCCGGTTGTAGGTGCCGCAGCGACAGATGTTGGTCATCGCCGCGTCGATATCGGCGTCGCTCGGAGTCGGCTTGGCGGCCAGCAGGGCGGACGCGGCCATGATCATTCCGCTCTGGCAGAAGCCGCACTGCGGAACGTCGAGCGCAGCCCAGGCCTTCTGCACCGGGTGCGATCCGTCGGCCGACAGTCCCTCGATCGTCACCACCTTCGCATCGACAGACACCGATGCCAGCGGGCGCACGCAGGAGCGCGTCGGCACGCCGTCAATGTGCACGGTGCAGGCGCCGCACTGGGCGATCCCGCAGCCGTATTTGGTGCCGGTGAGGGCGAGCTGCTCGCGCACCCACAGCAACGGAGTCTGCGGATCGGCATCGACGTCGCGTTGCTTGCCGTTGACGTTCAAGGTGCGTATGGGGAAGTTCCGAAGGTGCGACAAGGTGCCGCGGCATTCTGACCGAGGACATCGGGCGGCGCTTGCGGACTATCGGTGGCCATGGGGGTGCCGAAGCCATCCGGGAATGAGTCCAAGAAGAGATCAGTGGAAACCCTTTAACCGCCCTTCGCGGGCCCGCCGGGTCGTGCAAACAAACGGAGCAGGTCATGTCGAATGAGCAACGCAGGGTTCTCGTTCCGCCGCCGGTTATGCAGCCGCCGGGATCGGTCTGGGCGCGCAAGCCTGGCGCTGGCTGCAAGGCCGTCTCGATGGCCGACCGGCGCAGCGTGTGGACAGGTTGAGTTGCTGGCGCTGGCGCGCGTAGTCGAACCCGAGGCCCTCGACGATTTCTGGACCACGATCGGCGAGCAGCTGCCGAGCGGCGCCGTCACCACGGGCGACCCCGACACGCTGCGGCTGTCGACGCCGGCGCGCTGGCTCTTCGACTGGGCCGGCCATTTCACGCCGGCCCAGCTCAATCCGCTGGAAATGAATCCGCTGCGTGACTTGCTGGCAAGCCGGATCGATTTCGAAGGGCTGCGCCCCCACAGCCCGTTAATAAAGCTCTTCATCGGCACCCCGCGCGCCCGCACGGCGCAGCTGCGCGTCTCATGCGCGATATGCGCGTGTTCGCGCGTGCTGCCGACTTCGTCCGGCCCGCGTGGGCGTACCTGGGTAGGCGTCGAGCGACGCTTGGCGCAGATGCGGTTTCACCTGATCGACAACGGCGATGTCGCCATCCTGAAAGCGGCCCGACACGCGCTTTGCGCTCATGGGCCGTTCCCGGCCCGGCTGCGCGAGCAATGCCAGGAACGCGGCGCCGCCTGGCTTGCGTCGCACCTGCCCGCCGTCGGGCGACGCGCCTTGCTCGATATCGCCGCGCCGTTCGGCGCCTAGCGCCGAGCTCCTAGCCCGGATAGTCCTTCGGCAGCAGCACGCGAAATGTGGTGCCGCGGCCGGCGCTGGATTCGAACTCGATCGTCGCATCGAGCAAGGTGCATAGCCGCTTGACGATCGACAGGCCGATGCCTTCACCGGGATGCCCATCGGGCGCCGGCGTGGTCTGGTCGGTCGCGAATTTCGAGATCTCGAAGTGCGGCAGCACGTTCTGCGCGTGCGCTGCGCCCGAGGTCTTCCCGACCTCGGTCGCAACACCGATCGCCCCGGTCAGCGCCGCTCCGGATCCGCCATCGAAGCCCGGACCGGTATCGCGAACCTCGACGAACCATTGCTTCGAATCTTCGGCGGCGGGAGTGCCCCAGCGTACGGTGACACCGCCCTGGCGCGTATATCTCAAGGCGTTCAGGACCAGGTTCTGAACGATGCGCTGCACCTTGATCGCATCGCCGACAACCGTGAACGCCGGCGGGCCGCCGAAATCGAGCGCCAGGTGCCGTTCCCCGGCCAGCGGCTGCAGGCTTTCTCCGAGATCGTTCAGCAGGGCCGAGACGTCCAGGGCCGCCACGCTGCGCTGCTCCTGACCGCTTTGAAGCCGCGCCAGGCCGGTCACGTCTTCGAGCATGCGGTGCAGTGCGCGAACATTGCGGTCGAGTGCGCCCAAGAGCCGCTGACGCACGGCGTCCGAGCTGGCAGCCGACCCGAGTCCCGCGGTTGCCAACACGACGCCGCCGAGGTTGCCGCGCAGGTCGTGCGCCGCCTGCTGCCACAAGACGGCGCGCTGTTGTTCCAGTTCGCGCAGCGACGCGAGCGATTGCTCGAGATCGGTCACATGGCCGCGCGCCTCGATCTGCTGGAGCTTGAAGAATTCGGCCGTGCTTTCGTACAGCACGACGCCGTACATTTCGGCCCACGCTCGGCGCGCCTCGGCAAGGGCCGACGGGTCGAGCGAGGCTTGGGTCTGGGCGCAGCGCTCGAGCTCATCGACCACGCACTGATTGAGTCGGCCGAGCTCGCGCGTCACTTCGACCAGCTCGAAGCCCTCCTGCCATCGGTGCAGTCCGTGCACGGTGGCATCACCGGCCGCAGCGGCGTCGTGTCCGGTGCCGTCGGCCGGGCTGGCGAGCGCGGCCAGGCGGCGCTCGAAATCCTCGAGCATCGCCGGAATGTGATCCTGCAAACGATCGCGCGACAACGAGGCGCCGGCGGTCAGCTTGGGATCGTTGACAACGCGCGCACACCAGTCGGCGACGATGACATCGCGGCGCGCGCTGAGGTAGCGCGAGATGGTGAGCAGCGAATCGCGCGGGATGGACAACATGGCAATCGGGCCGGGGCCGAGGCCCGGCGGTTCGGCGTGACACGCTGGCAGGGGTCCCGACGAATATACCTGCGCCGGCATCGCTCCCGCGTCCACGGCGTCCGGTCCCCGCCGATCCGAAGCGTCCGGGCGCAGGGCGGCACACCGTCGCAGGCCAGCGCTGCAGCCTTGGTTTAGGCCGGATAGTCCTTCGGCAGCAGCAGGCGAAAGGTGGTGCCTTGGCCGGGTCGGGATTCGAATTCGATCGTCGCATCGAGCAGCGTGCAAAGACGCTTGACGATCGACAGGCCGATGCCCTCACCGGCTTGCAAGGGCGGTTGAGCGACGGTGTCGGACGATCTGCGCAAAGCCACCTGGCCGCGTTCGACATGCGTCACGTCGCCGGACTCGCAGTCGGCGTCCATATCCTTTGCCAGATCGGTCGCCAGTCCGAGCGCGCCCGCGAGGGCGGCACGCGGTCCGATGTCGAAGCCCGGGCCGGAATCGCGAATCTGCACGAACCAGCGGTCCGCGTCGACGCCCTCGATCTCGCCCCAGCTCACCGCGACGCCCCCGACGCGGGTGTACTTGATGGCATTCAAGGCAAGGTTTTGCACGATGCGGCGGATCTTGGTCGCGTCGCCCAGCACCGGAAATGCAAGCGGACCCTCGAAGCTCAGGGCCAGACCGCGCTCGTTCGCAAACGCCTGCAGCGCCTGGTCCAGGTCGCGCAGCAGGAGCGACGCGTCCATCGCGGCCAGCGTGCGGATTTCCTGACCACCTTGCAGGCGCGCTAGGCTGGTCACATCTTCCAGCAGACGATGCAAGGCATTCACGTTGCGGTCGAGCGAGCCGAGAAACTTGGCCCGCCCGTCCTCGGTGGCCCGCACGGAGGTCAGGCCGGCAGTCGCCATGACGACGACGCCCAGATTGCCGCGCAGGTCGTGCGCCGCCTGCTGCCACAGCACGGCGCGTTCCCGTTCGAGATCGCGCAGCGAGTCGAGCGCGTGTTCGAGGTCGGCGACGTGCCCGGCCGACTCGATCTGCTGCAGCTTGAAGAACTGAGACGTGCTGGAGGCGAGTGCCACGCTGTACATCTCGGCCCAGATGCGGCGTGCCTCGGCGATGGCCGTCGGCTCGGGCATGGGTTCGGTGATCGCGCAGCGTTCCAGTTCGGCCACCAGACACTGGTTCAGGCGCCCGAGTTCACGCGACACTTCGCCGAGGTCGAAACCCTGCTGCCAGCGATGCAGGCCGTGCGCCGCGGCGTCGCCTTTCTGCTCGTCTTGTGATGCCGCGCGAGCGTCGGCGTCCTCGGCCCGAAGCCGGTGCTCGAAATCCTCGAGCAGGGCCGGCAGGTGGTCTTGCAGTTGCGAGCGCGGCAGCGATGCGCCGGTGGTGAGCTTCGGGTCGGCCGTGACACGGGCGCGCCAGGCCTTGAGGATCGCATCACGGCGATGGCCCAGGTAGCCGGCGATCGCCAAAAGATTCGTCATGGCGGGAATGAGCCGGTCGCCCGGCGGTCAATGCAGTCCGCAAGGTGCGGCAAGCGGGGGAATATACGTGATGGGTTGCCGCCCTTACGGCCATGCATCTGCTCGGGTGCGTGCTGGCGGCTGCACGCCGGGAGGCGCTCGCGCAGAATCGGGGGCCCCGATCGAGTCGACGGGGTGCCGTGCGAGGAAGTACCTATCTTGACCGACCCCACCGATCCGAAAGCCGCACCCGACGCGGCCGCACTGCCGGTCCGCGCCGACCGTTCGCCAATTGAACGGGCGGGCGACAAGCGACCCCATGGGGACCGCCGGGCCGTGGGGGGCGACACCCTCGCCGCGCTGCTGCCGCTGGTGCCCGAGATCAAACTGCTGGTGGGCGTGTCGACCGCGGCGGTGATCATTGCCGCGCTGTATTTCGGCCGCGTCGTGCTGGTGCCGCTCGCGCTGGCCATCCTGCTCGGCTTCGTGCTCGATCCGCTGGTCGACGTCTTCCGGCGCTGGGGCCTGGCACGGCTGCCTGCCGTGATCGTGGTCATGGCGATGGTGCTCGCGCTGCTCGGCATCGCCGGCACGCTGCTCGGCAACCAGGTCAGCTCGCTCAGCGCCCAGCTTCCGATCTACCAGAGCAACATCCAGCACAAGCTGCGCGACCTGCGCGAAAAGGCGGGTCGTCCGGGCATGTTCGACGGCGCCGTGAAGACCTACAAGGCATTCAAGGACGAAGTCGAGAAGGCGGCGAAGGAAGAGGCCGAAAAAGCCGCGAAGGAAGCCGCCGAAGCGGCATCGGCGCCCGCCAGTGGCGCGGTTGCCCCGATCGGACGGCGCAAACCCGACGCGCCGCCGCCCATCCAGCGGGTGCAGGTCGAGCCGCCCCCGCCCAACGCGTTTCAGGACGCGCTAGGCTGGGTCGAAGCGAGTACCGGGCTGCTCGCCACCGCCGGCATCGTGCTCGTATTCGTGGTGCTGGTGCTGCTCGACCGCGACGACCTGCGCGACCGGCTGCTGCGGCTGTGGGGCGGCAGCCTGCATCGCTCGACCGACGCGCTCGACGAGGCCGGGCGGCGCATCACCAGATATCTGACCATGCAGCTGGTCGTCAACATGACCTACGGTGTGCCGATGGCGGCGGGCCTGTGGATGATCGGCGTGCCCGGCGCAATCCTGTGGGGCGCGGTGGCGGCGATCATGCGTTTCGTTCCCTACGTGGGACCGATGATCTCCGCCGTGTTTCCGCTGGTGCTGGCGTTCGCGGTCGACCCCGGCTGGTCGATGGTGCTGTGGACGCTCGCGCTGATCGTCGCCATCGAGATCATCAGCAACAATATCGTCGAACCCTGGCTGTACGGCGCGAGCACCGGACTCTCGGCGATCTCGCTGATGGCGGCGGCCACCTTCTGGACCGCGCTGTGGGGACCGGTCGGGCTGATCATGTCGACGCCGCTGACGGTGTGCCTGCTCGTCATCGGCCGGCATCTGCCGCGGCTCAAGTTTCTCGATGTGCTGCTCGGCAGCCAGCCCGCGCTCGACGCGCCCACCCGCATCTACCAGCGGCTGCTGGCCGACGATGTCGAAGGTGCGATCGAGCTCGCCACCGAACAGGTCGACGCCGACGGCGTGGCCGGTTTCTACAACGGCATCGGCCTGCCGGCGCTGCGCCTGGCCACCAGCGACGCGAGCCTGGCGACCGCCGAGCACCGCCACCGCATCGTCGTCGGCATGGAGGCGCTGATCGACGATCTGGCCGAGCAGCACCCGCCGCCCGAGCCCGATGCGCAGCACGTGGCGGTGTGCATCGGTGGCAAGTGGGAGCTTGATACGCTTGCGGCGCGCATGCTTGCCCACACGTTGTCGCTGGACGGTCAACCGGCATCGCACCGCCTCTCTGCCACGCGCAGCGCCGAATATATTGCGCAGCTCGACCTGGCCGGCGTCAAGGTCGTGTGCATCTCCTACTTCAGCCCCGAACCGCAGACCCCGGCCAAGCATTTCTGCCGCCGGCTGCGCCGCGCCTGGCCCGACCTGCACATCGTCCTTGGGCTGTGGAATGCGCCCTCCGAGTTGCTCGACGACGCGGCGGCACAGGCACTGGGCGCCGATGCGGTAGTCACATCGATGAGCGAGGCGGCGGTCAAGATCGCGCACTTTCTGGGCGACGTGCAGGCCGACGGCTATCTGCCCGCGCCGGTGCCCGAGATCGAGCCCGAGCGACTCAATGCCTTGCGCGACAGCGGCGCGCTCGACGACCGGGCGCAGCCGCTCTTCGAAGTCGCGTCACGGCGAGCCGCCGAGATCTTCGACGTGCCGATGGCCATGGTTTCGCTGATCGGCGAGCACAGCCAGCTCGTACGCGGCGTTTTCGGCAGCCTGCCGTCGCCCTCAGGTGGCGCGGGCGAGGCCGCCCGTGGCGACGACCTCGACATGCCACGCTCGCTGTCGATGTGCGGCCATGCGGTCGCCAACGGGCAGACCCTCGTCGTTTCCGACATCGAGCGCGACCTGCGTTTCGCCGGCAATCCGGCGCTCAAGGCCAGGGGCCTGCGGTTCTATGCCGGAGCGCCGTTGACCGACGAGGCCGGCTACGTCATCGGCACCTTGTGCATCCTCGATATCCGCCCGCGCGTGCTGAACCAGCGCGAGTCGCGCCTGCTCGAAGCGATGGCGCGCGATCTGATGGAGCTGCTTCGCGCGGCGGCTACCGACTGGGGCGAACTGAATTCAGGCGCATTGCCGCCAAGCCAGCCGCCGTCGGCCACGGTCGGGCAGTTCGTACCGACCATATCCTGAGCGCGTTGCAGTCCGAGCCACGCGTGTGCCGCGGCGCGCGGCGGGGGCGGCGTCGCGCCTAGGGCGCGTGCCAACATGGGACTTTTGCGTCCAAGAAATCTGGACTTGAACTATCGCGCCTGGCACACCACGTCGACCAGCGCCGGCCGGCCGGCCTTCACTTCGGCCAGTCCGCGTTTCAGCGCGGCATTGAGCTGGCGCGGATCGCTGATCGGCCCTTCGGCAAAGACCCCGTGCGCTTGGGCGAGCTTGGCATAGTCAATCGCCGGGTGGTCGATCTCGTTGCCGATCAGGGCCCGGTCGGGCCGGCGGCCGTGCAGCGCGGCCATGCGCTGCAAGTGCATCACCTCCTGGTAATAGCCGCGGTTGTTGTGCATCACCATCAGGAGCGGGATCTTGTGGTGCGCCGCGGTCCACAGAACGCCGGGCGAATACATCAGGTCGCCGTCGGGCTGGAAGGTAACCGACAGCAGGCCCTTGTCGCGATTGGCGAGCGCCGCGCCGATCGCGCCCGGCGCCGCGTAGCCCACGCCCTGGCCGCCCGAACCGCCGAGCATCTGGTGGAACTGCGTCGCCGGCCAGAGCGAGCGCGCCCACGGAATGCGGTCGCTCACCACCAGCGCCCACGGCTCGTTGCGGATCACGTCGTAGGTTTCCATCGCCAGGCGCGCGGTGCTGACCGGCGACAGGTCCCAGCCGCGCGCCGCCGATTCGCGCAGCAGGTCGCGCGCGGCGCGTGCCTGCGTGCCGAGCAACGTCGCGCGTTCCTGCGCCGCACGCGTGCGCTCGGCCGTCATGGCGCGCGCGACTTCCTCGATCAGCACCGGCAGGCTCGCCTGCGCATCGCCATTGATCGCGAGATCGGCATGCTGGTAGCGCTGGAAGTCCTGGTAGTTTGAGCGGATATACACATCCTGCATCGACAGATTGACCACCTTCACGCCGGTCTTGGCGACATAGCGCTGGATCTTGTGCGGATCGCTGAAGCTGTTGAACTGGCCCCACGGATCGGCCACCTCGAGCAGCAGCACCACGTCGGCCTCGCGCACCAGGGCGCGCCGGCGCTCGCTGTGGGCGAGCGGGTGCTGATTCGGAAAGTTCAGGCGTCCGCCCATATCGACCACCGGCGCGCCGAGCTTCTCGGCCAGCTGCACCAACAGGTCGACGCCGCGCTGGTCGCGCGCCATCCGGTCCGCGACGATCACCGGCGCCTTCGCATCGACGAGCCAGCGCGCGGCCTCGGCCAGCGCGGCGCGATCGCCCTGCGGCGGGATCGAGCGTGCGAGCTTCGGGATCGTCGGCGCGGGCGCATGGACCGCCTCTTCCTGCAGGTCGATATCGGCCATCACCAGCACCGGCTCCATCGGCGGCGTGGTGGCGATCTTGTAGGCCCGCACGGTCGACTCGGCGAAATGCTGGAGCGAGCCCGGCGCGTCGTCCCACTTGACGAAGTCGCGCACCAGTGCGGCGGCGTCCTGCACCGAGTGGTTCCATTCGGTGCCGGGGCGGCGCTGGTTGGCGTCGATGCCGTTGCCGGCGAACATGATCACCGGCACCCGGTCGACCCAGGCGTTGTAGACCGCCATCGCCGCGTGCTGCAGGCCGACCGTGCCGTGCAGGAAGACGCCCATCGGCTTGCCTGCCGCCTTCGCGTAGCCGTGCGCGATCGCCACCGCCGCCTCCTCGTGCAGGCAGGTCAGCAGCTCGGGTTTGGTATTGCCCGTGTAGTTGACGAGCGACTCGTGCAGGCTGCGAAAGCTCGAGCCCGGATTGGTCGAGACGTACTGCAGGTCGAGGGTGCGGATCACGTCCATCATGAAGTCCGAGCCCGGCCGCTCGATCAGCCGTTCGCTGCGCGACGGTGCGGCCGCCGAGGCCGCCGCACCCGACCCGCTGGCAGCGCGCGCCGGTGCCTCGGCGGGCTGCGCCATCGTGCCGGCCGCAGCGGCGCTGCCGGCCGCGGCCACCGCCTGCTTCAGAAAGTCGCGGCGGGCGGGGTCGGTGCGCGGTGATTCGGTGGATGCGGGTTCGGGATTCGATTCGTTCATGGGTGGGATCTCCTGGTCATCGAGGGATCGGCAGGTCGGTGGATGGCAGACGGCGGTCGCGCTGCCAGCGCGCGGTCGCATCGACAAGGTGTCGCGCCACGGCCGGGTGGCGCGAGGAGTGGCCGGCACCGGTCACCGCCAGCAGCGTCGAGCCGGGCCAGGCGCGTTGAAGTTCGATTGCGGCCTGCGGCGGCGTGACCGCATCGCGCAGGCCTTGCACCATCACACCCGGCACGCCGCGCAGGCGGCCGGCATCGCGCAGCAACTGGCCCTCGTCGAGAAACCAGCCGTGGCGCGCGTAGTGCACGCCGATGCGGGCGCTTGCGAGTAAGGCCCCGGGGTCGGTGTGCGGCGGCGTCGAGTGGTCGGACGCGGACGAGTCGTCGTCCATCAGTGCCAGCTCCCAGTCGAGCCAGGCCCGGGCGGCGGTAGCCTCGATCGCGGGATCGCCGCTGTGCAGCGCGTGGGCGCACGCCCCGAGCAGGTCGCGATCGGCGCACGCCGGCAAAGCCGCCAGCAGCCGCGCCCACGCCTGCGGATGCGAGCGCGCTGCGCCGTCGCGCCCGTACAGCCAGCGCCGCTCGCGTGCGGTTGCGGTGAAGATGCCGCGCAGCACGAGGCCGGCGACGCGCTCGGGATGCGCCTGCGCATACGCGAGCGCGAGCGTCGCACCCCACGAGCCGCCGAACACCTGCCAACGCTCGATCTGCCGGTGCCGGCGCAGCGTCTCGATATCGCGCAGCAGGTGGGCCGTGGTATTTTCGACCAGACTGCCCGCAGGCCACGAGCGTCCCGCGCCGCGCTGGTCGAACAGGACGATGCGGCAGCGCGCCGGGTCGAACCAGCGCCGGTCGTCGGCGTTGCATCCCGCGCCCGGTCCGCCGTGCACGAAAAGCACCGGTATGCCGAGCGGGTGGCCGCACTCCTCCCAGTGGATCGCATGGCCGTCGCCGACGTCGAGCAGGGCGTTCGCGTGGCAGGCGATCGGCGGGTGCATGGCTTGCCAGGCATGGACGGGGATGTTGTCCATCGCAGGCCGTGCTAGGTCGTGTCCCGACCGAGCGCGGCGCTTTGCGGAAAGACCAGTGACTTGATGACGACCGGCACCGCGCCGGCACGCTCGAGCAGGGCGCCGATATCGATGAAGTCGAACTCGTGCAGCACGATGCCGTCGATCGAGACGACCGGGTTCGCGAGCGCACGTTCGCTGTGCGCGTGGATGCCGACGAGGCCTCCGACATCGCCGTCGCCGACCAGGACCAGCGGCAGGCCGGCTTCGAGCAAGGGCGCGAGGCCGAGCACGATGCCGCGACACAGCGCATCGAGCCGGGCATAGCTCGCCGAGCCCTGCCAGCGGTAGAACAGCGCGACCGCGCGCTCGCCGTGCTGCAGGTCCATGCGGCGCAGCGCCGCACCGAGGGCGAGTGCGATCGCTTGCGGGTCGAGCACTTCGGCATCGAGCGGCAGCGCCGGTGCAATGACCGCCACGTTGCGCAGCGGCAGCGTCTCGCGCGGCTCGACGAAAATGGTGGCGCCGCTCACCTGGACCGTGAACTGCGAGGCGCCGAGCACGGTCGCGCGGATGCCCTGGCCGGCGCTTTCGATGCGCGGCCCCCAGGTGCGCACGCGGGTCGCGATCGCCTGTGCAAGCGCCGCGCCGAGATCGCCGAAGCTGCGTATTTCGCGGCCCTCGATGTACTCGGCCACACCGCCCGAGAAGCACACGATGTCGGGCCGCCTGGTGCCGCTCAAAGGTTCCAGTCGCAGCAGCGCCGTCGTCGGCGCCGTGATCGCCGCCCCGCCCTGCAGCGCCTCGAAAAGCCGGTCAGCCATGCGCTCGACGAGGCGCTGCAAGCCCTGCGCATCGGGAACCGCGCCGAGCGTGAGCGCGAGCCCGGTTTCATCCGCCAGCGCCTGCCCCGCGGGCTCGATGCGAACCAGCCGTCCGGCCTCGTCCATCGCGAGGATGCGCGCGCCGATATCGATCGCGCTCTGCTCGACCACAGCGCCTGACTCGCACACGGCGATCTTCGACGTGCCGCCGCCGATATCCACGTTCATGACCCGCGCCGCCGCGCGTATCGACAGCGCCGCCGCGCCCGAGCCGAGCGCGGCGAGCGTGGTCTCCAGCGCATCGCCGGCGCTCAACGCGACGAAGCGTCCGGCCTGCGCCGAGAACAGCTCGCCGATCGCGCGCGCATTGCTGCGCCGGACCGCGACGCCGGTGAGGATGAGCGCGCCGCTGTCGATCTGCTCGGGCGCCAGTCCGGCGAGCGCGTACTGGCGATCGACGAAGGTGCGCAGTGCATCGGCATCGATGGCCGTGTCCTGCGCATACGGCGTGAGCAGCACTTCGGATTCGTGCAGCACGACCCGCTCGGAGACGATGTAGCGGTTGTCCGTCCGCTCGAGCAGCAGGCGCGAGAAAACCAGGTGCGAGGTCGACGAGCCGATATCGACGCCGACCGTCGTGAGCCGGATCTCGTCCTCGAACTCGAGGCTGCGCCCGACATTGCTGAAGAAGACGCGGCCGCCGGCGGGTGGGTTCACGGCGGCCGCCTCGCTCATACGATCATTCGGCCGCGTTCGGACGCGAGACGACGACCTCGCCCTGCGAGGCGCCCTCGGGCTTCACGTACCACGACGGGTCCATGCGGTTCTCGACGCCGTTGGCCTTCAGCGTCGCCTCGTACTCGCGGCGCAGGTAAGGGTCCTCCATCCAGTAAGGGATGGCGGTGCCGCCTTCGTTGACGTCGATCGCGGTGTAGTCGGTGTGCTTGGCGCCCGGAGCGCCGGGGTCGCGGCCCGGGTTGTGCGGCCCGAACCAGGCGGTCAGGCGCAGCGGCTCGGCGCCGGCGCTGAAGTGCTGGTGGTACCAGCGCGCGCCGCCGGGCGCGGCCGTCACCATGCCGAACTGCTCGTAGTCCACGCGCATGATCTCGTTGGCGTGACCGGTCTCCCACGGCCGCTCGCCCAGGCGCTCGGGCCACGAGTAGGTGTATCCCTTGCCGGTGAGGCAGATCAGCACCGCGGCCGAGGTGTGGGCGTGCGCCTTGGAATAGCGGCCGTTCTCGTGTTGGCCGATCCAGAAATAGAAGCAGTTGCCCGTCATGAAGGGCTCGACCCGGCGCCAGCCGAGCGAGCGCCGGTTGTCGAGCGGCAGGTCGCAGTGCACGACGTCGGGGATGAAGTTGGTGCGCCGCATCGCGAGGCCG
>JBDSEG010000010.1:0-24322 GCA_039920165.1 Burkholderiaceae bacterium
TCTCGGCGGGCGGGCACTCCCTGTACCTGCTCGACCGCGGCAACCGGCGCATCGTCGCGTACGCCATCGCGCCCGACGGCAGCCTGACGACGACCGGCGCCACCGCCACCAACAGCCTGCCGGCCAGCGTGGTCGGGCTGACCGCCAACTGAGCGTTCGCCTTGACGGCCGGGCGCGCCGATCAGGCCGCCCGGCCGAGCAATTCGCGCAGCCCGGCTTCGTCGATGACCTCGACGCCGAGCTCGCGCGCCTTGTCGAGCTTGCCGCCCGCCTCGGTGCCGGCGACGACGCAATGCGTCTTCTTCGACACCGAGCCCGAGACCTTCGCGCCGGCCGCTTCGAGCATCGCCTTGGCATCCTCGCGCGAGAGCGTCGGCAGCGTTCCGGTCAGCACGAAGCTGAGGCCGGCGAGCGGCAGCGCCTGCAGTGCGGGCGTGCCGTCGTGCTCGTCCCAGGCGATGCCGGCCGCGCGAAGCTGATCGACCACCTCGCGGTTGTGCGGCTGCTCAAAAAAGGTGCGGATGCTTTGCGCGACGATGCCGCCCACGTCGGCGACCTGCAGCAGCTGCTCGACGCTCGCTACCATCAGCCGGTCGAGGCTGCCGAAATGGCGCGCCAGATCCTTGGCCGTCGTCTCGCCGACATGCCGGATGCCGAGGCCGTACAGAAAGCGCGCGAGCGTCGTGCGCTTGCTTTTCGCCAGGCCCTCGAGCAGGTTGGCGGCGCTTTTCGCGCCCATCCGGTCGAGCGCGCCGAGCTGGTCGAGGTCGAGCGCGTAGACATCGGGCAGGCTGTGCACCACGCCGGCGTCGACGAGCTGGTCGACCAGCTTGTCGCCGAGGCCCTCGATGTCGAGCGCGCGGCGCTGCGCGAAATGCAGGATCGCCTGCTTGCGCTGCGCCGGGCAGAAGAGCCCGCCCGAGCAGCGCCAGTCGACCTCACCTTCCTCGCGCACGATGGCACTCGCGCAGATCGGGCACTTGCCGCCGAGCTGGCGTTGCAGGTTGAACGGCTCGCCGGCATCGGCCGGACGGCGTTCGAGCACCACGCCGACCACCTCGGGGATCACGTCGCCGGCGCGCCGCACGATGACGGTATCGCCGATGCGCACATCCTTGCGCCGCGCTTCGTCCTCGTTGTGCAGCGTCGCGTTCGACACCGTCGTGCCGCCGACGAAGACCGGCTCGAGCTTGGCGACCGGCGTCAGCTTGCCGGTGCGCCCGACCTGGATATCGATGCCGCGCAAAAGCGTCGTCTGCTCCTGCGCCGGGTATTTGTGCGCGACCGCCCAGCGCGGTTCGCGCGAGACGAAGCCCAGGCGCCTTTGCAGCGCGACCGGATTGACTTTGTAGACCACGCCGTCGATATCGAAGGGCAGCGCGTCGCGCTTCGCGCCGACGCTGCGGTGAAAGTCCAGCAGGCCGTCCGGCCCCTGCACCACGGCACGCTCGGTGCTCACTGGCAGCCCCATCGCCGCGACGGCATCCATCACCGCGCTGTGGGTCGAGGGCGGCTCCCAGCCCCGCACATCGCCAAGTCCGTAGGCATAGAAATCGAGCGGCCGGCGCTTCGCAATCGCCGGATCGAGCTGTCGCAGCGCACCGGCCGCCGCATTGCGTGGATTGACAAAGGTCTTTTCGTTGCGCGCCCCGCCGGCGATCAGTTCGCGTTGGCGCTCGTTCAGCGTCTCGAACGCCACGCGCCGCATGAACACTTCGCCGCGCACTTCGAGCACGTCGGCATCGATGTCGAGCAGGCGCAGCGGGATGCGCGCGATGGTGCGGATGTTCTGCGTCACCTCCTCGCCGGTCTCGCTGTCGCCGCGCGTCGCTGCCTGCACAAGCACGCCGCGCTCGTAGCGCAGATTCACCGCCAGCCCGTCGAATTTCAGTTCCGCTGCGTACTCGAGCGGCGGGTCGTCGGCCGTGAGTTGCAGCTCGCGCCGCACCCGCGCATCGAAGGCCAGCGCCCCACTCGCCTCGGTCACGGTCTCGGTGCGGATGCTCAGCATCGGCACCGCATGGCGCACCGGAACGAAGCCGTCGAGCACCTGGCCGATCACCCGTTGCGTCGGCGAATCGGCGCTGCGTAGTTGCGGGTGCGCCGCCTCGATCGCCTGCAATTCCTGGAACAGCCGGTCGTATTCGGCGTCGGGGAGCTGCGGATCGTCGAGCACGTAGTAGCGGTGAGCGAGATGTCGCAACCGATCGCGCAGTTCGCCGGCGCGCCGGACGGCCGGTTCGGGGTCAAGCGGTTGCGGCTCGGTCATGAGGTGATCTCGACGAAATTCCTGGACGCGAAGGCGCCACGGGCGCAAAGAACGCCAAGGAAGAGAAGTCCTTTTCTTTTCTCCGCGATCTTTGCGACCTTCGCGTCTTTGCGTCCCGAAACTTCGACCCGTTGCAGCCGCCGACGCTCTCAGCTGAACAGCCGCCGCGCCGCCATGGATCCCGCTGGCAGGTCGCGCTTTGCCAGCGCCCCGTACAGCCGGTCGAGTTCCTTGCCGATGCCCTCGAAACCCGTGTCGCTGAGCGGCTGGCCGTTGTCGTCGACGATGGAGGCATCGAGCGATTCGGCGAGCGCCTTGGCGCTGCGTTGCCAAGCCGCGAAAGGTGCTTCGGCAGGGTCGGTCTGCGGCACATCGAAGGCGAGCGTGGCACTGCGCAGCGCGGCCTGCTGCGGGTCGTCGGCGAGAGCGGCGGCGCTGTCGTAGGCGAGCGTCAGGGCCGGCGGCGCTCCGTCTTCGGATCCCGGCAGCACCAGCCGGCCGGGCAGTGCGCCCGGGACGAAGCCGTGCTGGCCGGCGCGCTGCTGCAGATAGCCGATGCTCCACGCTGCGCCGCGGCTGCGCAGCTGCAACGCGAGCTGCGCATCATGCTCGCCGGCAAAGGCGTCGAGTTCGCGCGCCCGCGCCACCACGTCGAGCATGTCAGGCAGGTCGGTCATCGCACCGATCGCATCGGCGAAGGCCTGGACCTTCTGCACGAACTCGGAATATTCGATCTCGTTGAGCGCACCGCCACGGTTGGCGAGCTGAACGGCGGCCTGCAACTCGCCGTATTGCTGGCCGGGCGCGACGCTTTCCCACTCGCCGGTCGTCGCATTGAGGCCCTCGACCAGGAAAGGCTTGCTGCCGGCACGCCGCGTTGCCGGCAGGTGCGCAGCGAGCATCTCGGCGCTTACCGGCGCTTCGATGCGCAACACGGCGATGGCATCGATCAGCGCATCGATGCGCGCCACGAAACGGCGCGGCGCCGGGACGTCGGCGATCGCGGCCGGCGTGCCGGCGGGCGCATCGACCGCGCCCTGCGCGGCGGGCGGGGCGACGGGATCGCCGAGCACCGGCTCGATCGGTTCGCGCGGCAGCACTCCTTCCGCATTGCTCGACCGTTTGGGCCGCGCCTTGCGCGCCGTGTAGATACCGTGGGCGAGGATGGCGGCGAGCACCACGGCGCCGAGTGCGGCGAGGGCGAGGGTCAGGTCGTTGAAGGCCAGTGGCATCTTGGTCGTCGTTTTCGAAGCCTTGAGTGGAAAGGTACGTCAGGCAGCCTGAGCCATGCCGACCGCGCTGTCCATGTCGACCGTGACGATGCGCGAGACGCCTTGCTCCTGCATCGTGACACCGATCAGCTGGCCGGCCATTTCCATCGCGATCTTGTTGTGGCTGATGAACAGGAATTGCGTCGCCTTGGCCATCTCCTTCACCAGTGCGGCATAGCGTTCGGTATTGGCGTCGTCGAGCGGCGCGTCGACCTCGTCGAGCAGGCAGAACGGCGCCGGGTTGAGCTGGAAGATCGCGAAGACGAGCGCGATCGCAGTCAGCGCCTTCTCGCCACCCGACAGCAGGTGGATGCTCGCGTTCTTCTTGCCCGGCGGTTGCGCCATCACCTGCACGCCCGAGTCGAGAATCTCGGCGCCGGTCATCACCAGCCGCGCCGTGCCGCCGCCGAACAGGCTCGGAAACATGCGGCCGAAATGCTCATTGACCTGGTCGAAGGTGCTGGCGAGCAGCTCGCGGGTTTCCAGGTCGATGCGGTGGATTGCATCGGTCAGCGTCGCGATGGCCTCGTTCAGGTCGGCGCTTTGCGCATCGAGGAAGGTCTTGCGTTCGCGCGCGCTGCCGAGCTCGTCGAGTGCGGCCAGGTTGACCGCACCGAGTGCTTCGACCTCGTGGGCGATGCGGTCGATCTCGGGCTGCAGGCCGGGCAGGCGAATGACGTCCGCCTCGATGCCTGCGGCCAGCGCCGGCAGATCGGCGTGCGCGGCGCCGAGCTGTTCGAGATACTGCGCGCCGCCAAGCATCGCGGCCTGCTCTTCGAGTTGCAGCTTGACGATGCGGTCGCGCAGCGGCTGCAGGCTTTGCTCGTGCGCGAGGCGCTGTTCGTCGGCCTTGCGCAGGCGCTGGGTCAGGTCGTCGTAGTCGCTGCGCGCGGCGCCCAGCGCGGCTTCGCGCTCGAGGCGCAAGGCGAGCGCCGCCTGCAGTCCGGCCTGCTCCGCCGCGTCGGTCAGGCGCGCGAGTTCGTCGCGCAACTGCACCGCGGCCTGCTCGTTGTCGGCCAGCTGGCGCTGCGCGGCCTCCGCACTGCGCAGCAGTTCGTCGCGCCGCGCGGCGAGCGTGCGCACGCCGAACTGCGCTTCCTGGGCCTGACGCTCGACGCCGCGCAAGTGCTCGCGCGCTTGCGCGAGCTGCCGCTCGCCGCCAATGACCGCATCCTCGAGAGCGGCGTGGCGCTCCTGCTCGGTGGCGAGCGCGCTGTCGAGTTCTTCGAAGCGCACTTCTGCTCCCGCAGCGCGCTCATCGAGCGCGGCGAGCGAGGCCGCGAGCTCGGCGAGTTCGCCGTCGAGCTGGCCGCGCCGCGCGCTGGTGTGCTCGGCGAGCTGGGTCAGGCGCAGCAGCTCGACCTGCAGCCGGTGCGCGCCGGTTTGCGCCTCGCCGGCTTCGCGGCGCAGCACAAGCAGCTGCTGCGATGCCTGGGTGAAGGCGGACTCGGTACGCACGAGCGCGCTGCGCACGCTTTCCTCGATCAGCACCTGGGCCCGCAGCTGGCGCGCGAGGTTCTCGATTTCCTGGGCCCGCGCGAGCAGCCCGGCCTGTTCGGAATCGGGCGCATAGAAGCTGACAGCGAAGGTGCTGACCGCGTGGCCGTCGCGGGTCATGATGACTTCGCCGTGCGTCAAGCGGTCGCGCGCGGCCAGCGCCTCGTCCAGGTCGGCCGCGGTGTAGACGCCTTCGAGCCAGTCGTTCAGCAAGGCCTGCAAGGCCTCGTCCGACAGGCGCAGCAGATCGGACAGGCGCGCGAGCGTGCGGTGGGTGTTGGCGATCGCGCCACTCGGTGGCATATAGAAGGCGAGCTTGGCCGGCGGCGCATCGGTGGCGAAGGCGCGTACCGTCTCGAGCTTGCCGACCTGCAAGGCGGCCATGCGCTCACGCAAAGCGGCTTCGAGCGCGGTCTCCCAACCGGGTTCGATGTGGATGCGGGTCCACAACCCGGCCAGTCCGGTGAGGCCGTGGCGCGCCAGCCAGGGCTTGAGCTTGCCCTCGGTCTGCACCTTCTCCTGCAGCGCGCGCAACGCATCCAGGCGCGCCCCCAGACCGGAGCGGGTCGCCCCTTCGCGATTGCTGGCAGCCTGCGCGGCACGTCGCTCGTCGTCGCGCAGCGGCACCTGCTCGCTGAGCTCGTGCAGCCCCGCCTCGGCAAGTTCGCGCGCCGCATCGGCCCGAGCGTGCTGCTGCTGCAGATCGGCCAGGCGCTGCGGCTCGGGCGCGGCAAGCTGCGTGTGCTCGGCCTGCAGGCGATCGCGCCGGCCCGCCTGGCCACGCCGCTGCTCGGAAAGGCTGCGCGACTCGCTCGCCAGCACCTGGATCTGCTGCTGAAGCGCCGCGACCGCGCCGCGCTGCACGTTGGCCGCGGTCTGGGCAGCGCGCAACGCGTCCTCGACAACCGGCAATCCCTGCGCCGCTTCGGCGGCCTGAGCCACGAGCCGTTCGCCCTGAGCCTGCGCGTCGGTCATGCGCAGGCCGATCTGCTCGAGCTCGGTGCGCGCCTGCGCGAGCCGGTCGGCCCACTGCGCACTCTGCGCTTCGAGTTCGGCCTGCCGCTGCTGAGCTCGCTCGCGACCCTGCACGACATAGCGAATGCGCTCTTCGAGCCGGCTCACTTCGAGCGCGGCTTCGGCGAGCGATCCTTGCGACGCGTGCAGCGTGTCGCCGGCCGCGTAGTGGCGCTGGCGCAGGCCTTCGAGGCTGAGCTCGGTATGGCGCAGCTCGGCGCTGCGCGCTTCGAGCGCGGTCAGCGCCGCCTGCACCGCGGCCTTGACGCGAAGCTCCTCGGCCGCCGCGTCGCGGTGCTTCAGAAACCACAGCTGTTGCTGCTTGCGTTCGCCGTCGAGCTGCAGCGCGCGGTAGCGGCCCGCGACCTCGGCTTGCTTCTCGAGCTTGGCGAGGTTGGCATCGAGTTCGCGCAGGATGTCCTCGACCCGGGTCAGGTTCTCGCGCGTATCGTGCAGCCGATGGTCGGTCTCGCGCCGGCGCTCCTTGTATTTGGAGACCCCGGCGGCCTCTTCGAGAAACAGGCGCAGCTCCTCGGGCTTGCTCTCGATGATCCGGCTGATGGTGCCCTGGCCGATGATGGCGTAGGCGCGCGGGCCCAGGCCGGTGCCGAGAAAAACGTCCTGCACGTCGCGCCGACGCACCGGCTGGTTGTTGATGTGGTAGCTGCTCGCGCCGTCGCGCGTCAGCACGCGCTTGACGGCGATCTCGGCGAACTGGTTCCACTGACCGCCGGCGCGTGCATCCTCGTTGCCGAAGATCAGCTCGACGCTGGCGCGGTTGGCCGGCTTGCGCAGGCCCGAGCCGCCGAAGATCACATCCTGCATCGACTCGCCGCGCAGCTCGCTCGCCTTGCTTTCGCCAAGCACCCAGCGTACCGCGTCCATGATGTTCGACTTGCCGCAGCCGTTCGGCCCGACCACGCCGACGAGCTGCCCCGGAAGCTGGAAGTGGGTCGGCTCGGCGAAGGACTTGAAGCCCGACAGCTTGATCGAATTCAGACGCATGGAAGGGTCGAGAGAATCAGCGCCTGAATGATGCTAAGTGGTTGATTCAGCAGCAGAAAACCGCTGTCGTCGGAGCGTTCGAAGAGGCGCGATGATAGCATCGCGTCCCCGCCGACCGGCCCCTTGCCGACCCCCTTCCATGGCCAAGAAAATTTCCCCAGCTTCCATCGCGCCGCAGCGTGCGATGCCGGTGAATCCGCCCACCGCGCCGAGCAAGCAGCTGCATGTCTTTGCGAACCCGGCGCCGCAGCGCGACTACCTGATCCAGTTCGAGATTCCGGAATTCACCTGCCACTGCCCGCTCACCGGGCAGCCCGATTTCGCACACCTGCGCATCGAGATGGTGGCCGACGCGCTGTGCATCGAGCTCAAGAGTCTGAAGATGTATATGTGGAGCTTTCGCAATGAAGGTGCATTCCACGAGAAGGTGACCAACGATATCGTCGACGCGATCGTCCAGGCCGCCGATCCGCGATTCGTGCGCCTCACCGCGCGCTGGTTCGTGCGCGGCGGCATCTATACCAACGTCGTCGCCGAGCATCGGCGCAAGGGATGGAAGGCGGCACCGATGGTGGCGTTGCCCGCGGCGGGAGCGATAGGCACTGTCTGACCTGGGGTGGTCGCGCCCGCCAGAGCCACGCCAATTGCGTCAACGCCGTGCCGGGGCCGAATGGGTGCATCGGGCGCATCGATAATTCGCCGATGAATCCGCTGCTCGGCAAGCTCCATCCCTATCCCTTCGAGCGGCTGCGCGAACTGACCCGCGGCATCACACCGAATCCGGAATTCAGCCCGATCGGCCTCGGCATCGGCGAACCGCGCCATGCGACGCCCGAACTCATCAAGCAGGCATTGCGCAACGGGCTGGACGGCCTCGCCACCTATCCCCCGACGGCCGGCGAGCCGGCGCTGCGCGAGGCGATCGCGGGCTGGGTGTCGCGGCGCTACGGCGTGACGCTTGATCCGAACGCGCAGGTGCTGCCGGTGAACGGTTCGCGCGAGGCCTTGTTCGCGCTGGCGCAGACGGTGATCGATCCGAGCCGCCCGGGCGCCACCGTTGTCTGCCCGAATCCGTTCTATCAAATCTACGAGGGCGCGGCGCTGCTCGCGGGGGCGCAGACCTGCTTCGTCGCGAGCGACCCCAAGCGCAATTTCGCCGCCGACTGGGCCGCCGTTCCCGCAGCGACCTGGGCCGCGACGCAACTGCTGTATGTGTGTTCGCCGGGCAACCCGACCGGCGCGGTGATGCCGCTGTCTGAATGGCGAATGTTGTTCGAGCTCGCGGACCGGCACGGCTTCGTGATCGCTTCGGACGAGTGCTACTCGGAGATCTATTTCCGCGACGAGCCGCCGCTCGGTTCGCTCGAAGCCGCGACCCGGCTGGGGCGCGCCGATTTCAAGAACCTGATCGCCTTCACGAGCCTGTCCAAGCGCTCCAACGTTCCGGGCCTGCGCAGCGGTTTCGTCGCCGGCGACGCGGCCGTGCTGCGCTCCTTTCTGTTGTACCGCACCTACCACGGCAGCGCGATGGGCAAGGCGGTGCAGACGGCGAGCATCGCGGCCTGGAACGACGAAGCGCACGTGGTCGCCAACCGCGAGCTGTACCGCGCTAAATTCGCGCAGGTGACGCCGATCGTCGCCGACGTGCTCGACGTGGCGCTGCCCGACGCGGGCTTCTATCTGTGGGCCGATATGGCGCGCCGCTTGCCCGGGGCCGACGACGTCGCTTTCGCCCTCGCGCTGCTCGCTCAATACAATGTCGCGGTGCTGCCGGGCAGCCTGCTCGCGCGGGAGGTGCAGGGCGTCAACCCGGGGGCCGGCCGGATCCGCTTGGCGCTGGTGGCGGGGGTCGAGGAATGCCTAGAAGCCGCGCGCCGCATCCAGACCTTCGTTCCAAACTATCTGCGCTCACGGTGAGCGCCGGACCCCGCCCATCACCGCACAGAGAACCACCCGCCATGACCCACGACATCGAATCGCTCATCGACCTGGCCTGGGAGGGCCGCGCGAGCCTCACGCCGCAGAACGCCGACATGAAGATTCGCGAGGCGGTCGAACGCGTCATCGGCGAGCTCAACAACGGCTCGCTGCGCGTTGCCGAGCGCATGGGCGTGGGCGAATGGCGCGTCAACCAGTGGGTGAAGAAGGCGGTTCTGCTGTCGTTCCGGCTGAACGAGAACCAGCCGGTGCACGCCGGCGACCTGACCTATTTCGACAAGGTCAAGACCAAGTTCTCGCACCTCGACGAGGCGCAACTCCGCGCGACCGGCGTGCGTGTGGTGCCGCCGGCGGTCGCGCGACGCGGCTCGTTCATCGGCCGCGGTGTGGTGCTGATGCCGTCGTACGTGAATATCGGCGCCTATGTGGACGAGGGCACGATGGTCGATACCTGGGCCACCGTGGGCTCGTGCGCGCAGATCGGCAAGAACGTTCACCTGTCGGGCGGCGTCGGCATCGGCGGCGTGCTGGAGCCGCTGCAGGCCAACCCGACCATCATCGAGGACAACTGCTTCATCGGCGCGCGCTCCGAGGTCGTCGAGGGCGTGATCGTCGAGGAAAACTCGGTCGTCTCGATGGGCGTGTATATCGGCCAGAGCACCAAGATCTACAACCGCATGACGGGCGAAGTCAGCTTCGGTCGCATCCCCGCCGGCTCGGTGGTGGTGAGCGGCTCGCTGCCAGCGGCCGACGGCAGCCACAGCCTTTACTGCGCCGTGATCGTGAAACGCGTCACGCCGGAAACCCGCGCCAAGACCAGCATCAACGAACTGCTGCGCAGCTGAGCTGCGGCGGTGGAATCATCGCCGTTTGCGGTACTGCATGGCCTGCGGGCTGAAAGGATGACGCCATGAGCGGCTCGAACATGGAACGCGTGCTGAGGTTGATGTCCGACAAGGCCGCCTCCGACGTCTATCTGTCGGTGTCCTCGCCGATCCTCATCAAAATCAACGGCCAGGTGCTGCAGTTGAGCGACCAGCCGCTGAGCGTGAACCAGCCGCGCCAGCTGCTTGCCGAATTGCTCACGCCGAGCCAGCTCGAGGAGCTCGACGAGACCTGCGAGCTCAATATTGCGGTGGGCATCCACGGTGTCGGCAGCTTCCGCCTGTCGGCGTTCAAGCAGCGCGGCTCGATCGCGGCTGTGTTCCGCTGCATCCCGTTCGAGATCCCCACGCTCGAGTCGCTCAACGTGCCACCCATCCTGAGCACCCTGGTGCTCGAAAAGCGCGGCCTGATCCTGATGGTGGGCGCGACCGGCACCGGCAAGAGCACGACGCTCGCCGCCATGCTCGAACAGCGCAACCGCGAGCTGCCCGGCCACATCCTGACGATCGAAGATCCGATCGAGTTCCTGTTCCACAACAAGAAGTCGGTGGTCAACCAGCGCGAGGTCGGACGCGATACCCAGTCGCTGCAGATCGGCCTGAAAAATGCGCTTCGTCAGGCGCCCGACTGCATCATGATCGGCGAGATCCGCGACCGCGAGACCATGACCTCGGCGATCTCGTACGCGCTGTCGGGCCACCTGGTGCTGGCGACGCTGCACGCCAACAACAGCTACCACGCGCTCGGCCGCATCCTGTCGTTCTATGCGCCCGAAGCTCGCCCGGCCCTGCTCGCCGACCTGGCGGCGGGCATGCGCGCCGTCGTCTCGCAGCGGCTGGTCCGCACGCTCAAGGGCGGGCGGGTGCCGGCGGTCGAGGTGATGCTCAATACCAAGCTCGTGGCCGAGTACATCGAGCACGGCGATTTCAACGGCGTCAAGGAAGCGATGGAGAAATCGATGGCCGAAGGCTCGCAGACCTTCGAGCAGGATCTGGCACGCCTCATCGGCGAGAAGATCATCACGCGCGAAGAGGGCCTGGCCTTTGCCGACTCGCCGACCAACCTGCTCTGGCGGCTGCAAAACGATATGGCGCCGGCCAGCCGCGTCGCAGCCAAGTCCGAGGCCGAGGGCCTGGACGAGCAGCCGAGCTTCACCGAGATCACACTCGACGTGCATGACGAGATCGTCACGCTGTCGGGCGCGCTGCGCAGCCGCTGAAGCGGTCCTGCGCTCCATCGATGTCGAGGACGCTGCACCTGACCGAGGCGCTGATCGCACGCCGTTCGGTCACGCCCGAGGACGCCGGGTGCCTGGACCTGATCGAAGCGCGGTTGCGGGCCTGCGATTTCGAATGCACTCGCCTGGATGCCGGGCCCGGCGCCGCGCGGGTCGCCAACCTCTGGGCCATCCGGCGCGGCAACGCGGCCGGCGCCAAGCTGCTCGTCCTGGCCGGGCATACCGACGTGGTGCCGACCGGGCCGCTGGCCGCCTGGCACAGCGACCCCTTTGTTCCGACACACCGCGACGGCCGGCTGTACGGGCGCGGCGCGGCCGACATGAAGACCTCGATCGCGGCGATGGTGGTCGCGGCGGAAGGCTTCGTCGCGGCGCACCCGGCGCATGCCGGGTCGCTCGCCTTCCTGCTCACGAGCGACGAGGAAGGCCCGGCCGTCCACGGCAGCGTCAAGGTGGTCGAGTGGCTGCGCCAGCAGGGCATCGCCCCGGACTACTGCATCGTCGGCGAGCCGACCTCGGTCGAGCGCCTGGGCGACATGATCAAGAACGGACGCCGCGGCACGCTCTCCGGGCGCCTCACCGTCAAGGGCGTGCAGGGCCACATCGCCTATCCGCACCTCGCGAAAAACCCGGTCCATGCCCTGGCGCCGGCGCTCGCCGAGCTGACGCACTGCGAATGGGACCGAGGCAACGCGTATTTCCCGCCGACGAGCTGGCAGGTCTCGAATATCCACGCCGGCACCGGCGCGGGCAACGTGATCCCGGGCGAATGCGTGGTCGATTTCAATTTCCGCTTCTGCACCGAATCGACTCCGCAAGGGCTGCGCGAGCGCGTGCACGCCTTGCTCGACCGGCACGGCGTCCACCATGAGATCGCGTGGACGCTGGGCGGCGAACCCTTTCTCACGCCGATCAGCGAACTGAGCGGCGCGCTCGAAGCGGCGATCCGCGAGCGCACCGGCATCACGCCCGAGCTCTCGACCACCGGCGGCACATCGGACGGCCGCTTCATCGCGCGAATCTGCTCGCAGGTGGTTGAATTCGGGCCGGTCAACGCCACCATCCACAAGGTCGACGAATGCGTTGACGTGGCCAGCCTCGAGCCGCTCGAGAATATCTATCGCGACACCCTGGTGCGCCTGCTGACATGACCTTGATCGATCACATCACCGCGCAAAGCGCCCGCCTCAAGACGGCGGGCGTTTCGTTTGGGCACGGCACCGGCAATGCTTTCGACGAAGCCGCCTGGCTGGTGCTGTTCGCGCTCGGCTTGCCGCTCGATGCGCTGGAGGCGCAGGCGCGGCGCGCGCTGACGCCGGCCGAGGTCGAGACAACAACCGCGCTGGTCGACCGCCGCATCGAGACCCGCGCGCCGGCCGCCTACCTGACGCGCGAAGCGTGGCTGCAAAACGTGCCCTTCTATGTCGACGAGCGCGCCATCGTGCCGCGCTCGTTCATCGCCGAACTGCTGGTCGATGCCGAGGGCGACGGCACGCTCGACGCGTGGCTGTCGGACCGCACGCGGCGCGTGCTCGACCTGTGCACCGGCAACGGTAGTCTTGCGGTCATCGCTGCCTTGGCGTATCCGGAGATCGAGGTCGACGCGGCCGATATCAGCGCCGATGCGCTGGCCGTTGCACGCATCAATGTCGACCGGCACCAGCTCGGCGCGCGGATCTCGCTGCTGGAATCGGACCTGTTCGCGTCGGTCGCCGGACCGTACGACCTCATCCTGTGCAACCCGCCGTATGTCAATGCGCAGAGCATGGCCGCGTTGCCGCCCGAATACCGCGCCGAACCCGCGCTCGCCCTGGCCGGAGGCGACGACGGCATGGACCTCGTGCGGCGCATCCTGCGCGACGCGCCGCAGCATCTGGACGCCGACGGCGTGCTGGTTCTCGAGATCGGCCACGAGCGCGGCCACTTCGAACATGCCTTCCGCCGCCTCGAAGTCGCCTGGCTCGAAACCAGCGCCGGCGCAGACCAGGTGCTGCTGGTGACGCGTCATGCGCTGGTGAAGTGGTTCAAATAGTTCGAATATTTGGACGCGAAGACGCGAAGGTCGCGAAGCACGCCAAGGAATTGAAAGCTGTTGACTTCTTCGCGTCCTTTGCGACCTTTGCGACTTCGCGTCCAGTCATTTCTCCGTCACATCCCCAAGACCCGAATCGACCCTCACCATGCTCGTCCTGTCCAAACTGACCTTGCGCCGCGGCGTGAAAGTGGTGCTGTCCGATGCCAGCGTGACCCTGCAGCCGGGCGAGAAGGTCGGGCTGGTGGGGCGCAACGGCGCCGGCAAGTCGTCGCTGTTCTCGCTGCTAACGCACCGGCTGCAGGCCGATTCGGGCGACGTTGCGATGCCACCGCGCTGGCGCATCGGCGAAGTCGCGCAGGAGATGCCCGAGACCAGCGAAGGCGCGACCGACTTCGTCCTGCAGGGCGATACGCGGCTGATGGAGGCGCAGGCGCAACTGGTGCAGGCCGAGCTCGACGACGATGGCCACGCGATGGGCGATGCGCACCATGCGATCAGCGACGCGGGCGGCTTCGACGCCCGCCCGCGCGCGCAGGCGATGCTGCTCGGCCTCGGGTTCAAGTCGCACGAGCTCGATGCGCCGGTTAACAGCTTTTCCGGTGGCTGGCGGATGCGGCTGCAGCTCGCGCGCGCGCTCATGTGCCCGGCCGACCTGATGCTGCTCGACGAGCCGACCAACCACCTGGACCTCGACGCGCTGGTCTGGCTCGAGGCCTGGCTGCTGCGCTTCGAGGGCACCATGATCGTCATCAGCCACGACCGCGAATTTCTCGATGCGATCACCAGGGTCACGCTGCACCTCGACGAGACGCGCCTGACGCGCTACACCGGCAACTACACCGCCTTCGAGGAGATGCGCGCGGAACGGCTGATGCAGGCCGCGGCCAGCTACGAGAAGCAGCAAGAGCGCATGGCGCACCTGCAGAAGTTTATCGACCGCTTCAAGGCCAAGGCGAGCAAGGCCAAGCAGGCGCAGAGCCGGGTCAAGGCGCTGGCCCGCATGGAAAAGCTCGGTCCGGTGCTGACCAGCGCCGATTTCCAGTTCGAGTTCCGGGAGCCGCAGAGCCTGCCGAATCCGATGCTCGCTTTCTCGATGATGGCCTGCGGCTACCGCTCCGAGGGCGGCGTCGAGACCCGCATCATCGACAAGGTGAATCGTTCGGTGCTGGCCGGCCAGCGCATCGGCCTGCTCGGCGCGAACGGCCAGGGCAAGTCGACGCTGGTAAAAACGATCGTCGGCCAGTTGCCGCTGCTCGCGGGCGAGGTCACGCAGGGCAAAGGCCTGTCGATCGGCTATTTCGCGCAGCAGGAGCTCGACGTGCTGTCGCTGGACGACGGCGCGTTGATGCACATGGTGCGGCTCGCGCGCGATGCGGGTCCGGCCGGGCGCGAGCAGGAGCTGCGCGACTTCCTCGGCTCGTTCCGCTTCGTCGGCGAGATGGTGACGCAGCCGGTCGGCTCGCTGTCGGGCGGCGAGAAGGCGCGCCTGGTGCTGGCGATGCTGGTATGGCAGCGCCCCAACCTGCTGCTGCTCGACGAGCCGACCAACCACCTCGACCTGACGACGCGCGAAGCGCTGTCGATGGCGCTGAACGAATTCGAGGGTACGGTCATGCTCGTGAGCCACGACCGCGCGCTGCTGCGCGAGGTCTGCGACGAGTTCTGGCTTGTCACCGAAGGCGCGGTCAAGCCGTTCGACGGCGACCTCGACGACTATCAGCGCTGGCTGCTCGACCAGTCGCGTCAGACGGCGCGCGCCGCGTCGGGCGTGAGCGCCGCGGCCGAGCCGGCCACATCCGGTGGCTCCGGCGGCAGGCGCCGCAGCGAGCGCAAGGCGCAGGCGCAAGCGCGCCAGCAACGCAGCGATCCCGCCAAGCCGTTGCGCAAGGAGCTGCAGCGCATCGACGAAAAGCTGGCGCTGCTTGCGACCCAGCGCAGCCAGATCGAATCAAACCTCGGGCGCGGCACCCTGCCGGCGACGGAACTTGCCGAGGAGGGTCGACGTCTGAAGCGGATCGGAGCGGAGATCGAATCGCTGGAGGCCGAATGGCTTGCCATCGGCGCACAGGTGGACGCCCTTTCAGCATGACAAGCGGCGGTCGGAAAGCGGCGGCCTGACAACCCGGCAGACCGTAAGGGTGAATCAATTGCTCACAATTCAATTTTGTGAGCGTGAATAGACTGCTTCGATGCAGTCCACGACCTCGCTCCGCCAGCCCGCCTCCAGCAGTCCACCGACCCGAGGCCAGACCGCCACCCACGCTGCCCTCGCGCTCGACAACCAGCTCTGCTTCGCGCTGTATTCCGCATCGCTTGCCATGACCAAGCTCTACAAGCCGGTGCTCGCGCCGCTCGGCCTGACCTATCCGCAATATCTGACGCTGCTCGTCCTGTGGGAACGCGACGGCCAGGGCGTCTCCGAACTCGGCCAGAAGCTGTTCCTCGACTCGGGCACGCTGACGCCACTGCTCAAGCGCATGGAGGCCGGTGGCTGGCTGCTGCGCCGGCGCTCGACCGACGACGAACGACGCGTGATGGTGGTGCTCACCGCCAAGGGGCAGGCGTTGCGCAGCCAGGCCCGCAAGGTACCGCATGCACTCGCCGGCAGCACCGGCCTCGGCTTCGATCAGATCGCGCAGTTCACCCAACGCTTGCAGCGCCTTCGCGGGCAATTGCAGGCCGCTTCACTTTTCTCAACCGACCCGGAACCCGCATGAAACTCGACAAGGTCCTCTATACCGCACACGCCACCTCGACCGGCGGCCGCGAAGGCAACTCCAGATCGTCCGACGGCGTGCTCGACGTGAAGCTCACGACGCCGAAGGAACTCGGCGGCAACGGCGCCACGGGCACCAACCCCGAGCAATTGTTCGCAGCCGGCTATTCGGCCTGCTTTCTGGGTGCCATGAAGCACGTCGCGGCGGCGCAGAAGATCGCCCTGCCCGCTGGCACATCGATCGATGCGGACGTCGGCATCGGCCCGATCCCGGCCGGCTTCGGCATCCAGGTCGCGATGCGCATCAGCCTGCCGGGCATGGAGCGCGCCGCGGCCGAGAAGCTCGTCCAGGCTGCGCACGGCGTGTGCCCTTATTCGAATGCCACGCGCGGCAATATCGAGGTCGCGCTGACGGTGGCCTGACGAGGGCCGGCGCGTCGGCGGTCAGACCGCCGGCGCGAACATCGCTTCCATCTCGCGGCGCAGCCGGTACGCCGGGGTCGAGGTATCGATCGCGACGTCGTCCCAGCCGAGGCTCGTCCCTTTTGCGACCGGGCGCACCAGCTTCACGTCGTGCGCCAGTCCGAGCGGCAGTCCGCCCATGCGCGCCGATATGGCGGCCGGCAGCAGCTTGCCCCACACCGTATAGCCGCCTTCGCCGTCGAGCTTCTCGCCGGGGCGCAGATCGCGCTTGGCGGTTGCGACGACATCGGCATTCCAGCACGTCGCCACCCCGGTCGGCTCGCCGCGCAGCGCGACGCTCGCGACCGACATGCCGACCTCCAGGCCGATCAGGTGCCAGCGCTTGTAGAGCGTGAAATAACGCCCGCTCGGATCGGTGTGGGCGTTGTATTCCTCGAAGCAGTTCTTGATGTAGTCGGTCTCGGCCTCGACCGTGACCCACACGCCCATGCGGATGTCGTAAGGGATGGCGCGGCCGTTCGCTTCAAGCGACGAGATGACCTCGACCATGCCCTTGCGTTCGAGCACCCCGCCTTCGGCGATCGGCCGCGTCACGAACGGGATGTCCTCGACGCTGGCCGGCGGATAAAGCAGGCCGTTGCTCGGCACCGTGAGGCCGGTCGCATTGGCGACGGCGGTCGACTCGATCGATGGCTTGGAGCCGTCGAGAAAGCTGTTGAACATTTTCGGGTTCAGACCGCCGCGGTCGGCCTGCTCGGGCGTCAGGCCGTAATAGCCCCAGACGGTCTCGGGCGTCGAGTCGGCGAAGTGTGGCAGCCACTTGTGGCCGCGCCCCGCCGCCACGACCGGAAAGCCGCAGGTGCGCGCCCAGTCGACCAGATCGCAGATCAGCGCCGGCTGGTCGCCGAAGGCGAGCGAATAGATCACGCCGGACTGCTGCGCCCGGCGCGCGAGCAGGGGACCGCAAAAGGCTTCGGCCTCGACCGTGACATTGACGACATGCTTGCCGTGCAAGAAGGCTTCGAGGCAGTGCTCGACCGCGGCGACCGGCGAGCCGGTGCATTCGACGATCACATCGATCGCCGAGTGAGCGACGAGCGCGTGCCAGTCATCGCCGATGTGAGTGGCGCCGGACTTCAGCGCTTCATCCAGGCTTGCTGCGCGGGTGCGCTCGTCGGCCCAGCCGACGCGGGCCAGGTTGGCGCGCGCCCCGCCGGGCGACAGATCGGCGATGCCCACCAAATGAACGCCCGGCGTGCGCGGCAGCTGCGCCAGGTACATCGAACCGAATTTGCCGGCGCCGATGAGGCCGATGCGGATCGGCTTGCCGTCGGCGGCGCGCTGCTGGAGTTGGCGGTACAGCGACATGTCAGGCTGCCTTCGGTTGCACGTCGGTCGAGGTCTCGAGCGCGCTCGCCGGAAGGCCGTCCTGCCACGGCAGATCGACCGGGTAGGCTTCGAGCAGGCAATCGTCGGGCAGGCAATTGATGGGCGCGAAATCGCGGTGCGCGATGTACTCGGGCCGCTTGAAGCGGCGGATGTGGTTGCTGAACGCGCACAGGCTCAGGTATACCGCGACCCGGTCGAACGGCGACAGGTTGCTGCCCGACGCATGCACGAGGCAGCTGTGGAACAGGATCATCGATCCGGCCGGCCCGGTCGGCGAGACGATGCCGCCCGGCACATGCCGGCCCTGGTCATCGAAGCGCCCGGCACCTCCGGCACGCTGCACGAGCTGGCGGATCAGATCGTTGTCGACGGTCCACAGCGGGTAGCTCGTCGTCGTGAGGTCGTGCTTCGCATCGACCACGCCTTTCTTGTGGCTGCCGGGGATGAACATCAGCGGGCCGTTGAACGGTGTCACGTCGTCGAGGAAGATGGCGACGTTCATTGCGCGCTCGGTCGGCATGCGATCGTCGTTGAGCCAGGTGCCGTAGTCCTGATGCCATTGCCAGACGTCGCCGTCGAAAGCGGCCTTGCCGTTGATCTTGAACTGGTGCATGTAGAGCGCCTCGCCGAGCAACTGCGCGACCGGCTCGACCATGCGCGGATGACGCGCGAGGCGGGCGAAGGGCGCGCTCACCAGATGTGCGGCGAAATTGGTCCGCACGGCCTCCTTGCCCTTTTCGCGCACGTTGTAGACCTCGCGCCTCGCATACAGCTCGGGCACGGCAGCGGTCAGTGTGCGCACCTCGTCGGGTGTGAAGCGGGCGGGAAAGAACAGATAGCCGTCACGCTCGAACTGCTCGCGCTGCGCAGCGCTGAGGACCGGAACGGAAGAGGTCGGAGATGACATGCGAAGGCTCCAGCGGATGGACCGTCGCGGCCCGACGGCAGCATGAGCGTAGCGCAGTCGGCGGCCGGCCGGGGGCCGTCGCCGGTTTCCTATTCGAGCCGGATATCGGCGTCGAACGCGACGCTGAGTTTCAGCCCGTCGATCGCGAGCGTCATGCGCGCCGGCAAGGTCTCGTTGCCGCGGATGCGGCCCTCGGAGATCGCCGCCGCAACCGCTTGCTCGATCTCGCGCTGCGAGCTCACGCCCACCGTCTTCAGAAATTTGCGCAGGCTCAGATTGAAGGTCTCGTCATTCATGTGCATTTCTCCGGATCGCGCGTCGCTCGCGCTTCCAGCCACTGTAGCGGGACTGCCTTCACGGCAGCGATCAAAGCATCGCGAGCGGCATGGCACGCCGCGGCGGTGGATGGGCACGGTCGATCTCGGCGATATCAGCCGGCGTGAGCACGATGGCCGCTGCGTCGATATTGGCCCGCAGATGTTCGGCGCGTACCGCCTTCGGGATCGCGACCACGCCGGGTTGCGAAAGCAGCCGCGCCAGCGCGATCTGCGCCGCACTCGCACCGTGGCGCGCGCCCACCCGCGCGAGCGCCGGATCGTTCGCGATCGCGCCCTGGTCGATCGGGCTGTACGCCATGAGCGGCATGCCCTGGGCGCGCTGCCAGGGCAGCAGGTCGAACTCGACGCCACGCGAAGTGAGCGAGTAATAGACCTGGTTCGCTGCGCACCCGGCCGCGCCGGCGGCGGCACAGGCGGCATCGAGTTCGACCAGGTCCGCGCGATCGAAATTGCTTACACCCCAGGCGCCGATACGCCCGCGCACCTGCAATTCGGCCATCGCCTGCACGGTCTCGACGAGCGGCACGGCGCCGCGCCAGTGCAGCAGGTACAGGTCGACGCGGTCGAGGCCGAGCCGGCGCAGGCTGCGCTCGCACGCAGCAGGAAGATCTTCGCCCCCCGCGTTGTGCGGGTAGACCTTGCTGACGACGACGAACCCGTCGCGCCGGAGACCGCCGCTGCGCAAGGCAGCGCCGACGGCCTTGCCGACGATGCGTTCAGCGCCACCGTCGCCGTACATTTCGGCGCTGTCGATCAGGCGGTAGCCGAGTTCGAGCGCGCTGCGAACGGCGGCAACCTCGGCAGCTTTTGCGCCAGCGTCTTCGCCCATGCGCCAAGTTCCCAGGCCGATCACCGGCAGGGCGAGCCCGCACTTCGATACGACTTCACGCAGCAAGAAAATGCCTCCCGGGACTGATCGTCGCAAGAGGCATGGTAGCCGCCGGCTCGCACCGGCGACGGTAGATCAGCGACAGGTCAGCGTCAGCGACTGACCCTCTCGAACGCTGACGCGTCGCACCGCCTCGTCAGCGCAGCGATAGGTCACGGTCAGTGTCTTCGGACGGTTCGGCGCCGAGTCGCCGCACAGGTCGTTGTTGGCGGCGATCATCACGTTGCGCCGTCCGCCGGCGACATTGCGAACCGCTTCGGTCGCATCGCAGACCTCGCCGCGAAAGCCGTACACCGCGCGCTCGAGCCGGATGCGCGAGCCGCGCCGATCCGGACCCTGGTTCTGCGTCGATTCGACGCCATCGCGATAGCCTTGTTCGTAGCCGCGCTGAAATTCGCGGCTTTGCGCGAAGGCCGGCACGCTGGCAGCCGCCATCGCTGCGATGCAGAAGAGATTGCGCGCAGTGCTGGAAATTTTGGGGTTGCCGATGGTCATGGCGTCTCCTGGAGATGGGTGGTTGGGATATCACCGACAGGTCGGCGAAGGGTCGCGCCACGATAGGTGCGTCTCGATTGGCGTTCGCTCGGACGCGGCCCTGCAAGGGCGTAGGAATCCGCCGGAACGAGCCGCACCGGGTCGCGACAATGCGGCCATGCGAATCTCCGGTATCTCCGCCGCCCCGGAATCCGCCTTCCCCGCTTCTGCTGCGCGCAGCGCGTCGCGCGACCTGTGGATTGCGGCGATGGCGCTCATCGCCCTGCTGCTGTGGGAGCTCTCGGGCCTGGACCTCTGGGCGGCGCACCTCTATGGCAACGCGACCGGATTTCCGCTGCGCGAACAGGGGTTCACGAGCGGCGTATTGCACGACGGCGGCCGCCTGCTCGGCTGGCTCGTGCTCGGCGCCATGATCATCGACGCGGCGTGGCCGACGATCGCCGGCCCGAGCCGCGCGGAGCGGCTGCGCGCGATCGGCGCGACCTTGCTCTGCCTGCTCGCGGTGCCGCTCATTAAGCGGGCGAGCCGAACCAGCTGCCCGTGGGATCTGATCGAGTTCGGCGGCAGCGCGCTCTATGTGCCGCACTGGATGCTCGGGGCTTTCGACGGCGGCCCGGGGCATTGTTTCCCATCGGGGCACGCGGTCGCGGCGTTCGCATTCTTCAGCGGCTATTTCCTATTTCGATCGACCCGTCCGGCGCTCGCGCGCGCCTGGCTAGGCGCGGTGCTCGTCGCCGGCCTCGCCTACGGCTGGGGCCAGCTCGCGCGCGGTGCGCACTACCCGAGCCACACGCTGTGGTCGGCCTGGCTGTGCTGGGTCATATGCATGGCGGTCGCAAGGTTGCCGCGCCGGGCGATGCCGCAACCTGCGTCCTGACGAGGGGCGACACTGGCGCCAGAAAGGCCCCACTGCCATGCCTTTTGGCAGCAGCTCCCACCCGTGACGACCTGCGCCCGCGGCAATGGTGTCAGTGCGGGAGGCCACCCGCCGCCTCGGCGAGCCGCTTCTTCTCGCGCAGCCGCTCCAGTTCGGCGTCCTCCAACTCGCGTCGCTTCGTCTGCTGGCGCTGCAGAGCTGCGTCGCGCTCCTTCTCGACCTCTTCCGCGCTCGGGCTTTCCTCGATCGACAGGTCCATGAAATTGGACGGGGGAGGCTCCCCGCGCGCGCTCTTGAGCTTGATGTTCAAGCGCAGCTCGTTGGCCGAGTCGGCGTTGCGAAGCGCCTCCTCGAAGCTGATCAGCCCCTCGTTATAGAGCTCGAACAGGGCCCAGTCGAAGGTGCGCATGCCGAGCTCGCGCGACTTGGTCATGATCGCCTTGATCTCGTGGAACTCGCCCTGGAAGATGCGCTCGGCGATGGTCGGCGTATTGAGCAGGATCTCGATCGCGGCGGCGCGGCCGTGGCCGTCCTCGCGCCGCACCAGACGCTGAGAGACGATGGCGCGCAGGTTGGCCGACAGGTCCATCAGCAGCTGCGTGCGACGCTCCTCGGGGAAGAAATTGATTATGCGTTCGATGGTCTGGCTGGCGCTGTTGGCGTGCAGCGTGCCGAGGCACAGGTGACCGGTCTCGGCGAACGCGATCGCATGCTCCATCGTCTCGGCGTCGCGGATCTCGCCGATCAGGATCACGTCAGGGGCCTGGCGCAGGGTGTTCTTCAGCGCGTGGCGCCAGGAATGCGTGTCGACCCCGACCTCGCGGTGGGTGACGAGCGACTTCTGCGAGACGTGCACGTACTCGACCGGATCCTCGACCGTGATGATGTGGCCGGCCGAAATACGATTGCGGTGATCGATCAGCGCGGCGAGCGTGGTCGACTTGCCGGAGCCCGTCGCACCGACGACGAGCACCAGTCCGCGCTTGTTCATCACCACCTCTTTCAGGATCGGCGGTAGCTTGAGCTTCTCGAAGTTCGGGATCTCGGAGGCGATCGTGCGGATCACCATGCTCACGGCCTGCTGCTGCACCAGCACATTGACGCGAAAGCGCGACAGCCCGGGAATGGACATGGCGAAATTGCATTCCATCTCGGCCGCGAATTCCTCGCGCTGGCGCGGATTCATCATTGCGTGTGCGAGCGTGCGCGTCACGTCGGCCGTCAGCTTCTGCGCCGTCAGCGGCTGCATGCTGCCGTGCGACTTGATGCTGGGCGGAAAGTCGGCGGCGACGAAGAGGTCGGAGCCGCCCGCCTGGCTCATCGCGCCGAGCAGCTTGTGCATGTAGGCGCGGGCCTGCTCTTCGGTGAATGTGGACACGGATCGGCCTCCTGCATTGATGCGGTCCATCATGGGTCCGCGACCGGATTCCTAAATGTTGCAAAGCGACGCAATCGCGGCGGTTATCCGGCTTCCGCCACGCAACCTTCACCGGTCGCGCAGATCCAATGCCAAGGCCGTACATAGGTGAAAACGGTATAATCCACTGCTTTGCGCAGCAGCCTTCTGCCCAGACGCCGCCAACCCGCCGCCATGAGGATGGTCGTGGGTTTTTTTGTTCCAGCGCCGCTGCCCGCGATGACTTTCGAAGCGGGCAAACGCCCTCAGATGTCATGGGCCATGCGGCGCCGCACAGGCGCGCCGGCCCGTACCGACCGATCGACCAGGAAAATCGCATGACCGCGAAAAAAACCCCTCTCGCCCCCCCGGCACCCGTCGGCGGCGTCAAGCGCAAGCCCGTTGCCGAAACAAAACCGGCGGGCAAGTCCACCGCAAAAGTCGCGCCCACGCCGGCGAAGAAGACAGCGGTCGCAGGCAAGCGTTCAGCCAGCGCCAAGCCGTCCGCGGCCGCCAAGCCCTCGACCCCGGTTGCGAAGTCGAAACCGGCGGTGAAGGTCAAGCCGGTCCTCGCCGAGCCGCCCGTCCTGGACGACGATGTATTCGACGTCGAAGACGGTCTGGATATCGGCGCCGAGGTGGTCGAGGACCTGGTCGAAGGCGTCGAGGCGCCCGAGGCCGCGCAGGTCGAGACCAAGGCCAAGGTCAAGCCGTTGCGCATGAAGGTTCCGAAGTCGAAGGAGCGTGCGCTCATCCGCGAGTTCGGCCTGGATGTGACCACGCTCACCGAGGAAGAGGCGACCAAGCGCCGCACCGAGCTCAAGACGCTCGTCAAGATGGGTAAGCTGCGCGGCTTTCTGACCCAGCAGGAAATCAACGACCACCTGCCCGAGAAGCTGGTCGACGTCGAGGTGATGGAAGCCATCGTCAAGATGCTCAACGACATGGGCATCGCGGTCTACGAGCAGGCGCCCGATGCGGCGACCCTGCTGGTGGCCGGCGGCGGCGCGACCACCGCGACCGACGAAGAGGCTGAAGAGGCTGCCGAGGCGGCGCTGTCGACGGTCGACTCCGAGTTCGGCCGGACCACCGACCCGGTGCGCATGTACATGCGCGAGATGGGAACGGTCGAACTGCTCACGCGCGAGGGCGAGATCGAGATCGCCAAGCGCATCGAGGCCGGCCTGCAGGCCATGATGCTGGCCATCTCGGCATCGCCGGCCATCATGGCCGAAATCCTCACCTACGGCGACAAGATCGCCGCCGGCCAGATGACCATCTCCGAAGTGGTCGACGGCTTCGTCGTGGCCGACGAGGCCGACGACTACGTGGCCGAGGAAGACGTCGACTCGTTCGAGGACGAGGACGACGACGACGGCGCCGGCGGCAGCAAGGCGATGACCAAGCGGCTCGAGGAACTGCGGGTCGCCGCCCTCGCCCGTTTCGGCTCGCTGCGCGCCGGCTTCGATGCGCTGCGCCAGGCCTTCGAGACCCACGGCTACGACTCTCCGGCCTACCGCGACGCACAAAGGTTGCTCAGCGAGCAGTTGATGACGATCCGCTTTACGGTGAAGACGATCGACAAGCTGTGCGGCATCCTGCGTTCGCAGGTCGACGATGTGCGCCGCCACGAGCGCGAGATCCGCAAGATCGTGGTCGACAAATGCGGCATGCCGCAAGAGCACTTCATCAAGAAGTTTCCGCCGAATGCGCTCAACCTGAAATGGGTCGATACCGAGGT
>JBDSEG010000011.1:0-4052 GCA_039920165.1 Burkholderiaceae bacterium
ATCGCGTACTGCAGCCGCGCCAGATTGGTTTCCGACAGATCCAGGCGGTCCATCGGCATCGGCTTGGCCGAGGCCAGGATGCGGATCACCACATCTTCCAGTGAGCTGTTGGTCGGGATCGTCGCGACGCGCAGTTCGAGCTTGTGCGGGGCCGAGAACTTGCTGAAGTTGATCTTGCCGTCCTGCGGCTTGCGGCGCTCGCTGATATCGAGATCGCACATGATCTTGATGCGCGCGATCAGTGCATTGCGGTAGTTCGGCGGCAGTTCGAGGTAGGTGCGCAGCAGCCCGTCCTTGCGAAAGCGGATGCGGATCTTCTCGCGCCCGGGGTAGCTTTCGATGTGGATGTCGGACACGCCGTCACGGTGCGCCTCGATCACCATGTTGTTGATCAGCCGCACCAGCGAGTTGTCGCTCTGCTCGATCGGCTTGTCGTCGTCGCCGCGGTCCTGGCCTTCCTTTTCCAGCGTCTCGACCAGCTTCTCGGTCGCGATCTCGTTGTCGACGATGCCTGAGCCTGCCGGGGGACGCTGGCCGCTCGCGCCGCCGATGCGCTCGTAGGCGGTGTGCAGCGCAGCGTCGAGCGACTCGATGTGCGCGAGCACCGGAACTACTTTCATCTGCGCGTTGAATTCGACTTCGTCGACCTCGGCACGCCGGCGCGCCGGATCGTTCATCGCGACGACGAGGCGGCCTTCGCGGATCAGCAGCGGCATCACCTGCAGGCGCAGCGCGACGCTGTAGGACAGACGTCGAAGCGCATCGGCCTCGATCGGAAACAGGTCGAGGTTGACGATCGGATAGCCCATCTTGCGCGCCAGCGCCGTGCGCAGGCCGTCGGCCGAGACCACCCCCATGCGCACCAGCAGCTCGCCGATTGGCACGCTGCGGTCGTTCTTCTGTTGGGCGAGTGCTTCCTTCAGCTGCTGCTCATTGACCATGCGCAGCGAGATCAGCGCCTCGCCGATGCGCACCAGCGGCATCTTCGTCTGGCGGTCGATCGCGGCGAGCAGCTGGTCCGGCGAGACGACCTGGCGCATCACGAGGATGTCGCCGAGTTTTTGCTGGCGCAGTTTGTCCTGCGCATCGACAGCTTCGCGCATCTGCTGCGGCGTGACGCTGCGCTGCGCCAGCAGCACCTCGTCCAGGCGCGGGCCGATCTCGAAGCTGGCCCAGGCCTGGCGCGGGATGAACAGGCGCGTCACCGCACCGCTCTCGCCCTGCGGCGGGAAGAGGAAGAGGCCGAATTCGGTCTCGACGTAGCCGATCGTCGGCCCGACCAGCTGGCCGCCGGTCTTCAGCACGATCTGGTAGGTCGAGGCCTCGGGTCGCGACAGCGCAGCGAACTGCGAATCGGCCTCCGAAGGCGTCACCGGCAGCAGCGCATTCATCAGCGTGAGGCTGCGGAACTGGTCGAAGCGCAGCGGCAGCGTGGTGCGCGCCGGCGGCAGCTGGACGTGCGCCACCCCTTCGTCGGGGACGAAGAAGGTCAGGCGTCCCACCATGCGTTTGTCATTGACGCCGATGATCTGGCAGGCGAGGGGCTGGGTCAGCGCCAACGGCGCCGGGTAGATCGCATACGGCGGCGTCGGCCAATGGAACGCTTCGCGCCCGAGCTTGGCCGACGCGTCGGCGCTCTCGTCACCGCGCGAATCGGGCGCGGTCCAGGTCAGGGGGCTCAGCATCTCGGCCATGGGTTCATCCTCGCGAGGGGTCGGTGGGTGGCGCGGGCGCGCCAATGCCGGTTCGACCCGTACGGATGATCGGCTGCGCAGCGGCGCGGCAGTGGTTCGAAATGGGGGGTCCGGGTCCGCCACTTCGAGGCTTCGCGCGCGCCCCAGGTGCGGCGGCGCGGCTTCCTCAACTGCGCATTTGCGCCGGCAGGAAGGTCACGATCTGCGGAACGAAATAAATCAGGCCGACAGCGGCGATCATGAGCAAGAAGAACGGCAGCGTGACCTTGGCGATCCAACCGATCTCGCGCCCGGTCATGCCCTGCAGCACGAACAGGTTGAAGCCAACCGGCGGGGTGATCTGCGCCATCTCGACCACCAGCACGATGAAGATGCCGAACCACAGCGGGTCGATGCCGGCCTTCTGCACCGTCGGCAGGATCACGCCCATGGTCAGAACGACCATCGAGATGCCGTCGAGAAAACAACCGAGCAGGATGAAGAAGAGCATCAGCGCGAACAGGAGCTGCAGGCGGGTGAGGCCGAGCGTGGCGATCCATTCGGCCAGGTGACGCGGCAGCCCGATATAGCCCATGCTGAGCGTCAGGAACGCCGCACCGGCGAGGATGAGGGCGATCATGCAGTACAGCCGGGTGCCGCCGAGCAGCGATTCCTTGAAGGTCTGCCAGTCGAGCGTTCCCTGCACTGCCGAGATCGCGAGCGCACCCAGTACGCCGATGCCGGCCGCCTCGGTGGCGGTCGCGATGCCGGCATAGATGCTGCCGAGCACCGCGGCGATCAGCAGCATGACCGGGATCAGATGGCGCGACTCGTGCAACTTTTCGCGCAGACTCATGCGGCGGTCGGCCGCCGGAACGAGCGTCGGGTTGCGCAGCGACCACACCACGAGATAGCCCGAGAACAGCAGCGCCAGCAGGACGCCCGGCAGCACGCCGGCGATGAAGAGCTGTGCGATCGAGACGTCGGCGCTGACGCCGTAGACGATCATGATGATCGACGGCGGGATCAGGAGGCCGAGGGTTCCTGCGCCGGCCAGCGAGCCGACCGAGATGCCGTCCGGATAGCCGCGCTTCTTGAGTTCGGGCAGGCTCATCTTGCCAATCGTCGCGCAGGTGGCGGCGCTCGACCCCGAGACCGCCGCGAAGATCGCGCAGCCCGCCACATTGACATGCAGCAGCCGACCCGGCAGCGACTGCATCCACGGCGCGAGGCCGCGAAACATATCCTGCGAAAGTCGGGTGCGGAACAGGATCTCGCCCATCCAGACGAACAGCGGCAGGGCGGTGAGGGTCCAGCTCGACAACGAGCCCCAGATCGTGACTGCCATCGCGTCGCCCGCGGCGCGCGAGCTGAAGAGCTGCATGCCGATCCAGGCCACACCGCTGAGCGTGAGGCCGATCCAGACCCCGCTGCCGAGGATGAGGAACAGCGCGATGATCAGCAGCGCCGTGACCGTCACGTCACTCATTGCGCGTCGCCTCGGCGCTCACGGGCACGGCGCGCCGGCCCTGCAGCTCCAGCACCAGCTCGTCGATGAAGGCGATCAGCAGTACCAGCGTGCCGGCGACCATCGCGAGCTGGGGGATCCACAGCGGCGTCGCGTCGTTGCCGGTCGAGATATCGTGAAAGGCGTACGACTGCCACGACAGCCGCGCCGCATACCAGGCAAACAGGCCGGCCAGCAGCACGGCGCCGAAGAGCGCCCAGATCTCGAGCGCTCGCCGGGCCCGGCCCTTGAGGGCCGAGATCAGCAGCGTGACGCGGATGTGCTCGCCGCGCTTGAGCGTATGCGCCAGCGCCAGAAAGCCGGCCGCCGCCATCAGGTAGCCGGCGTAGGCGTCGGTGCCGGGCACGTGGAAGTGCAGCTGCCGGCTGACGACCGACAGCAGCACCATGGCCAGCAGGCCGACCATCGCCAGCGCTGCGAGCCACGCCGCGCCGTCGTACAGCGCATCGAGCGCCTTGCGCACGTCCGCGCTACTTGGTGTAGGCGTCGACCAGCTGCTTGCCTTCGGAGCCGGCCTTGTCCATCCACTCCTTGAGCATGGTGTCGCCGACCTTTTTCATATCGGACTTGAGCGCCGCGCTCGGCGGCAGGATCTGCATGCCCGCGCCCTTCAGCTTTTCCAGGGTCTCGGTATTGGCACGCTGGCTCGCCGCCCAGCCGCGCGTCTCGGCCTCGGCGGCCGCTTTGACCACGGCCTGCTGGGTGGGGCCGTCGAGCGCGTCGAAGGCGGCCTTGTTCATGATCAGCGCATTCTTCGGCAGCCAGGCCTGGGTGTCGTACCAGTACTTCACGTGTTCGTAGAGCTTGCTGTCCCAGCCGGTCGAGCCCGAGCTCATCATGCTTTCGGTGAC
>JBDSEG010000012.1:0-13252 GCA_039920165.1 Burkholderiaceae bacterium
ACCGTGCGGTACAGGCCGGCGAAGCCGAGCACCGGCAAGGTCGCGAAGCCGATCAGGAACTGCGTCACCGGCGCCGCCTGCACCGCCGCCTCGAGCGACCCCAGGCGCAGCGCGACCGACGCCAGCACGCACAGCGGCAGGAAGAGCGCGTCGATACCGATCATCACCGCGAGCTTGGCGGGCGAGGAGAGCGATGCGAGATAGTGACCGAGGTGGCTGCGCAGCATGGGTCTGGTTCGTACAGGTAGGGGCCGGTCGCGGCCAGATCAGCTCAGGGAGCCCTGCTGGTCGCGCGCGCCGGCCTTGTAGTGAAAGGCCAGCCAGACCAGGGGCGCATAGGCAAGGATCACGCCGACCACCCCGTCCAATTTTCGCATTGCCACGAGGACGGCCAGCGGCAGCAACCACGCAACATTGAGGACGGCGCAGGCGAGCGTCACCGTGCGGTGCGACCCGTGCCTGCGCGCAGCGTATTGGTAGGCATGGCTGCGATGCGCCTCGTTGAAGCGTTCGCCGCGCCGCACCCGGCGCACGAGCGTGGTGGTCGCATCGACCATGAAGCAGCCAAGGAGGATGAACCAGGCCCAGAAGAGATGCGGAGCCTGCTGGCCGCACCAGAGCGCGAGCGTCCCCAGCACCAGGCCGAGAAAGCCGCTGCCGACATCGCCCATGAATATTTTCGCGGGCGGCAGGTTCCAGAGCAGAAAACCGAATACGCAGGCGGCGAAGACGAGCGCGACCTGCCAGCCCGTGCCACTGCCCGCCAGCCACCATAGCAGCGCCCCGCCGAGCCCAACGAATACCGCCTCAGCCCCGGCGATACCGTCGATGCCGTCCATAAAATTGAACTGATTCACCATCCAGACAAGGAACAGCCCGCACAGCAGCGGACCAGCCAGGCCAAGCGCGACGGGCGCCCCGAGCATCGGCACCGGCGGAACCGGGCCCATCCAGGCCAGCACCCAGACGGCGGCAGCGAGATGCCCGAGGAAGCGCCAGCGCGCCGGCACGCTGCTGCGATCGTCGAGAAATCCGAGCAGCGCCACCGTGATCGCGGAACCCGTCAAGGCGACGACGAGACGAATCTCGACCCGACCGAAGGCCGCGAGCACCAGCAGGATCGAGAGGAACGACAGCACGATCGCGATACCGCCGCCGCGCGGAGTCGGTACGGCATGCGAACTTCTGGCGTTCGGCACGTCGAGCAGCGACGTCGCCTGCGCATAGCGTCGCACCGCTCCGGTCAGAATTGCCGCGAGCACCGCCCCGCACGCCGCCGCGATCGCCAGTGCGCTGTTCATGGCGCCTTGGGACGACGCAGGAGCTGCGGCACCTTGGCGAGCAGCCGCCACACGACAAACCGCACCCCGCCGGGCAGGCCGTGCTTGCGGCAGGCGCGCGAAACCTCGCGGCTGCCGGAGACGATATTGCGGATGCTGCGCGTCGACTGCCCGCCCATTCGCATGCTCACCTGCACGAATGGCAGGTAGGCGCTGCGCAGTCCGGCGCCGTCGAGCAGACGCAACGCCATCTCGAAATCGGCTGCCGCCGGAAAGGCGATGTCGTATCCGCCGAAGCGCTCGTAGACCTCGCGCCGCACATACAGGCTCGGGTGCGGCGGCATCCAGCCGCGCGCGCACAGGCCGGGCACGTGCGGCCGGGAAGTCCACAGGCGGACGACCCGGCTCGTATCGTCCTTCGCAACGAAGACGATATCGCCGTAGACGATGGCGACGGCGGGATCCGCGAATGCCGCGGCGACGCGCTCGAGCGCCTGCGGGTCATGAAAGACATCGTCCGAATTCAGGAAGCCGATCACATCGCCGGTCGCTTGGGCGATGCCCTTGTTCATCGCGTCATAGATGCCGCGGTCGGGCTCGGACAGCAGGCGCAGCCCTGGACCGCCGAGCGCTTTCACGATCCTCACCGTCGCATCGCTCGAACCGCCGTCGATCACCACATGCTCGATGTCGGGATGGCTCTGCTGCGCGACCGAACGCAGCGAATCTGCTACGGTCGCGCCGCTGTTGTAGGTTACCGTGACGACGCTAATCTTCATGTGGGATCGGCGGCGCGCTGGCCAGACCGGCGCGCCAGGCGTCGCGCAAGTAGCGCGCTCAGCAAGGCGAAGCGCCAGCGCAGCATCCGCGGCACCGATTGTCGGCGCGGCGGCGTGACGTTACCGCCGTGCCGGCGGTATTGCAGCAAGGGCAGCGGCAGGTAGGCGACTTGGCCGGTAAGGCGCGCCATCGCGCCGAACCACATATCGTGCATCGGAACCTGGCGCGGGATCGGCAGCGCATCAGCCAGCAACGGGCGGCGCAGCGCCATCGCGCAGCCAAGGTAGCGGTTGCGCCACAGCGTGGCCGAAAGGCTCGCATTGAAGCCGTGCCGCGTTGCCATGAAGGAGGGTGCTGTGACTGCGCCCTGCGCATCGATGATCTGCGCGTCCGAGACGACCGCGAGGATGCCCGGGCCGGACTCGAAGGCGGTGACGAATGCGGCACGCTTGCCAGGCAGCCAGCGGTCGTCCTGGTCGCACAAGAAGATGTACTCGTGCGCGGCGAGCCGCAGGCCGCGCTCGAAGCTGCGGATGACCCCCTGGTTGACCGGATTGCGGTGCACCCTCAGCAGGGCGGGATCAAAGCTTTTCAGGAGCGCCGCCGAGCTGTCGGTCGATGCATCGTCGACGGCAATCAGTTCGTCGCCGGGCAGCAGTTGCCCGAGGACCGATTCGACCTGCTCACGCAGGAAGCGTTCACCATTGAAGACGGCCATCACGACCGACACCGAACTCATAGAGCGGCCGGTACCGGCACCGCGTCGGCGCGCGGCTGCGCTGTCACGCGGACCGGCTGGGGCAGGCGCGACAACGTGCGCAACGAGAACAGCGCGATCAGCGCGAACGACAGCCCGATCGGGTTGTTGAGGTAGGGATTGGTCGCGGTCTGAACATAGATCAGCACGGTCGCGAAGAAGTAGGCGCAAGCAAGCGGGAAGTGTTCGGTCGCGCGCGGGACCCGCAGGAAGTAGCGCGCGCTCAGTAGCAGCGGCAAGAACCAGAAGACGAGCCCGGCGACGCCGATCTTCCACAGCGCCCACAAAAAGGTGTTCTCGATATTGATGCGCTCATTGATGAACGACCCGAAGCCGGCGCCGAAGACGAGCGGGCCGACGCTTGCGTGCTCGACCATGTAGGCGAAATCGTCGCCGCGCTGGCTGTTCGAGATCTCCCGCTGCACCGCGACCGCTTCGTCGGCCGATGGCAGGTAGATCCACATCATGAAGACCGCCGCCGAGACGATCAGTGCCGCCAGGCCCACCGCACGCCAGCGCCGCAGCGCGAAAAGCATCGCCAGGGCCGCAATCGAGGTCGACAGAATGAAGCCGCGGGTCAGCGTCATTACGAGCGCGGCGATCACTACCAGCAGCCACAGCGTCGAATGGCGGCTGCGCAGTGCAAGGAAGAAGATGGTCGAGATGCCGAGGTAGAGAAACCCCTTGTAGAAGAAGAAGCTCTCGCCGCGAAACGAGAACTCGCCAGTCTCGTTCAGGCGCGCGTACCACTCGACATAGTCGAGCGAACCGGTGAGAAGACCGAGGATGGCGGCCAGGTACGCGACTGCCAACACCGCGCCCGCGATCCGCACCAGCAGTGCCGCGCGCACGACGCGCTCCGGCGAAGCCAGGGCGATGGCGAAGAACGGCGCCGCGAGCCAGTAGAGCGACTGTTGCATCTCGGTTGTGACGTCGCCCGGCAGCGAGCCCTGTGAAATGCCGATCGCGACCGCAGGCAGATGCACCAGCAGATACGCCGAGACCAGGCCGAGTGCAAGGGGCAGGCCGTAATCGGCCCGGACCCTGACGAGCGCGAGGTACGCGCTCGCCAGCAGGCACAGGGCGAACAGGACCATCCGCAACGTCGCCGGACCGAGCTCGGTCAGCCGTCCGCCGCCGCCGACGAAGAGTTCCATCACAACCAGGGTGAAAAAGACGTTCATGGGCCTTGACGCGCGAGCCGGCGCACCGACCACCGCAACGTGCGCAGCGCGAGCGGGCGGCTGACGCGCGTGTAGCGCAGCATGCGCACCACGAGCCGCACTGGGTAGGCAAAGCGTGCCGCCGGACCGAGCGTGGCGACGAAGCGCGCTTCGCCGTCGAGCACGCTCGAAAGCCGGCGCGCCGACAGCCCCGCCGGCGTGACGATCGACAGATCGTGTTGCAGCACCGCGTCGAAAACCTGCAGCGGCAAGCGTCGCTCGTACAGGCGGGAAAAGATCCAGTGGTCGACATAGTCGAGCCACAGCTCGCGCGGTATCGGCAAGAGCGAACTCAAGGTCGCCACGTGCAGAAGGCTGCCCGATGCGATCGCCGTGACACGCGAGCCGCGCCGAAACGCCGCGCCGCGCGGCAGCGGCCGGATCGTTCCCAGAGCCGTGATTTCGGCCGGCGAGACGACCGCAGCGCCGTGGCAGACCCAGGGCAGCAAAGCGGCCGGCGCGTCGCCCGCACAAGAACGCAAGGCGGCGCCGGCCTGCTCGAAATAGCGCTCGGGCAGGACGGTGTCGTGATCGAGCAGCAGCAGCCAGTCGAGCTCGAGCCGGGTCGCGAGCGCGACCGCGCACGCATAGGCCGCCGCCGTGCCGCCGTTGCCCGGGTCGTGGACGTAGCTGCAACCGGCGGGCGGGTCGGCCGGCCGGGCCAACGGCTCGGCCGAGTTGTCGTACACGAGAACATGCGCCAGCGCCAGCGCCTGCGGTGCCCGGTGCTGCAACCGATGCACGAGTGCCTGCCAGGCCTCGACGCGATCGAGCCGGCGGCCGAAGACGACGACCACCGCCAGCGCCAGCGGCTGCGCCACCTCAGACATCGGCGCCCTCACGCAGCGGGCGCGTTGAGGCTTCGAGCCGGTGCACGAGTTCGGCATAGCTGCGGCCATATGCGATGGTGCGTTCGCGCAACTGCGCGCGCGCGGCGTCTTCGCGCTCGTGCGCCTCGTCCTGCGGCCCGACGCTCCAGAGCTCGCCCAGGATGGCGGCCAGCCCCTTCGCATCGTCGGGCGAGAAATAGCGCGCGCCGGCGGGCGCCTGTTCGAGATGGACGTCGATATTCGACAGCACGACCTGCTTGCCGATACTCTTGGCCTCTTCGACAGTGGAACTCCAGCCCTCGAAGCGCGAAGGGTTGATAACCGCCAGGCAATGCCGCATGAGGTACAGCACGTCGTCGTAGTCGATCAGGCCGAGGATCCTGATCCGATCCTGCAGCGTATGGCGGCGAACGAACTCCGCCAGCCCGTCGGCATGGCTCGTATCGTTGAGCCGGTAGTCGCGCAGGTTGCCGGTGCACAGCACGAGCACTTCGACGCCTTGTCGCGCGAGCAACCGCACCGCCTCGAACACGACCGCATGGTTCTTGTGCAGCCAGAACTGGTTGGGCAGGAAGAAGAACGGGCCACGGAACTCATATTTGTCTTCGATCGCGCGGCGCCGCGCAGGATCGTCCGCAGAGCCCAGCAGCCGCTCGTTGGGCTGCGAGACGAACTGCAGAACCGTCGCGCGCTCGGCGCTGGCTTCGGACGCGATGCGGCGGAAGTCCTGCAGCGCGGCATGGCTGCTCAGGACGATCGCATCCGTGCCGGCGACGATCTCGAGCAGGCGCTCGGTCTGCGCCACGGTGTCGAGGCCTGGGAACATGTCGGGCAGGTGCAGATACTGGAAATCGGGAATCCAGCCGATGACGCGCAAGGGCGAGCGGCGGCCGTACACGGTCTCGGCGTGCGACACGATCGCGATGCCGTGGCGGCGAAGCGCGACCTTGACCATCACGAGCGAGCCGAACAGCCTGAACGCCAGCTTGTGCGCGAACCACGGCAGGCTCTTGCGGTCCAGGATGGCCGTCCTCACGACCGTTGCCAGGGGGTGGAAACCTTCGACGATCTTCGCATCGACCTTGTGGCCGAAGAAGACATACGGCTCGATCCCCGGATCGCGTACCGCCGCGATCGCGTGCAGGAGGTTGCGCATGTAGTTGAGACCGCCCGAATATTCCTGCGGCCGGTCGTACCAGAAGGCGACCTTAGTCATCGAGATGACTTCCGTGCGCGCGCAGCCAGCGCACGTAGTTCGCCATTCCCTGTTCGAGTGCGATAGCCGGCTTCCAGCCGAGCGCCTGCGCCCGGCTCACGTCGGCGTGATAGAAGCGCGGGTCGCCCGGCCGCACAGCGCCGTTGAATTCGAACTGCGCTTCGCCGCCGAGCGCATGGTTCAGCAGTTCGAGCGTGCGACGCACCGTCACGCGCTCGCCCGAGGCACCGTTCAGGATGCAGAAGTGCGCATCGCTCTGCGCAACCACGCCGATCAGTCCGGCCGCGTCCTCGCTGCTGATCCAATCGCGCGTTTCTTCGCCGGTGCCCCAGAAGACCGCGGGGGGGTCCGTCGCCGCGCGCAAACGGGCGCTCGCATCCCACAGGAGCTGCTTGGTCAGCCCCCGACCGTAGATCGAGAAGAAGCGGACGATCGCGACCCGGACCCCATAGCTGCGGGAATACGAGGCCAGCAGCTCTTCGGTGATCTTCTTGTGCACGCCGTAGGGCGAGATCGGCTCCAGAGGGTCGGTCTCGCGAATCGGCGCATCGGGCCGCGCGCCGTAGACGCCAGCGCTCGACGGATAGACGAGCAGCGCCGACGACTCTGTGAGGCGCAAATATTCGAGCAGGTCGGCGGTGCCCTGCACGGTCTTGTAGAAATCCTGCAGCGGGTTGGTGAGCGAGTAGCCGACCGACCCGTTGCCCGCGCAATGCACCACCAGGTCGAAGCGCTCGTTCAGCGTCATCAGGCTGGGCAGCGAGACGCCCGCGTCGAGCCAGACGTCGAATCCGCGGGCGAGCGCTTCCTCGGCCGGCCAGCGCCCGCGCCCAATGCCAAGCACGCGCCAGCCCTCGCGCTTGAAGCGGCGCGCCACCGCCCGGCCGAGAAAGCCGAAGCCGCCGGTGATGAGGACCGATTGGTTCATCTCCCAGCGCCCGATTCTGCAGCGAGGATGCCGGGAATGTCGGCCATCACGGCCGTCTCGCCGCGCTCGAAATCGTGCAGTGGAAGGTGGGCGATCTTGCGCAACCGGGTCTCGAAGTCGTCGAAGGTGAGCCGGCCTTGCTCGTCGTGGTATTCGCGGAACTGCGCCCGCCGATAGGCCTGTGCCGGACCGAGGACCGGTAACGAACCGAGCACGTCGTTGCGGACGAAGAAGACGTTATTGCCGGCCGCGTTCGACGCCACCAGCGAATAGCCCTTGCGGCAGGCCAGGGCGCACAGCGCGGCGATCGATGCACCGTAGTAGATCTTCGAATAGTGCGCGGTGTCGCGCACGAAGGCCGCATCGTAGGGCGTGGTGACCTGCGCGGTCGGGCCGAAGTGGCTGTTGTACTCGGCCACCACAATGCGCGGCGCGATGCCGTCGATCGCCTGCCAGACCCAGTAGTCGTTGCCGTCTATGTCGATCGACAGCAACCCGATGTCGCCAGCGACGCCGTTGCGCGCAAGCAGCTCGTTGATATTGTCCCGGGTGATGAACGAAGCCTCGGCCTTGAGGTTGGTCGCCCAGTAGATCGGGTCGCGCCGGATATGGTCGATATTGTCGGCGCTGCCATCGATCACGAGCCCGCTCCAGCCGTTGTTGCTCAGCAGGAAGCGGGTGTTGGACTCGGTGTAATTCTCGACCCCGAACTCGACGAAGATGCGCCGCTCGATCGGCACCCGGGCAACCAGAAACTGGATGATGCCGTCTTCGCCCCACTGCGAGAAAACGCGGAATTCGGATTGCTCGACGCCACCGCCGAGATGCTGAACCTGGCGCTGTTCGATGCGGCCGAGCGCCTCCTGAATCTTGTAGACGCGCGACGGCAGTCCGGTATAGCGCTTGATGAAGCGGGTGATCTTGCGAGTGAGCATGGGGGTGGCGGCGTTCAAAGCTGCTTGAGGATCCGGGCTGGAATGCCACCGACGACCGCCCGGTCCGGTACGTCCTGGGTGACCACCGCATTCGCGGCGACGACCGCATTGCGGCCAATTGTGACGCCCGGCAATACCGCTGCGCCGATGCCGATCCAGCAGCCGTCGCGCAGAGTCACCGCCGCCACGAAGGCATCGCCCTGGCGCCGGATCGGAAGCTCGGGATCGGCATACAAGTGGTCGGCGTCGCTGATAAAGACGCGATCCGCGATCAGCACATCGCGACCGATCGTGACGCTCCGCCAAGCATTGATCTGGGTATGCCGGCCGATATAGCTGCCGTCGCCGATGTGCAGCGTGGGCGCGCCGTCGCGGCGGTCGTCCTTGGCATTCATCCAGACCTGTTCGCCGAGCGTGACGTTGCGGCCCACATGAACCAGGTGCGGGCTGTCCAGGCGGGCGCGCCGGCCCAGTTGCGAGCCTTCTCCGAACGCGCCGAAAGCGCTGCGCATCATGAGGCTGTTGCCGCGCAGCAGCAGTCGGTCGCATAGCGCGAAGGCCGAACGCAGAAGGCCGGATACGGTGCTCACACCATCTCCTTCGATTCGATCTGCGCGAGGTGGTTCAGGAAGGCGACCGGCACGTTGCGCTCGAGCGAGGTGATGGTGGCCTGCACCTTGACGTGGCGTGCGAGGTCGGCCAGATCCTGACGGCTCCAGTCGGAAAAGCCTTCCGGGTTGAAGGGTGAGAAGACCCAGTTGCAGCACTGCGTCAGGTAGTAGCAGCACAGAGCATCGTCGCGCATCGCCGGGGTGACAACGCAGCCGCCCGACGCAGCTTGCGACAGCAGCGCGCGGTACTGCTGCAGGTCGCCCGCCTTCCAGACGAAGCCGAGGTCGGCGTAGTACGAGCGCGAGGCGGTCACGACGGGCTTGCCGTGCGCCGCCGCCTCGATCCCGATGGTTGACGTATAGACGACGACGGCGGCAACCTGTTCGAGCAGGTCGTAGCTGTTCACCGGCTCGTCGGCGGCGATGAAGTGCAGCCGCGGTTGGCTGCCGACATGGCGTGCAAGCAGGTCGTGGTAGTCGTCGCTGGTACGCGCGATTTCGAGCCGTTCGGCGGGGTGCTGGCGAACGATCACCGGCGCGTCCGTATGTTCGAGCAGATAGCGCACCGTCTCGACGATCCACTGCATGCTGTCGTCGAACACCACGTGCAATCCGAGCGCCGCCGAATCCCACGACGAATTCAGCGCAATCAGGACCGCGCCGTCGAATCTCGGATCGCGCTGCCGGCTGCCCTGCATCTGCGAGGCGAACTTGTCGACGCCGCCGCGTCGGCGCCCGATTTCGGCCTGCGCCGCTGCCACGACCGCAGCGTGCTCTTGGCCCCAGTCGGGGCGCGCCTTGAGCATCGCGAAAGCGCGCGGGATGTCCTGCAGCTGGCAGGCAACGCCGTCGGCCGCGAGCATGAGCGTGCCGTAGCCGCCCGAGTCGTAGCTCGCCAGGCGAATGCCTCTGGCGCGCGCGTGCGAGGTCCACAGGCCGGTAGACCCCCAAACGCCGCCGGGAACGAAGACGACGTCGAAGCGACCGCCCTGCAGCACACGGCCGATCGCGCCGTGGCTCGCGCCGAGCTGGCGCACCGAACGTTCGAGGTGCGCGGCGCGACCGCTCTCGCTCATCTCGCCGCGCAGCGCCCAAACCGCATTCAGCTCGGCCAGGCGGCACACGGCGTCTCGTTCGGCCTCGCTTAGCGCCGAGTCCGAGCGTTGCGCGCCGAGCCGGATCACCTCGTGGTGGCCGCGCAGCCGCCGCAGAACCGAGCGCATGCAGGCGACGACAAATCGAAAGCGCAGGCCGTGCGAGCCGAACGGCAGATCGTCGACGATGAAGCTGATCCGGTTGCCGCGCGCGGCCAGAAAGAGTCCGCACACCAGCGAGAACCAAGGCACCGAGGTGCCCATCCAGGGCGCCATGACGATGGCGAAGCGCAGGGCATCGTTGCGCGGCGCCGGCGCGGGATAGGCGGCGACACGCGCGCGCATCAGCCGTGTATCGCGCAGCCAGGCCCCTGGATCGAAACCCATCCTGCGCGCCAGCGTGGAAGTCAGGGAAGGCATGGCTTGGAGTGTTTCTCGGAAAACCTGACAACCAGGCGTCGGATGTCGTGGCGATGGAGTGCCCCCAGGAACAGCGCCGCGACGCCGAGCTTCACGCCAATCGCCACCGGCAGATCCAAGCCGAGTGCGCCCAGCCAAGCCGCAAAGCCGGCCAGCGCGCAGGCTGCGCCGAGCGCGCTCAGCATCGGCCGCAGGTACGAGATGCCGGTCAGCCGGCGCGCCAGCGACTGCCCGAGCAAGGCCATGACGAAGAAGGCGGCGCCGATTGCAAGGGCCGCGCCGTACAGCTGGTAGCGCGGGATCAGCCACATGCCGAGCCCGACCGAGAGCAACGCGCCCGCCGTCGAGATGGCGACAGATGTCTTGGGGCGGCGGTGAAAGAGCAGCGCGGTGTCGGAGATCAGGTTGAACGAGTAGGCGAAGCTCGCCACCAGAAGAATCAGCAGCACGCCGTGGCCGCTTGAATAGCTGGCGGGCGCGACGAGCGAAAAAAGCTCGGAGGCGAACAGCAACAAGGCGGCGGTGAGCGTGAACATGATGCGCATCAGGATGCGACCGGAGCGCACGAGTAACTCGTCGGCATAATGCGCTTCGGCGGCGAAGACCGCGGGCTGGGTGGCCTTGCCGAACGCCGCCGCGGCGATGGTCAGCATCATTGCCAGTTGCTGCGCGAGTCCGAAGATCGCCATCTGCTCGACCTCGACATGACGTTGCAGGATCAGCGTGCTGATCCGGTTCAGCACGAAATAGGCGATATAGCCGAGCATGATCGGCAGCGCATAGCGCAGCGATTGCGCGATGTGCGGCCAGTGGATGGCCAGGCGAAAGCGCCGCCCAATGAGCCACGGCAGGATCAGCGCCGAGAAGGCCGAGCTGACGAGCAGCGCCGACAGCAGGCCCGGCAGCCCGCGGTGCAGAAACGCGAGGTTGACGATGGCGGCAGCGGCGAGCACGAACGAGGTGCCGACCTGCAGCGCGCTGAAGATCGCGACCCGGCCTTCCAGGCGCAGCCACAGCGTGCCGATGGCAGAAAAGAAGCCGGTGGCGGTGATCGCGAGCGCATAGCCGAGGTAAGGCGCCGCGGGCGTCGACGGCGACAGCAGCGCCCACAGCGACTCGCCCCAGCCGTAGAGCAATACGCACCAGACGACGAGCACGAGACCGAAGAAGGTCAGCACCGAACTCATGTACTCGATATGCAGTCCGGTCTTGCGATGGTCAAAATAGAGACGCGCCACCGCCGAAGGCAGGCCGAGGTACAGCAGGTAGGTCAGGATCTCGATATTGGTCCGCACGATCACATAGGTGCCGAACCCGGCCTGCGACAGCGTGCGCGTATACAAGGGCAGCAACGCGAAGCCGCCCACGGCCAGGACGACGACGTCGGCGATGCCGTACAGCAATGTGGTCGAGAGAAGGCGTCGGGTGTCCAAGAGAGGTCTTTGCGGCAGCAGCGGCCGCGTGTCTAGCTTTGGAGGAAGTTGCGCAGCACCTGCAGTCCCACCGCCCCGCTCTTCTCGGGGTGAAACTGGCAGCCCAGCACGTTGTCGCGCTGTACGGCGGCGGCGACGCGGGCGTCGCCGTAGTAGCAATCGGCCAGACGGTGCCCGGGCACGGCGGGCTCGGCCATGAACGAATGGACGAAATAGACGGCGTCGCCCGCAGCGATGCCATCCAGCAGCGTGCCTTGCCAGCCGGCGCGCTGCGAAGGCAGGACGAGTTCGTTCCAGCCGATGTGCGGGATCTTCTGCGGCGTGCTGGACGACGTCGTCGCGGGAATGCGCACGACCTGGCCGGGGATGAGACCGAGTCCCGGCGTGACGCCGAATTCGTCGCTGCGCCCGAACAGCATCTGCATGCCCAGGCAGATGCCCAGGAGCGGCATGCCGGCAGCGGCGACCTCGCGCACGACCGCATCGAGCCCGTGCGAACGCAGCGCGGCCATCCCATCGGCGAAGGCGCCAACGCCTGGCAGCACGACGCGCTTGGAAGCGCGGATCTTGGCGGGGTCGGCCGTGACCTCGACCCGAGCGCCACAGTGCTCGAGCGCGCGCTGCACGCTCAGCAGGTTGCCGACGCCGTAGTCGATGACCACGACCTCAGTCATTCGCAGCCTCGCTGTGGCCGAACCTTCGGACGAGGATGCCGGCGTCGCGCGCGCTGCGCCGGATATCGGCCACCGTGGCACGGCCGTAATGCAGGATGTCCGCCATCGCGACCGCATCCGCTGCGCCTATGCGCACCGCGTCCACCGCATGCGCCGGCACGCCCATGCCGCCGCTCGCGATCACCGGCACCGCCACTTCGGCGGTGACGGCGCGCACCAGCGCGATGTCGAAACCCTTGCGCGTTCCCTCCTGGTCGACCGAGGTCAGCAGGATCTCGCCTGCCCCCATGGCGACGCCGCGGCGCACCCACTCGATCACGTCCAGCCCGGTATCCTCGCGGCCGTTTTCGGTGAAGGCTTCCCAGCGGCCGGGGGCGATGCGCTTGGCCTCGACCGACAGCACCATGCACTGGCTGCCGAAACGCCGCGCAATATCGGTGATGAGCTGCGGGTTGGCGACCGCCGCGGTATTGACCGCCACCTTATCGGCGCCGCAGCGCAGCAGGTGGGTCGCATCGTCGACGGAGCGGATGCCGCCGCCCACGGTCATCGGGATGAAGACATCCTGCGCCGCGCTCTTGACGATATCGCCGAGGCTGTTGCGACCGTACAGGCTCGCCACGCAATCCATGTAGATCAGCTCGTCGGCGCCTTGCTCGTAGTAGCGGAGCGCATGCTCGTTGGGCGAGCCGATGACGCGCAAGCCCTCAAGGTGCACCCCCTTGATGAGGTTCGGCCCCTTCACGTCCAGCCTCGCGATGAGGCGGGTGTTCCTCATGCGGCGCGGCCGGTCCGGATCCACGGCGCGTGGCGCAGCTTCCATTCGCCGTCCTCGACCTTCCACAGGTGCGGCGAGCGGAAACGGTCGCACAGCGCCAGGAACTCGTCCTGCGTCATGCCGATGTACTCGAGGAACTCTTTCTCATAGCGCGCCGGGTATTCACCCTCGTAGCGCCCCATCAGCGCAACCGCCTCTTCCTTGGTGATATGGTGGTTGCGAATCTCCTGGGCCGAATCCATCATCGTTCGGCCGACACCGAATTTGATCCAGCGCGTGAAGTAGAAGAAGCC
>JBDSEG010000013.1:0-3986 GCA_039920165.1 Burkholderiaceae bacterium
CCGCGCTCGCGCACGGCGAGCTGGCGTGGCTCGCCGTGATGCGCAAGGCGTTCGATGCCGCCGAGCGGCACATCGCCCTCGGCCTGCCGTGGGCGCGCGAGGCCGCGGTGCAGCCGTGGCGCGAAGGCGGCTCCGTTGGCTACGAGCACCAGCTGCGCATCATCGGCATCGAGGTCGTGCTGCAGCAGGAGCGCTGGCCCGCCACCCGCGCCGCAGTCGTCGAGGCGCTCGAGTCGCTGCCGCCGACCCGGCGACGCGAGCGGCTGTCGCTGCTGCTGCTGCGCCTGCACAGCGAGCTCGCCCTCGGTGAGATCGAGCCCGCCCGGCGCACCGCCGAAGAGGCGACGGCGTCGGCGGACTCGCTCGACATCGTGCGCCTGCGCGCCGACGTCGCCAACGCCGTCGCCGATGTCGCGCACGCCGAAGGCGACCTGCACGTGCAGGAGCGTGCCGCGGGCCTGGCCGCCGAGCTGGCGCAAGGCGTCGCCCACGCGGTCGCGCTGGCGCAGGCGCGGACGCACCTCGGCAGCGTCAGCCTTGCGCGCGGCGAGAGCGAGCGAGCGCGGGTGCTGCTTGGCGATGCGCGGCGGCAGTTCGAGGAGCAAGGCATGCCACATCAGGCGCTCGACACCGGCAGCCTGCTCGCCGAGCTCGAGCGCGTTGCCGGACACCGCTCGGCTTCCGTCGAGGCGGCGCTGGCGGTGCTTGCCGCCGGCCGAGGAGACGTCGGAGACGACGCGACGGAGCCATGGCCGCTGCTCGGTGCGGCGGCGCTGCTGCGCTGTCGCGCGATCCTCGTCGAAGAGGGGCACGCGCATGCCGACACTTTGCGACAAGTCCTCGAGCGACGCCTGCAGCAGCAACTGGCGCAACTGCCCGACGCCGGCGCCCGGCAGCGTCTGTTGGACGGGGTGCCGCACTGGCGGGAGGCCGCCGCCTTGTCGAACCGCCGGCAGTCCGGGTGAGCGCGCCGGCCGCCGCGACGCTGCCCGCGGGCGTGCCGGCCGGCCAGCGCCGCGAGGTCGTCGGCGGGCTCGCCGGAACGGCGGCGCTGCTGCCGTTCGTCTTAACCGACGGCTAGGTCGTCTTCGGCGCCGCCGGCGTGGGGGTTGCGCTCACCCCGCACTCGCGCGCCATGCCGTCGCCGCGCCTCGCAGCCGCTCGGCCAGATGAATCGCGATGTTCAGCGCCAGGCGCTGGCCAAGTCTCGGGTGCGCGGCAGACAAGGTCTCGAAAGCCGTTTTGTCCAGCCTATGCACCACGGTAGAGCGGTCGGCTACTGCCGCTGCGGTACGGCCGCTGCCGTCGAGCATGGCCGTCTCACCGAATAGCATGCCCGGCGGGAATGTGACAAAACGCTGCCGCTCCGACAGACCCGCGGCAACGATCGAGATCGACCCTTCGGTCAGCACATAGAGGGCGTCGCCGGGGTCTCCCTCATGGAACAGCACGTCACCCGCGTCCAAGCGCTTCTCGCGCAGCACCGCCAGCACATGCCCACGCTGCTCGGGGTCGAGACCCTTCAAGAGCGCGGTCTCGCCCAGCGGCACGCCGGACTGCGGCTCGGTGACGCCCGCATCGGCCAGCAACAGCCGTTCCGCGGACTCGGTGGCACGGTCGGCGTCCAGGCACCAATCAGGGCGCGGATCGTCGCCCGGTTCGCTGCGGAAGCAGCCGAAGTCCCGCAAGCGCTGACCATGCCGGTTGCCGGCCACCACGCCGGCCAAGAGCATCGTCACACCGCGCCGCTTCAGTCGAGCCGATAGCTGCTGCAGCGCCATGGCACCGGACTCGTCAATGGTGCTCACTCGGCGCAGGTCCAGCACCAGGCAGCGGCACTCATTGTCCAGCGTCTCGCATTCGCTGGTCAGCCGGGCGGCGCTGCCGAAGAACAGCGCGCCTTCGAGCTCGAACACCGTCACCCGGCAGCGTGCGCCGCGCAGCAAGGCCTCCTGCTCGGGGCGATAGATGCGCCGCGACGGGCGCTGGTCGGCGCTGTAGCGGTCGCGCAGCAGCAAGAGGTTGACGCTGCGCATGAAGACCAGCATCGACAGCAGCACGCCGGTGGCCAAGCCAGCAACGAAGCCGCCGGCTGCCGTCACTGCGCACACGACCGCCACCACCGCGAGGCTCAGCCGCATCTGCGGCGATCGTTCGCCGGCATGCCATTGGCGCAACAACTGGCGAATCCATCGGTCGCTCAGCGCGACGGCAATCGTCACCATGATGCCGGCCAGCGCGGCCTTGGGCAGAAGTGCCAGCAGCGGCCCGCATGCGGCATACATCAGCGCAAAGGTCAAGGCGGCGGCGATCACCGGGCGCCGGCCGGCAGCGCCACTGTCAATCAGCTGCACGGCACGCCCGCGCGCCAGCGAGAGTGGCATGCCACCGCACAAGCCGCTGGCCATGTTGGCCGCCCCCAGGGCCATCAGTTCACGGCGGCTGTCGTGCGTGCCACCCGTCATCTGGTCCAGCGCGATGGCGGAGAAGATGGACTCCAGCGAGCCGATGAAAGCCAGCATGGCGGCCGTCAGCAAGACCTGCGAGCCATGCCGCTGCCACAAGGCGCGCGTCGCCGAGTCACCCAGCGGCAGCAGTGCATCGGGCAGGACCCAGCCCTGCGGCAAGGTGCCCACCATCGTGCCAAACCGGGCTCCGGGCATCAGGCTGGAAAGGACGGCGTACAGGGCGATCCCGGTCGCCAGGCCCAGCAGCGGCGCGGGCACCGCGCGCCATTTCGGGCCCAGTATCCAGACGGCGGCTGCGGAGATGACGCCGATCAGCAAGGCCAGGGGTTGGATCTGCAACAGGGTCGCTGGGTCGGTCAGTGCGCTCGTCAGCGGCAAGCCCAGCAACGGCCGCAGCTGCGCGAACAGGATCAGCAGCACGATGCCACTCATGAATCCCGCGAGCACCGGCTGCGGCACGAATCGCGCCAAGCTGCCGAGGCCGGCCGCGCCGAAGCCGATTTGCAACAGCCCCATCAGCATCACTGCGCTGCCCAAGATGGCGGTCAGTGACATCAGCCCCTGCGCGCTCGACAGGTCGATTTGCGGGTCGTGGCCTACCTGCGCCACCAGTCCGGCAAAGATCACCGTTGTCGCCGAACTCGGGATACCGGCGGGCGAAGCGGTAGTGCCGCTGAGCGCATAGACCAGCCCGCCGGCGATCACGGCAACCAAGGCCGCCTTGAGGCCCAGCGAAATTGCTGCCGGCCCCAAGAACCCCGTTGCCACGATGCCGAGCGACAGGACGGCGACCAGGGCGGTCAATGCGTTGACGGCACCGGCCAGCACATCGCCAGGCAGGCTCGCAGTACGGCTGACGACGGCACTCATCTGCAAACCAGTTTAGGCCCGGCGGGTGCGTAGCTCCATGCCGGCTTTCCCAGTGGGCAGGCAGTGGTCGACGGCGCGTTGGGCGCCTTCGAAAGGTCGGACAGCGCCAGCGGCTTTGGCAGCGGTGATGCATCCGGTGCCCAGCGCTGGCCGATAAACGCGTGCAACGCCACGCGGCCGGGCTGTGGTGCCCGAGTTGAAGACGCCCTGATAGACGGCAGCACGCAGATTTTGATGTCGCCACCGAAGTTCATACGGCATTGGCCGCGCTCTTTTTGCGACGGCACTTGCATTCGGGCGGCCGCTTCAAGGTGCTCAATCTCACAGGTGCGATGTCCGGATTGGGTCGGTCGCACAGCTTGCAGAGTCGATTGATTGGTATCCGCGGCCTGACCGACACTCGTTTACCCCTTCACGGCGCGAATTTGAAGTCCGTTCGGCGTCCGATAAGCGCAGAACAGTTCGGCGCACCACCCTCAGCCAACGTACTTCACCAGCCACAGCGAGATCGACGGGAACAGCAGCAGCAGCAGCGTGCGCAGCGCGTCGCTGGCGAGGAACGGCAGCACGCCGCGGTAGCTCTCGCCGATGGGCACGTCCTTGGCCATGCCGTTGACGACGTAGACGTTGAGGCCCACCGGCGGCGAA
>JBDSEG010000014.1:0-3570 GCA_039920165.1 Burkholderiaceae bacterium
CGCCGACCGCCCGACGCCGGGCCAGACTCCTCGGCGCCAGTCGGACCACCCCGGCGCAAGTCTCAGGGCAGTTATGAAGCAGCAGTGCAGGGTCTGCACATTACGCCGCTGCGGCACGCGTGGCGGCTGAAGGTCAAATGCGCGGCTTGAGCCGCTCGGCGAGTTCGCGCAGCCGCTCCAGCCCCGGCTCCTTGCGCGGCCAGACGAGCTCAACGCCGTCGCCCTCGTGGCGCGGGAGCACGTGAAGGTGCAGGTGGGGCACGCTTTGCCAGCCGGCGGGTTTGTTGGCTTGCAGCACCGTGATACCGACCGGCGCGAAAGTCTGCTGAACCGCGATCGCGATGCGCCGCGCGGCTCGCATCAGCGCAGCGGCTTCGGCCTCGCTGCAGTCCATCAGCGTCTCGACCGGGCGCTTGGTGGCGACGATGACATGGCCGTCGTTGACCTGGCCGGCATCCATGAACGCGAACACATCCTCGTCTTCATAGACCTTTGCGCACGGCCATTCGCCGGAGAACAGCTTCTCGAACACGGTGGCCATGGCGGCTCCTGCAAGACCTGCGCAAGATGATCGCACAGCGCGGCGAGGAATCCAATGTCGCGGTTCGGCCATGAGCTGCCGCTTACGACCGTCGGCTCTAGAGCTACCCCACCTCGACTTCGGACGCTGCCCGCACTGTGCGGTGACCTCAAGACATCGCTGCCATCCTGGCTTTGGCTTCGTCGCCCGAAAGTACGGCATCGACCCCGATCGCTACGCCCAGGCCGTCAGCTGCCCCCGCGCGGGGATCATGGAAGAGGCGGATCGAAGTCCCTATGCCTCCGGCCGGCGCCGGCAGCGTCCCATCGCACTGATGTCGGGGACCACCGCCGACTCTGCGAACCGACGCATTCGGCCGTTCAACGCCGATTAGAAGCATGCAATCATCATGTTGGAAACAAGGAAATGCGTATGACGACAGTTGGAGCGTTCACTCTGGCGGTGCGAGCAGCCACGTTTGCGCTGGCCCTGTTCGCGCTGAGCGGCTGCAGCACGCCGGCGCTGACACCATCCCCACCGCGCGCGGTTTCTGCGGCAGCGGTCAAGCCGGCGACCCGGGCGCTGCACGCGATGTTCGATGCAGCCTGGGAAGGCAACATGCGCCGCTACCCCGAATGGGCCACTTACGTGGGCGACAACCGGTACGGCGACCGGCTCTTCGATGCCAGCGCTGCCAACGAGGCCGAGGCCTTCGACGAGCAGCGGCGCCTGCTGCAGCAAGCCGAGGCGATCGATGGCTCGGCGCTCGACGCCAAGGACCGCACGTCGCTGGCGCTCTTCGTCTTCGGCATGCGCGACAACCTGGCCTATGAACCGCTGGTGGGCGTGCGGCGCCTGACGCTGGGCGCGATCGGGGGTTTTCATACCGGGTTTGCCGACCTGCTGCGCAGCAGCCCCGTCGGCACGCCGGCCGCTGCCGGCCAAGTGCTGGCACGCCTGGCCGCCTATCCGCGGCGGGTGGACCAGGAGATCACGCGGCTGGGCGAGGGCCTGGCGCTGGGGTGGGTGGCGCCTAAGCCGGTCATCACCCGCGTGCTGGCCACGCTGGACAAACAGCTCGCCGCCGCCGCCGAGACCAGCCCGTTCTTCGAGCCATTCACACGACTGGGGAACGGCATCCCCATGCCCGAGCAGGCGGCGCTGCGCGCGAAGGCGTTGCAGACGATCGCCGACGCGGTGCTGCCTGCGCAACGGCGACTGCGCGATTTCGTCGCCGGCCCGTATGCCGCCGCAGCGCCGGCCGCGGGCAACCTGGGCGGCTACCCCGGCGGGGCAGCGACCTATGCGCAGCGGGTGCGCAGCTCGACCACCACCGACCTGAGCCCGGCGCAGATCCACGCGATCGGCCTGCGCGAGGTGATGCGGTTGCGTGGCGAGATCGATCAGGTGATGCGCGACATGGCCTGGCCCGGCGACTTCGCGTCGTTCACTCGCCACCTCAATACCGACCCCAAATACTTCCTGCCAAGCGGCGAGGCCCTGCTGGCCGCTTATCGCGACATCGGCAAGCGCCTCGATCCCGAGCTGCCGCGCCTGTTTGTCGAGCTGCCGCGCGCACCCTGGGGCGTGCGCGCAATGCCGGCCGACGTGGGCCCCGACGCTGCCGAGTACTACAGCGGCCCGGCTCTGGACGGCACCCGCCCCGGCTGGTTCAACGCCAACGCCACCGGCTACAAGAGGCGGCCGACCTGGGGCATGGAAACCCTGGTGGCGCACGAGGCGGTACCCGGCCACCACCTTCAAACCGCGCGCGCCAGCGAGCTGGGCGAGCTGCCGAAGTTTCGGCGCGCGGGCGGATACACGGCCTACGGCGAAGGCTGGGCGCTGTACGCCGAGACGCTGGGCTTCGAGCTCGGGCTTTACAAGAACTCGGCCAGCCGATTCGGCCACCTGCAGGGGCAGATGCTGCGCGCGGCGCGGCTGGTGGTCGACACCGGGCTGCACGACCTGGGCTGGTCACGCCAGCAGGCCATCGACTACCTGCAGTCGCAGACGGGGGATGAGCGCAGCTTTGTCGAAAGCGAGGTAGACCGCTACACCTCGTGGCCCGGCCAAGCGCTGGGCTACATGATCGGCCAGCTGATGATCATCGAGCTACGCGACCGCGCCCGTACCGCACTGGGCCCGCGCTTCGACGTCCGCCGCTTCCACATGGCCGTGCTCGACCAGGGCAACGTGCCCTTGAGCGTGCTCGAGCAGCAGATAGACGACTGGATCGCCGGCGAATCTGCGCGACCATGAGGGTCGCCGAGACAGATGATCCGACCCGCCCGCCGTCGACAGGCGAACGAAATGATGCGCGGGTAAGCGCCTAAACCGAAATCCCGTAGCAAGCCTCACTTTGTGCATCGACAATGAAGTCGATGCGTGTTGAAAGCTGACATTCGTCGCGCGAAGGTGTGCATGGCCATACTGGCGTGCTGCTGCCGCGTGTGGCCCCTCTTGAGCGGGCAACTTGCACTGTCAACCGGCTGCTTGGGGTCGGGTCCTGCCGCACACCATTCTCGATCGATGGACCAGTACGCGCCGTACAACGGACGTCGAGCGGCTTTCCGCTATCCGGCACTTGTACGGTGGGCGCCACCGTCGGACGAGTACAGAACGGATTGCCGCAAAAAACTAGCCCGGCGTGACGACGATCGCGTTGTCGCTCGGACGCCGGTCGATCAGCTTGTTCAGCGGGTCGATGCCGGCCTTCACCGGGCGCTTGTCGACGGTCATCGTGAAGCTCGACTCCTCGCCCCGGATGCGCTTCTTCTCGACCGCGATCGCGTCGCCCTTGGCGTCGATCACGCCGATGTCGATCAGGTCGTCGAGCGCGACGTCGCTTTCCTTGCCGAGCGCGTCGGCGACGCGCTTCTTGGCCACGACCTTCATCGTCACTTCCCACTTGCCGCCGGACAGCTGCTTCATCGTCGCCGAGACCGCGCGGTTGTCGTAGACGACGATCTTCTCGAACAGGTCTTCCACCAGGTACTGCAGCTCGGGCGGCGTCACCTCGCGGATGCGCTGCACCAGCTCCTCGCTGC
>JBDSEG010000015.1:0-3313 GCA_039920165.1 Burkholderiaceae bacterium
CCAGGCCGATCGCAAGGACAAGCATGGCCACCCAGACGGCTGGGCCAGCCCAGTCCTGGAACTTTCGAACCGTCTCCATGCCGTTCTGGATGATCAGAAGTTGCAAGGCCCACACGACGACGTAGCAAATCACTTCGAGGCCCGAGTGGCCGAGGAAATGAGTGGTCTTGTGTAATTCCATGAAGGTATCGGTGCGCGTGAGCAGCGCGACGATGGCGCCCGACGCCGCAGCCGTCTGTGCCCCGTACCAGAAGCAGGCCACGATGGCGCGCACCAGAGCCGGCAGATTTGCGCCCCAGACGCCGAACGAAGCGCGGGCCAGGACGGGATACGGAACGCCGGTCTTCTCACCCGCGTAACCGACCAAGGTCATCAGCGCGAAGATGATCATCGAGCCCAGGCCGATGGCGACGATGAAGTTCAAGAACGTGCCGCACAGCAGGAAGAGGCTCGCCGCGAGGTAGTAGCCCCAGAGGCTGTGGACGTCCGACGTCCAAACGTTGAAAATGCTGAATGCACCCCAGTGACGGTCCTTGGCAGGCGCGAGATCCTCGTTGTAGAGGCCGGGCGAAGGATTGCGGATGTCCATCGATGTTTCCTCTCGGTTTGGTGCGGTGAGGGAAAGTCTCTTCACGCGCCGTGACGACGCGTCGATGCATGAGTCCGCACGATTTGCTCAATGCATCAGGTCGGGACAAAGTTCGGGCGACCACTTTTGTAGCGCGCCGCAGATCCTCCAGAACGATGTGCTCATCGGCGCACTCTGCGTTCGATTCGAGCAATGTTCGCGCTCCGGCGCCGTAGATCACCGCCGGAACACCGGCGCCGAACAGGCGCACGTCAGTGTAGAGCGGCGCCGGAAGTCCGGATCGGCTCGCCGAAGACTGCATCGCCATGCCTTTGCAACGAATGCTTCGCGGCCCACCCGTAGGCGCAGGCTTCACGCACCGGCAGCGAGGCCGGGCGCGGAGCGGGGTCTCAATGACCACGCGGCGGATCAGCGAGCTCCCGCCGCAATCAATCCCCGCACCATCGGCTCGTAACCACGACCCTTTGCCAGTTGCAGCGGTGTGCGGCCCTCGCGGTCGGTGAGCTGGGTATCGGCTCCGGCATCGAGCAGAGCCAGCAGCGTGCGCTGGTGGCGCAAGCCACCATCACCCAGCACGATAGCCTCGATCAATGCGGTCCAGTGGAGATTGTTGACGTGGTTCAGGGGTGCGCCGGCTGCGATCAGTTGCCGCACCACGCCGTCGTGCCCGAGGTGCGCCGCCGCGATCAGCGCCGTGCCGTCGTATCGGCTGGTGACGAGCTTGGCGCTTGCGCCATGGTCGAGCAGTATTCGCAGTGTCTCTTCGTCGTTGGCTACGGCGGCAATCGTCACGGCGTCGTAGCGGCCGTCCTCGAGCGCCCCGGCGTCGGCCCCGGCCGCGAGCAAGGCCCGAACCGCGGCCCGCTGGCGTGCGAAGGTGGCCACGTGCAGCGGGGTGCGCCCGTAGCCGTCTCGCGCTTCGAGCGCTGCGCGCGAACCCGGCACGAGCCTGTCGATCGCGGCCACATCGCCTCGTTTTGCTGCAGCATGCAAGCCGGTGTAGGCCACGATCTCGGACGGTGCCGGCGGCACCTGGGCTTGCGCCGCAAGTGCGGCGGCTGACAGCACAATCGCGAGCCAGCCCGAGCGCGACCCGATCATTTCAGTTGGTCCTTGACCTTGTCGAGCGCAGCGACCGCACACTGCTCGTCGAGATGTCCGCCGGGAGCGCCGGCGACGCCAACCGCACCGATCACTTCATTGCCCACCTTCACCGGCACACCACCGCCAAGCAGAAGGAAGCCTGGAATGTTGACGAGGTTCGCCGCACCGGGGTTCTTCTGCGCGCCTTCCATCATCGCGAGTGTGTTGCTCTTGGCCGAGGCCGAGGTGTAGGCCTTCTCCTGGCTGGCCGCCAGCGTGTGCGGGCCGGCGTTGTCCGCGCGCTGCACGGCGCGAACGCTGCCGGCGCGGTCCACGACCGTAGCGGCCACGGCGTAGCCGCTGGCTTGGCACGCAGCCACGCTGGCTGCGGCGATCTGGTTGGCGAGTTCGAGGGACATGTTCTTTTCGCTGCGAACGGCTTGTGCCAGGGCCAGCGGGGCGCTGACGGTCAGGGCGACGAGGCAAAGTCGGGCAAGGTGCTTCATGAGGATTCTCCTGGGTGATCGGCCGCAGGTCGGCCGCCAGCGAATTCTGTTTTTTCGGCCCCGGTCTGCGCCATGCGTGTGCGCACGCGCGCACCTGCGTAGAACTACGTGGTCGCAGCCTCGTCGACCAATACCGCGTAACGCCGGATCAACTGAGCCAGCGACTGCGCCTGCAACTTGGCCGAAAGATGGGCGCGATGGGTCTCCACAGTGCGTGGCGACAAGGTGAGCGCGCGGCCGATCTCCTTGTTGGTGAGGCCGCCCACGACCAGCGACAGGACCTCATGCTCGCGCGTCGACAGGCGTGAAAAGCGTTCCCGCGCCTCGCGGTCGGCGGTGTGGCGCTCGCGCGAATGCACATGTATCCGTACGGCGTTGTGAATCGCTTCGAGCAGCGGCTCGGCATCGACCGGCTTTTCCAGGAACTCGACCGCGCCGGACTTGAACGCGCGGCGACACATCTCGACCGTGCCATGTCCCGTGAGCATGACCACGGGCTGGTCCGCGCCCTGGGTACGCAGCAAGTCGAGCACGCTCAGTCCACTCAGCCCCGGCATGCGCACATCGAGCACGATCGCGCCGATGGCCTCACGGTCGTAACCGTGGAGAAATGCCTGCGGCTCCTTCCACGGCGCGACCCGCAGGCCGACGGTGCCGATCAGCAGCGCCAGGCTCTCGCGCACGGCGTCGTCGTCATCGACCAGATGGATCAGCGGTGAGGTGGGATTCATAAGGCGCCCGTCAGGTGCAAGGTCAGACGAAACTCCGCTCCGCGAGGCGCGACATTCCGAGCGGTGAGCGTGCCCTGCATGCGCTGCGCAAGCGACTCGCACAGACTCAATCCCAGGCCCAGTCCGCTGCGGCGAGTCGTGAAGAAGGGTTCGAACAGGCGCGGCAGATCATCGGCAGCGATGCCCGGTCCGCTGTCACGAACGCTGAACACACCCCATCCATTGTCGGCACCCACCGTCAACGTGAGGCGGCGTTCTTCCTCAGGCACCTCGTCGAGCGCCTGCATCGCATTGCCAATCAGGTTGTGCATGATCTGCTCGAGCGCGACCGAATCGGCATCGACGACAACGTCCCGACCCTGCACCGAAACCCGGACGCCGCGGCGCCGGATCTCGGGCTCGAG
>JBDSEG010000016.1:0-5622 GCA_039920165.1 Burkholderiaceae bacterium
GTCGCTTCGTCGAGCATCGACGCGTTGGCAACGGCCATGCCGGTCAGGTCGGTGACCATCGTCTGAAAATTGACGAGTGCCTCGAGCCGGCCTTGCGCGATCTCGGCCTGGTACGGCGTGTAGGCGGTGTACCAGGCCGGGTTTTCGAGCACGTTGCGCAGGATGACGCCGGGCGTGTGGGTGCCGTGGTAGCCCTGGCCGATGAAGCTCTTGCCCACCCGGTTGCGGGCCGCGATCGCTTTCAGCTCGGTCAGCGCCTGCGCCTCGGTCACGGCCTCGGGCAGTTGCATGGCCGAGGCACGCGCAATGGCGCGCGGCACGACCGCGTCGATCAGCGCGCGGCGCGACGCCGCGCCGATCGCCGACAGCATGCGGCCTTCGTCTTCGGACGCGATACCGATATGGCGGGCGACGAACTCGGACGGGTTCTCGAGCTCGCCGAGTGGCTTGTGGGACGACATCAGCATGGGGCGGCTTTCCGCGCTTTCGGCAAAGGGTCGGGCAAAGGTTCAGGCGAAGGTTCAGGACTTCTTGAGGAGCACGTCGTACGCCGGCGCATCCATCAACTGCTCGAACTCGGCCATGTCGGTGAGGTGAACCTTGAAGAACCAGCCGTTGCCGAGCGGGTCGGTGTTGGCGAGCGACGGGTCGGCGCGCAAGGCCTCGTTGACTTCGACCACTTCGCCCGAGACCGGCATGAACAGGTCGGCGGCGGCCTTGACCGACTCGACCACCCCGGCCACCTCGCCTTTCTTGAAGGTCGTGCCGACCGGCGGCAGATCGACGAAGACCACGTCGCCGAGCGCGTCCTGCGCATGGTGCGTGATGCCGACGGTCGCGGCCTCGTGGTCTTCGATATTGATCCACTCGTGGTCGGGGGTGTACATGGTCGTCATGAGTTCGGCTCCGATGGGGGATGAAGGGCAACTGCGAATCAACCGCGGAAATAGCGGTGGGGCGTGAAAGGCATGGGGCACACGCGCATCGGCTGGCGCTTGCCGCGCACCTCGGCATAGACCTCGTGGTTGGGCAAGGCATGGTTGGCCGCGAGGTAGGCCATCGCGATGGGGTGGTTGACGCTTGGCGACAGGGTGCCGCTGGTGACCCGGCCGAGCCGGTGGCCCTTGACGTCGACCAGGCTGGCGCCTTCGCGCACCGGCACGCGTTCGAGCCCGAGCAGGCCGACGCGCTTCGCGCTGGTGCCGGTGGCGAGCTGCGAATCGATGGTCGCCGCGCCGGGATAGCCGCCGTGGCGTGCGCCGCCGCTGCGGCGCACCTTCTGGATCGCCCAGGCGAGGCCGGCCTCGACCGGCGTGGTGTTGGTGTCGATATCGTGGCCGTACAGGCACAAGCCGGCTTCCAGGCGCAGCGTATCGCGCGCGCCCAGTCCGGCAGGCTTGACCTCGGGCAGCGCAAGCAGGGCGCGCGCGAGCGCCAGCGCGGCATCTTCGTGGACCGAGATCTCGAAGCCGTCCTCGCCGGTATAGCCCGAGCGCGTCACGTAGCACGGCGCGCCTGCCAGCGTGAGACACGCGCCGGTCATGAACTTGAGCCCGGCGCAGGCCGGGTCCAGACGCGCCAGCGCGGCGGCGGCGCGCGGTCCCTGCAGCGCGAGCAGCGCGCGCTCGGGTAGCGGGACGATCCGGCAGCGGTGACCGATCTGCGTCACGAGGTGGCGGGTATCGGCGTCCTTGCAGCCGGCGTTGACGATGAGCAGCAACTCGTCGGCGCCTTCGTGCTGGCGCCGCGTGATCATCAGATCGTCGAGGATGCCGCCGTTCGCATTCGTGAAAAAACCGTAGCGCTGCTGGCCCCCGGCGAGGCCGACGATATCGGACGGCACCAGGCTTTCGAGCGCGGCCGCCGCCTGGGAACCGACGAGGCGCAGCTGGCCCATGTGCGAGACGTCGAACAGCGCCGCGCTCGCGCGGCAGTGCCGGTGCTCGAAGAGGATGCCCGCGGGGTAGCTGACCGGCATCTCGTAGCCGGCGAACGCGACCATCTTGGCGCCGAGCTCGAGGTGCAGCCCGTGCAGCGGGGTAGTCTTGAGCGGCACCGCGGGGGCGGCGTCCAACGGGGTGTCAGTGAGGGGCGCGGACATGACGGATCCTTCGAGGGCAAATGACGGACCCGGCGCGGCGACCGCACCAGGGCTTGCCCTCTCTGTCCGCTCTACCTGAGAGATTGGCGGGCGCCGGGTCGCGGCGCGTCGCTTGCCCCTTCGGTGGACCCACTCCGGGAGGGCCTCTCTCCAGCGAGGAACGCTTCGATACGAAGCGCTTGCCAGTCCTTTTGCCTGAGCGTTCGAACCCTCGCAAGCGGCAGGGCTCTGCGCCTTCGGCGGCTTCTCGAAGAAGCTCTCTCCTGGCCGTGAAAGTGTAGCAGCGGGCCAGATAATCGCGCCCCATGACGGAAGCGAATGAATGGCTGACGGTCGAGTCGCTCGACCTCGAGGCGCAAGGCGTGGCCCACGATGCAGCGGGCAAGGTGGTATTCATCGAAGGCGCATTGCCGGGAGAGCGGGTGCAGGTGCAGGTGACGCGCCGCAAGAACCAGTGGGAGCAGGCCACGCTCACCCGGCTGTCGCGCGAGAGCGTGCAGCGCGTCGTGCCGCAGTGCCGTCACTTCGGCATCTGCGGCGGCTGCAAGATGCAGCACCTGCACGTGGGCGCGCAGGTCGCGAGCAAGCAGCGGGCGCTCGAGGATGCGCTGTGGCACCTTGGCAAGGTGCGCCCCGAGCGAGTGCTGCGGCCGATCGAGGGACCGTCCTGGGGCTATCGCTACCGGGCCCGGCTGTCGGTGCGCTTCGTCGCGAAGAAGGGCCGCGTTCTGGTCGGTTTTCACGAGCGCAAATCGAGCTATGTGGCCGATATGGACAGCTGCGAGGTGCTGCCGCGCCACGTCAGCGACCTGTTGCTGCCGCTGCGCGATCTGATCGCCGGCATGGACCAGCGCGACCGGTTGCCGCAGATCGAGCTCGCGTTGGGCGAGGACGTGACGGCGTTCGTGCTGCGCCACCTCGAGCCGTTGACGCAGGCCGACCTCGAGCGGCTGCGCGAATTTGGCGCCGCGCATTCGGTGCAGTGGTGGCTGCAGCCGAAGGGGCCGGATACGGTCGTGCGGCTCGATCAAGAGGGCCCCGAACTGCGTTATTCGCTACCCGAGTTCGGCATCACGATGCCGTTCAGGCCGACCGATTTCACCCAGGTCAACCACGCGATCAACCAGGCGCTGGTCGGCCGCGCGCTGCGGCTGCTCGATATTCAACCCGACGAGCGCGTGATCGACTGGTTCTGCGGCCTCGGCAATTTCAGCCTGCCTATCGCAACCCGCGCGCTCGAGGTGATCGGCATCGAAGGCAGCGCGACGCTGGTCGAGCGGGCGCGCGAGAACGCGCTGCGCAACGGCCTGGCCGCTAAGACGAGCTTCGTGGTCGCGAACCTGTTCGAGCTGACGTCGGCCGACCTCGCGCCGCACGGCGCGGTCGACAAGTGGCTCGTCGATCCGCCGCGCGAAGGCGCGTTCGCGCTGGCCAAGGCGCTGGCCGATGTGCATGCCGATCCGGCGCTGGCACCCGGCGTTCAGTTGCCGCGGCGCATCGTCTATGTGAGTTGCAACCCGGCGACCCTGGCGCGCGACGCCGGATTGCTGGTGCACCAGGCTGGCTACCGCTGCAGCGCGGCGGGTGCGGTAAACATGTTCCCGCACACCGCCCACGTCGAGAGCATCGCGGTGTTCGACCGCGCCGACTGAAAGCCTGGGTTTCAGGGCGCTGATGGCCAGGTCGGTGCCGGCCACCTTGATGATTCCGCGGCGCATCTCCAGGCCGACCTGGATCGTTGCGACGTCGCGCACGAGGATGGGAGTCGAACCGGCAACCGACAGGGCCGCTGAGGTTCGGCGGCACAGGGCGTGCCACGATCGTGGCGAGTGAGTGTCTAGATTGCAGCCGGACGACTGGCGGTGCTTAAGGGCGGGACTGTCGGCCCGTGCGCTGTCGAAGCACCGCGCGAAGCGCGGCGCCTGCGCATCAGCAGATACGCCGCAGGAATCACGAACATCGACAGCAGCGGCGCCGTGATCATGCCGCCGACCATGGGCGCGGCAATGCGCTGCATGACCTCCGAACCCGTGCCCGTGCCCCACATGATCGGAAACAGCCCCGCCAGGATGACCGCCACCGTCATGGCCTTCGGCCGCACCCGCAGGACCGCGCCTTCGCGGATCGCATCCAGCAGATCGTCATCGTCGGTCTTGCCGAGGGCCACGCGCTCGGTCCAGGCGTTCTTGAGGTAGAGCAACATGATCACGCCGAACTCGGCGGAGACCCCGGCCAGCGCGATGAAGCCAACTGCGCCGGCGACCGAGAGGTTGTAGTCGAGCAGCCAGAGCAGCCAGATGCCGCCGATCAGCGCGAAGGGCAGCGTCGCCATGATGAGCGCGGCCTCGCCGAAGCTGCCGAACGTCAGGTAGAGCAGGACGAAGATGATCAGCAGGGTGAATGGCACGACGATCTTCAGCTTGGCGACCGCGCGTTCGAGGAACTCGAACTGCCCCGACCAGGCGACCGAGTAGCCGGGGGGCAGCGCTACCTTGGCGGCGACGACGCTTTGCATCTCGCGCACCGCAGAGGCCAGGTCGCGGCCGCGGATGTCGACGTACACCCAGCCCGAGAGGCGCGCGTTCTCGCTGCGCAGCATCGGAGGCCCGTCGGTGATGCGGATATCGGCCACGTCGGAGAGCACCAGGCGCTGGCCGCGCTCGGTGACGATCGGCAGGCTCTTCACCTTGGCCAGCGAATCGCGCAGTTCGCGGGGGTAGCGCACGTTGATCGGGAAGCGCTGCAGACCCTCGACCGTCTCGCCGATGTTTTCTCCGCCGACCGCCGACGAGATCACCGACTGCACGTCGGCGATGTTGAGGCCGAAGCGCGCCGCCGCCTCGCGCCTGATATCGACGTCGAGATAGCGCCCACCGGTCAGGCGCTCAGCGAGAGCGCTCGTCACGCCGGGCACATCTTTCAGCGCCCGCTCGATTTCGCTGGTCAGCCGGTCGATCGTCAGCAGGTCGGCGCCGGCCACCTTGACGCCGACCGGGCTCTTGATGCCGGTGGCCAGCATATCGATGCGGTTTCGGATCGGGGGCACCCAGATGTTGGCCAGGCCGGGCACGCGGACGATACGGTCGAGCTCTTCGATGAGCTTGTCCTGCGTCATGCCAGCGCGCCATTCTTCCTGCGGCTTGAACTGGATCGTGGTCTCGAACATCTCGAGCGGCGCCGGGTCGGTGGCGGTCTCGGCGCGGCCGGCCTTGCCGAATACGCTTGCCACCTCGGGAACCGTCTTGATCAGGCGATCGGTCTGCTGCAGCAGCGCTGCGGCCTTGCCGATCGAGAGCCCGGGCAGCGCCGAGGGCATGTAGAGCAGATCGCCTTCGTCCAGCCGTGGCATGAACTCGCCACCGATGTGCTGCAGCGGCCACAGGCTCAGCACGAACAGCACGCCGGCCACCGCGATCGTCGTCTTCGGCACCCGCAGCACCGCGTCGAGCAGCGGCCGGTAGACGACGATCAGAAAGCGGTTTAGCGGGTTGGCCGTCTCGTCCGGAATGCGGCCGCGGATG
>JBDSEG010000017.1:0-4720 GCA_039920165.1 Burkholderiaceae bacterium
CGATGACGAGATGACCGTCGAGCGCCTGGAAGAAGAACGTCGGCTGATGTATGTGGGCATCACCCGCGCCCGCTCCACCCTCGCGGTCAGCACCTTGCGCCGGCGCAAGCGCGGGCGCGATACGGTAGTCGGCGTGCCGAGCCGGTTCATCAAGGAGATGAAGCTCGACGAGGTTCAGCTGAAAGAGGATCCGCGAGCACGCCTGAAGGCTTTGCGCGAGGCGGCGGCGCAGCGCGCTTCGATGGCCGTTAACGCCGCAAAGGTGCCATAACGCAATGGGAGTGTCAGGATTTCTGTGTGTGAGGCGCTGCGAGACTTTTCCACGGCGGCGGACGGCGCTTGCGACGTACCGGCCGACGCGGTGGGAAAGTCGGTCGTCATCTTACGAAACCGTCTTCGTGAAGCGATCGTCGTAGAGGATCGCAAACTGGTTCATTGCCGCCTTCCAGTCCGGCGCCGCGCGGCTCCAGTCGGCCGTGATGTTGCGCAGGGCCAGCCAGATCAGCTTGCTCGCCGCATCGTCGCTGGGGAAGTGGCCGCGGGTCTTGATGATCTTTCTCAGCCGCGCGTTGACGCTCTCGATCGCGTTGGTGGTGTAGACCACCTTGCGCACCGCCGGCGGGAACGCGAAGAACGGAATTACCTTGTCCCAGGCTCGGCGCCAGGCGCCCACCACGGTCGGGAACTTCTGGCCCAGCGCGCTGCGCTCGAAGGTGTCCAGCTCGGCCAGTGCGGCCTCGGCACTCGGTGCGGTGTAGATCGGCCGGATCGCCGCGGCCAGCGTCTTGCGGTCCTTCCAGCTCGCGTAGTCCAGGCTGTTGCGGATCAAATGCACGATGCAGGTCTGCAGCGTGGTGGCCGGGAACACCGCGCCGAGCGCCTCGGCCATGCCCTTCAAGCCGTCGGTGACGGCAATCAGGATGTCCGAGACGCCGCGGGTCTTCAGGTCGTTGAAGACCTTCATCCAGAACTTCGCACCCTCGGTGCCCTCGATCCACAGCCCGAGGATGTCGCGCGTGCCGTCGGGCAGGATTCCGAGGGCCAGGTAGATCGCCTTGTTGCGCACCACCGCGTCCTCGCGAATCTTCACCCGCAGCGCGTCGAAGAACACCACCGGGTACATCGGCTCGAGCGGGCGCGCCTGCCAGGCGGTGACCTCGGCCATGACAGCATCGGTCACCGAGCTGATGAACTCGGGCGAGACCTCCACGCCGTAGCTCTCGGCCAAAAAGCCCTGGATCTCGCGCATGGTCATGCCGCGCGCGTACATGGCCACGATCTTGTCGTCAAAGCCGGTGAAGCGGCGCGCGTGCTTGGGGATCAGCACCGGCTCGAATGTCGAGTCACGATCGCGCGGCACGTCGATGCGCAGCGGGCCGTCGTCGGTGCGCAGTGTCTTGGCGCTGGAGCCGTTGCGGTGGTTGGCCGCGTCGTTGGGCTTGGCCGCTCCGGGCGCGTAGCCAAGGTGGTGGCTGAGCTCGCCGCCCAGCGCCCGTTCGATCAGCGCCTTCTTGAACGCAATCGACGCGGCGTTCACCGCATCAGCACTCATGGGGCCGGTCACGAAATGGTCAATCAGTTCCCTGGGGATCGACGGCAACGCCGCCATGGCCGCCTTCACGGCCTTCGTCTTGTTCGGCATAGATGCTCCTTGTGGTCATGCTATGCCTCGCACACAAAATTTCGGACAGGCTCGCACCGATTGCTGCTCGGGCATCTTCACCGGCACGAAGCGCATGTTCGGCCGCGCGACGGCCTCACAGATCGCCTCGGCATCGAGCGAGTCGTTCTTGTTGGTCTTGACGTAGGGCTTCACGAACTGCGGTGCCATCATCTTGACCCGGTGACCCAGCGCGGTGAGCTTGTTGGCCCAGAAATGGGCCCCGCCGCACGCCTCGACGCCGATCAAGCAAGGCTGCAACTTGACAAAGAACGCGGCAACCTGGTCGCGCTTGAGTTGCTTGCGCAGAACCGTGGCGGCGCGCTCGTCGACGCCGTGCACCTGGAATACGTTCTTGGCCAGGTCCAAGCCGATGGTCGTGATGGTCATGAGCTGCCTCCGTCGAGCATCCGGGCAACATCGCCCGCTCGCACTGTGCCCACTGACGGACGCCGAAGAAAGGGGGCGTCCATTCCATTAACTCTGCGCCGATGTCAACCCGGCAGGGCTCCACTTATCAAACCCAATTCCGTGTTCAGACGGATGCGGCCACCTCTGATCATGGAATTCTCCTGCGATCAAGTGGTCAGGATCAGCGCGCCGACGGTGCCACGCGATTCGAGTCGGGCGTGGGCCCGGGCGGCACCGTCCAGCGTATGGCGCTCGATCGGTGGCACCTTGAGCGTGCCGTCGGCCAGCGCGCTCCACACGCGCTGCGCGCGCTCGGCGAGTTGGCCGCGATCGGCCGTGTAGTCGAACACGACGGGCCGCGAGAAACTGAGCGACTTCGCCACCAGCGCGTCCGGCAGCAGCGCCGACAACGCGCCGCTGGCCTGACCCACACTGATCCAGTGGCCGCGGCGCGCCAGCGCAGCCAGGTTCTCGTCGCGCGCAGCGTCGCCCAGGCCGTCGATCAAGACATCGGCGCCGCCGCAGGCGCGTTGCACGGCGTCGGCGAACCGGTAGTCGCGCGTGACGATCACATGCTCGCAGCCGTGCTCGCGCGCAACGCGCGCCTTCGCGTCGCTGGAGACCGTGCCGAGCACGACCGCGCCGAGCCGGCGCGCCCACGCACACACCAGCAGGCCGACGCCGCCGGCGGCCGCATGTACCAGCAGCCGGGTGCCAGGGCCGATGTGGCCCAGGTCTCGCAGCAGGAAGTCGGCGGTGATGCCCTTGAGGAGCAGCGCGGCGGCAACGTCGTCCTCCACCGCGGCCGGCAGCCGCATGACCCAGTCGGCCGGCACACTGCGCACACCACAGTACGCGCCGGGCAGCGGCCCGAGGTAGACCACGCGATCGCCCGGCAGCAGGCCGTTGACGTTCGGCCCCAGATCGAGCACCGTGCCGGCCGCCTCCATGCCGGGCACGCCGGGCAAGGGCAGCATCGACGGGATCCAACCGCGGCGCAGGTAGATGTCGAGAAAATTGACCCCGATCGCCCGCTGACGTATGCGCACTTCTCCATCCGCCGGCGCCGCGGCGTCCGCGTCCTCGGTCTGCATCACGCCGGCGTCGCCGTAGCGCCGCAGCACGACGCGCCGCGTCGGCAGCGCCAGCGCCAGCGGCATCGCGGGCTTCCCGTGCGGCCGCAGATCGCCACCGTGTCGCAGGTATCGCTGCAGGTTCGAGAAGCCGGTTTCGTAGACGCCGCGCGCCACCATGTCGTGCAGCTCGCGCTCCTGGCCGGGCGGCGTCGCGAAGGTCGATTCCCAGTGCCAGAAGGTGCGGTTGCCGTCGGTCACTGGCTTTAGCGTGAGGGTGGCGACGTAGCGCTGCAGCGGCACGCTGGCTTCGACAATGCAGTAGGTGCTCTTGTGCTCGGTGTCCGACAGCGTCAGAAGCTGCTCGCGGATTCGGTGGCCGTCGCGCAAACTGAAGCTGCGCACGCAGCCGACCTGGTCGCCGCGTTCGCCGCCTTCGATGCGGCTCGTCTCGACCGCGTCGTGCCACTGCGCGTGGCTGTTGAAGTCGCGCAGCACCGCCCAGACGCGCTCGATCGGTGCGTCGACGATGGTCGAGCGGACGACGCGCTGCATCAGGCCACCGCCGAGATCGGCATCAGCGCGCGCCGAAGTGCCGCTTCAGCGCGTCGAAGCCGCCTTGGAACACACCGTTGCCGATGCTCTCGGTCAGCTCGCGCTCGCGTCCCGGTGCGCACTCGAATTCCGCGCTCCATTCGGCAAAGCAGCGCGCACCATCGGTCACCGGCGTCAGCTTGAGCGTCGCGACATAGCGCTCCACGCCCATCGGGCTCTCGAGAATCTCGTAGCTGCAGCTGTAGTCGTAGTCGGATAGCGCCAGCAGCTTCTCGCGGACCATGCCGCCGTCGCGCAGGTGAAAGTGGCGGATGCAGCCGACGCGGTCGCTCGGCTGGTTGTTCTCGATGCGGCTGTCGGCGATGGCCGGGTGCCACTCGGGCAGTCCGTTGAAGTCGCGGATGCGCGACCATACGTTGTCGGCGCTCGCGTCGATGACGCTGGAAGCATAGACCTGGACCACCGCCTAATCCTTCTTCGACGATGGCAAGGACGATGTCGACGCGGAAGGCGCTGGCGGCAGCGCGGCGTGCGCGCCACTGACGCTGCCCACCAGACGCTGGATGTCGCCGCCTTCGATGCCGATCTCGCGCAGCAGCTGGTCGACCAGCGGCGCCTGGGCACGAAAGCGCAGCGCCGAGTTGACGACGCTGTCGGAAAAGCTGCCATGGTGGCTGCCGTCGCCGTTGCTGCCGCCCGACCCGCCCAGCCCGTCGACCTGCAGGATCTTGATGCCCTCGATGCGTTCCATCGGCCGCACCGATTCCCGGATGATGCCCTCAGCCTTCTCGACCAGCCGCATGCGAAGGGCCGACATGCGCGCCTCGGGGCTCAGCATGTTGTGTGCGTCGTTCATCAGGCGCAGACCCTCGGCCTCGATCTCGGCGCGCACGCGCATCGCCATCGAGCGAATCTTGTCGGCATCGGCGTCGGCCTCGGCCTGGGCGCGTACGGCAGCGCCGCGGTCTGCGCTGGCGGCCTTCTCGGCCTGCGCGGCCGACGTCAGCCGCAGCGCGTCGCG
>JBDSEG010000018.1:0-3986 GCA_039920165.1 Burkholderiaceae bacterium
GCATCGGTGACGAGTGCGGGCAGCGGCCGCGGCAGCCCGGCGCTGTTGCCTTGCAGCGGCGTGGCTTCCGACAGCGGCGGCAACCGCTGTGAAAACTGCGGCGGCTGCACCGCATGCGTGGCGACCAAGCGATCAAGTTGCGAACGGCTGAACGGCTTGGCGATAAACGCGGTGCAGCCGGCCTCGGCGCTGCGCACCCCTTCGTCGCCCGCCGAGTTGGCCGTCAGCGCCACGACCGGCACCAGCGCAAGACCGCACTCGCGTTCGATCGCGCGCAGGCGGCGCGTCGAGGTATAGCCGTCCATTCCCGGCATCTGCACGTCCATCAGCACCAGGTCGTACTCGTGGCCGAGGAAGCGGTCAACCGCCGCCTGCCCGTCGCCCACCACGTCGATGCGATGCCGGTCCTCTTCGAGAAAGGATTGGCGGCTCAGAGTGCTGTCGAGCCGGGCGCTGCATCGGCCGAAGCCAGTGCGAGATCGGCCAGCCAGTCGGACCATGCGGCGTCGCGCTGCGCATCCGGCATGCGCAGCAGCGCGGACGGATGCAACGTCACGAGCACTCGCAGGCCATCGTCGCGCACGTGCCAGCAGCCACGTTCGCGCAGCACACCCACCTCGCGCCCGAGCAGCGCGCGGGCAGCGGTCGCGCCGAGCGCCACGAGCGCGCCCGGACGGACGATCTCTATCTCGCGCTCCAGCCATTGCAGGCAGGCCGCGGCCTCGCGCTGCGCCGCGGTCTTGTGGATGCGCCGCTTGCCGCGCAGCTCGAACTTGAAATGCTTGACGGCGTTGGTGAGGTAGAGGTGCTCGCGGCGCCAGCCGAGTTGCGCGATCGCGCGGTCGAGCAGCGCACCGGCCGGGCCGACGAAGGGCCGGCCGTGCAGGTCTTCCTGATCGCCCGGCTGTTCGCCGACCAGCATGAGACGCGCACCGATCGGACCTTCGCCCGGGACCGCCTGCGTGGCGAGCGCACCGATCGGGCAGTCGCGGCATCGCCCTGCTCCGTTTGCGAGCGCCTCCAACGATGCGAAGCTGCCATCGGCCTGCATCGGCGCAGCATCGAGCCGATCGGCGGATATGGCTGACGCGATGGCGGCGAGCGGCCGGCGCCGCAGCAGCGTGCTGCCGCCGCGCTCGATCATCTGTGTACCGCGCAGCGCCGCCGCGTTGGCGAGCGGCTGGATCAGCACCGCCTCGGGCAGGTTGGTCCAGTAGCGGCGCGGCATCTCCTTTTGCATCATCGCGAGCTTCAGGCGCGCCGGGTTGAAGATGTGCTCGTAGTAGGTGAGCCAGAGCGCCTCTCCCGCATCGGCCGGTGGCGCTTCGTGGCGAGCCGCGCCGGCGCTGAACGCAAGCCGCGCGCCGTCCCAGCGCACGCAACGCTCGGGCGTCAGGATGGCCCAGCGCATCTGCGCGAAGCGGCGCGCGAAGAACGGCGCGACGGCCTCGACGATGTGGTGCTGCGGCTCGAACCAGGCGACGTGCAGCGGTCCGAGCCCATCATCGCCCGCCGTGGCAGCGAGCGGACGAAAGCGCACGAAGGCGGTCATCTTGTGCAGGTCGCGCCGCACCGAGCGCGCCATCGCCTCGGCCTGCATGCGGTCCGCATCGAGCGGGTCGTCGCGCAGCGCAGGCACTTGCATGAGCCGCCACAGCAGCCGGTACATCAGGCCGAAGCGAGAAGGGTCTCGGTGCAGCAGCACGCGCTCGCACAGTTCGGCGAAGAAACGCGGCACGCGCATCGCCGACGCATCGCTCGACGGCATCGATGCAGCGGTCGGTTCGAACAGCTCGCCCTCGGCTGTCGACGCGACCTGCCAGCTCACCTGCCCGGGCTCGACACCGTCCGAAGCCAGCCGGCGAGCCGTGGTGCGAAAGCCGTCCAGATCGGTCTCGCCGGCAAGCGCGATGCGCTGCTCGTTGGCCTGCGCCATGACGATCAGAACAACGACGCCTGCACCGGCGGCGAACGCAAGCGCGCGGCGAGCGAGGCGGCGTCGAGGCTCGTGCCCGGATGATGGCCGGCGACGCTCACGAACGGCATCAGCTTGGCGAGCGGCACACGCAGCCGCGACAGGTCGTCCAGCCGCAGCCGGCGCACCCGCCGCGCCTGCACCAGCCGTTGTACCGAGCGCACGCCCAGGCCGGGAACGCGCAGCAGCAGTTCCTGCGGCGCACGGTTCAGGTCGACCGGAAAGCGTTCGCGATGCGCCAATGCCCACGCGAGCTTGGGATCGATGTCGAGCGCGAGCATGCCGTCGGCCGCGCCGACGATCTCTTCGTGCGCATAGCCGTAAAAGCGCATCAGCCAGTCGGCCTGGTACAGGCGGTGCTCGCGCACCAGCGGCGGTGGCTTGGACGGCAACGCGCGCGGCGCATCGGGAATCGGGCTGAACGCCGAGTAGTAGACCCGCTTCAACCGATACGCACCGTACAGATTGGCGCTGGTCGCGAGGATGGCGCGGTCATCGGCGGCATCGGCGCCGACGATCATCTGCGTGCTCTGGCCGGCCGGCGCAAAGGCCGGCGCCTTCGCGCGGCGCGGCGCCACCGCAAGTTGCGATGTCGGCGCGGCCGGCTTCGCAGCCTCCTTCGCATCGTCGATGTGGATGCGCAGACGCGCCATCGATCGACGGATGGCCTGGCCGTCCTTTTCGGGTGCGAGCGTATCGAGGCCGGCCGCGGTCGGCAGCTCGATATTGATGCTCAGCCGATCGGCATATCGGCCGGCACGCGCCAGCAGTTCGGGGCTCGCCTCGGGAATGGTCTTGAGGTGGATATAGCCGCGGAAATCGTGCTCCTCGCGCAGCACCCGCGCGACCTCGACCACCCGCTCCATCGTGTAGTCGGGGCTGCGGATGATCCCCGAGCTGAGGAACAGGCCCTCAATGCAGTTGCGCCGGTAGAAGTCGAGCGTGAGCGCCACCACCTCGTCGACCGTGAAGCGGGCCCGCGTCACGTTGCTGCTGACCCGGTTGATGCAGTACAGGCAGTCGTACACGCAATAGTTGGTGAGCAGGATCTTGAGCAGCGAGATGCAGCGGCCGTCCGGCGCATAGCTGTGGCAGATGCCCGAGCCTTCGGTCGAGCCGATTCCGCGCCCGCCGATCGAATCGCGCCGCGCGGTACCGCTGGACGAGCACGAGGCGTCGTATTTGGCGGCGTCGGAGAGCACGGCGAGCTTGCGCTGGATGTCCATGGGTACTGCTTCTCGGAAAAACTGGATGAATATACAGTCTTTTCCCCGTGTCTCACGGCCGGTCGCTCGGAAGCCCCGAGGTTCGCCGGGGACGCCGGAGGCCTTCGATTCCCTACACTGCGCCCGTGCACCGCCGCTCACGAGGCAATCGGCGCACCTCATGGATTCCCCTACCGACCTGGAGAGAGTTGAACGATGAATGCCCCGCTACCCGAGTCGATCCGCAAGGCGCTCGAAACCGTCAGCCTGGAAGACAAATATTCGCTCGAACACGGCCGCGCCTTCATGAGCGGCACCCAGGCGCTGGTGCGCCTGCCGATGCTGCAGAAGAAACGCGATGCGATGAACGGCCTGAATACGGCCGGCTTCATCAGCGGCTACCGCGGCTCGCCGCTCGGCGGCTACGACCAGGCGCTGTGGAGTGCCAAGAAGCACCTCGCGGCGCAGAACATCGTGTTCACGCCGGGCGTCAACGAGGAACTCGCCGCCACCGCGGTGTGGGGTTCGCAACAGCTCGACCTCTATCCGCAAAGCAACAAGTTCGACGGCGTGTTCGGCATCTGGTACGGCAAGGGCCCTGGCGTCGACCGCTGCTCGGATGTGTTCAAGCACGCCAATATGGCAGGCACCAGCAAGCACGGCGGCGTGATCGCGATTGCTGGCGACGACCATATTGCCAAGAGCAGCACCGCGGCGCACCAGAGCGACCATATCTTCAAGGCCTGCGGGCTGCCGGTATTTTTTCCGTCGAGCGTGCAGGACATCCTCGACATGGGCCTGCACGC
>JBDSEG010000019.1:0-8932 GCA_039920165.1 Burkholderiaceae bacterium
GCGAGCCGGCGACGCCGCCGGTCGCGCTCGCAAGCGCGTGCTCGAAGGCAGCCGCATCGAGCGCCATGATCTCGTCGGCGCGCAAATTTGCAAGCGACCAGACGAGCGCGTACGAATGTCCGTCGCGCGGAGAATCGAACGGCAGCAGCGCGAGCACGCCGTCCGACGTAAACCACTGGCGCGCCACGCCGGCGTGGGCGCGGTCGCTGACGAGCCGCGCGGCGATCGCGCTTTGCCGGTAATCGACGCGCCGCAGCGGCACGCCGAGGCGCTCGCGCGTCTGCGAATCCCGGCCTTCGCAGAGGGCGGTCAGCGGCGCCGCGACGTCTTCGTCGACGCGCGTGATGTGCGGGGCAAAGCGGACCGCCGTCGCGAGCTCGCGTTCGAGCAGCGCCGCATCGGTGATCCAGGCCAGTTCGCCGACCCGCTGCTGCCAGGCCGAGAACTCGATGCTCGATCCGGCCGCGTCGCCGTGCACCTGCATCTCGTGGACCGCGGTGCGCGCCGAGACCGGCAGCGAGTCCCAGACCCTGAGCTCGCTCAGCAGCGCGACTGACGCGGCGTTCAGCGCGAAGGCGCGAACGTCGTCACGCGCTTGCGATTGGGGTGCGGTATCGCGCAACACCACCCGCAGGCCGCCACGCGCCAGCGCGAGCGCCAGGCTCGTACCGACGATGCCTGTGCCGCGCACGAGCACGTCTGCCTTGTTCATGGCGGTCGATTGTAGGGAGCCGGGGTCTCGGCGCCGGTGCGGCGGGCAGGCACAATTCCGCTCCCTGCGCCGCTGCCGATGATGTCTTTTCCCCTCTCCGTCTGGATTCGCCGGCTCCTCGTCGTGTTCGCCGGCCTGCTGCTGATCGTGGGCATCGCCGTGGCGTTGTTCGCGAGCCGCTTCGACGCGAATGCCTACAAGGGCCTGGCGATCGACTGGATGCAGACGCACCGCCATCGCGTGCTCGCGATCGACGGGCCGGTCGAGTTGTCGGTGTGGCCGCGCTTGGCGCTGAAGGTGTCGCGGCTCACCCTGAGCGAAGTCGGCGGCGCGGCGACTTTTTTATCGATCGACGATGCCGCGTTCGCGGTTGCCGTGTGGCCGCTGCTGCGTGGCGACGTAACGATCGGCCGGGTCGATGCGCGTGGCGTGCGGCTCTCGCTCGAGCGCGACGCCAAGGGCCGGCGCAATATCGACGACCTGCTCGCGCCGGTCACACCGACGACGCCCGAGACGGCCAGCGGCGCAGCGCCCGCCAGGCCGCTGCGCATCGACGTGAGCGGCATCGCGCTGGCCGATTTCCGCGTCCGCATCAAGGACGCGCAGGCCGGCATTGACGGCGAGCTGCTTGTCAAGGAGTTCGACAGCGGGCGCATCGCCAGCGGCGTCGAGACCAAGGTCAGGCTCGCCGCGCAAATCGTCCTGCGCACGCCGGCCATCCAGGGCGACCTGTCGGGCAGCGCGCGCCTCACGCCGACCTTCGATGGCGCCGGCAGCGGGCTGCGGCTCGCGGACATGAGCCTCGGTTTCAAGGGCGACGCGCTGAATGCGAGCGCCATCGATGCGGGCGTCAAGGGTGTGCTCGGCTGGGATATGGGCACCGGCGCGATCGATGCGCAGGCGTTTCGCGTCGTGCTCGATGCCAACACGGCCGGGCTGAAGCTCGCCGGCTCCTCCCTGGCCATCGACCGCTTCGGGTTCGATCCGCAGCGCAAGACGCTCGCGATTCAGGAGCTGAAGCTGCGCGTGCGCGGCACGCAGTCCGCGCAGCCGCTCGAATTCGACCTCGACTGGCCGGCACTCGACGTGAAGGCGAATGCGCTCACCGGCAGCGCGCTCAGCGGTCGCTACAGCCGCGGCGGCGTCTTGGCCGTCAGCGCGAGCTTCAAGAGCGGCGCCCCGGCCGGCAGCTTCGAGGCGCTGCGCATCCCGGCGTTCGAGGCCACGCTGCGCAGCGACAGCGCGGCGCGCAAGCTCGCCGGAACGCTGCGCGCCGATCTCGGCCTGGACCCGCAGCGCAAGACGCTCGTCATGAACCCGCTCGACCTGCGCGCCAGCATTTCCGAGAACGGACGCAAGCCGGTCGAGGTCGCACTGGCCGGCCGCGCAAATGCGGCGCTGTCGACGCTCGGCTGGGCGCTCGCCGGGCGGTTGAACGGCCAGGGCGTCAACCTCGACGGCCAGGCCGATCTGGCCGGCGCGACGCCGCTGGTCAAGGCGCAGGCGCGCTTCGATGCGCTCGACCTGAATGCCTTCCTCCCCGAGGGCGCGTCGGCGCCGACTCCCGGCAAGCCGGCCGTCGACGCGCCGATCGACCTGTCGATCTTGCGCAGCGTCAACGGCAGCTTCGGCCTGCGTGCCGCGACGCTCACGGTGCGCCAGTACCGCATCGCCGATGCGCGGGTGGATGCGGTGCTCGACGCCGGCATGTTGCGCGTCAACCATCTGCAGGGCAAGGTCTGGGGCGGCAGCGTCGAGGGCAGTGCGTTCGCAGATTCGCGCGCCAGCCGGATCGCGGTCAAGGCAGTGGCGAGCGGGGTCGATGTGAATGCGCTGCTGCGCGAGGTGGCCGGCAAGGATCTGCTCGAAGGCCGAGGCCGACTCGCGGTGGATGTGGACAGCGCCGGTCGCAGCACCGCCGAACTCAAGTCGCGCCTGCGCGGCAGCGCCTCGTTGCAACTTCGCGACGGCGCGGTGAAGGGCATCAACCTCGCGCAGCGCTTTCGACAGGCGCGCGCCGCGCTGACCCAGCGCACCGACCATGCATTCAAGGCGAGTCAGGCCGAAAAGACCGATTTCTCCGAGCTGAATGCGAGCTTCCAGATCGCCGATGGCGTGGCGCGCAACAGCGACCTCGACCTGAAAAGTCCTTTCCTGCGCCTGGCCGGCCAGGGCGCGGCCGATATCGGCCACAACCGCATCGACTACACCGCGCGCGCGACCGTCACCGATACCACCAAGGGCCAGGACGGCGCCGATCTGGCGGCGCTGCGCGGCCTGACCGTTCCGGTGCGTCTGACCGGACCGTTCGAGGCGATCGACTGGAAGATCGAATGGTCTGGCGTGGCCGCGGCGCTGGTGCGCAACCAGCTCGAGGACAAGATCAAGGAACGCCTGGGCCTGAAGCCCGGCAACTCGCCTCAACCCGGCCAGGGCACGTCGAACAAGGACGCGTTGCGCGACGCCCTGAAAGGGCTTTTCAAATGAGCCATGCCGCGGGCGATGTCGAGGTCCGGCTCGCTGGGCTGCGCGTGCATCCGATCAAGTCTTGCGCCGGCATCGAGGTCGACTCGGCGCTCGTGATCGAGACCGGGCTCGAATTCGACCGCGCCTGGATGGTCGTCGATGGCGAGGGCCGCTTCGTCTCGCAGCGCCGGTTGCCGCGCATGGCGCTGGTGCACACCGCCTTCCGGCATGGCGATCTCGTGCTGCGCGCGCCCGGCATGCTCGCGCTGCACCTGTCGCTCGACACCGTCGAGACGCCGGTGCGCGTGCACGTCTGGGACGACGAGGTCGCGGCCTTCGATATGGGCGACCTGTGCGCGCAGTGGTTCAGCGACTTCCTCGGCGGTCCGCCGCCGGGCCGCCCCAACGCGGACACGCCTCCGCGGGGGGCCGACGCCGCAGGCGTCTTGGGGGTCGACTTCCGGCTCCGCGTCGTGCGCTTCGACCCCGACCAGCACCGCCTCAGCGCGCGTTCCTGGACCGGCGCGATCGAGGCCGAGAATGCGTTTGCCGATGCCTTCCCGCTGCTCGTCGCGAGCACCGCCTCGCTCGCCGAAGTGAACCTGCGCCTGCACGACCGCGGCCATGCGCCGGTCGCGATGGAGCGCTTCCGGCCCAACCTCGTGCTCGACGGCCTGGCCGCGCACGACGAGGACCATCTCGACGAGATCGTCTTCGACGCCGAGGGCGGCCCGGTCCGCATCAAGCTCGTCAAACCCTGCGGGCGCTGCTCGATCCCGGATGTCGACCCAGCGACCGGCATTCAGGGCGATGGCGTCGGCGCAGTGCTCGCTGCCTACCGCGCCGACGCGCGCATCGACGGCCAGTTCAGCTTCGGCATGAACGCGGTGATTGTCGAGGGGGCCGAGCGCGTGCTTCGGGTCGGGATGGCGGGACGGGCGTCGTATCGATTCGATTGAACGGCTGATTCGTTACGACGGTTAAGCGCGACGAAGTTGCCGGACGCGAAGGCGCGAAGGACGCGAATGACGCCAAGAGAAATTCTTGAGCCCATTTTCGCCTTTGCGATCTTTGCGTCCCCTTCGCGCCTTTGCGTCCAGAAATTCCCCTCCGAACATTCCCGACCTCACCCGACCACCTCATGCACCGCCTATCCAACTGGCAACTCTTCGCGATCTGCGTCATCACCTGGGGAACGACCTGGTATGCGATCACGCTGCAGCTCGGGGCGACCTCGCCCGAGGTCGGGGTCGCGCTGCGCTTCGCCCTGGCCGGTGCGCTGGTGCTCGGCTACTGCGCTGCGCGCGGGCTGCGTCTGTGGTTCGATGCGCGCACCTTCGGCCGGCTCTTCTTCCAGGGCGCGTTCATGTACGGCGTGTCGTACCTGTGCATCTACCACGCGGAAAAATATCTGGTGTCGGGGCTCGTCGCGGTCGGCTATTCGGCCTCGCCGTTGATCACCGGCCTGGGTGCGCAGTGGCTTTTCGGGCAGCGGGTCGACCGGCGCTTTCTCGCCGGCGGCGTGCTCGGCCTGGCCGGCGTCGCACTCATCTTCTCGCCCGAGATCCGCAAGGCCGGTGATTCGGCCGATGCCTTGCTCGGCGCCGGCTTCACGGTTGCCTCGGTGCTCCTGTCGGCGGTTGGCAGCCTGGCCGCAAGCCGAAACCAGACGCGCGGCCTGCCGTTCTGGCCCTCGCTCGGCTGGGGCATGCTGAGCGGCGCGGCGGTGTGCGCCATCGCAGGGCTGTGGCAGGGAACCGGCTTGGCACTGCCGACCGGGGCGGTTTGGTGGGGCGCGCTGCTGTACCTGGCGCTGGCCGGATCGGTGCTCACTTTCGCGTGCTACCTGACGCTGCAAGACCGCATCGGCCCCGGTCCGGCCGGCACCATCGGCGTGATGACGCCGCTGCTTGCTCTCGGCGTCTCGACGCTGCTCGAAGGCTACCGCCCCGACGCGCTCACCGCCCTCGGCGTCGCGCTGGCGATCGCCGGCAATGCGCTCATGCTGCGGCGTCGCGCGTCGGCGCTGCCGTCTGCGGCGCCCCGGGGCGCGCCGGCAAAGGGATGAAGTCCGACTCGCCGGGGACGGGGTCGAAGCCGCGGCCGGTCGCCTGCGCGGTCTTGCCCTCGGTCGTCATGGCGAGCCAGTCGGCCTCGGCCTGCGCCAGGCGCTCTTTGCGGCTCGCGACGAAATTCCAGGCCAGCAGGCGCGGACCGAGCGACGTGCCGCCGACGAGCGCGATGCGCGCGCCGCGCGGCGCGTGCACCCGCACCGCTGCCGCCGCCGGCAGCAGCGCCATGCTGAACGCGGGAACCGGCACGGCGTCGATCGCGTAGTCGTTGTCGATGCCGTAGAGCGCGGCTTCGTCGGCGAGCGGCGGCAAATCGAGCGTCGCGCCCGGCGCGAGCCGCAGATCGAGATAGACCGCGGGCGACGCCGTTCGCACCGGCGACGCGAGTCCGAAGGCCGAGCCGACCAGCACGCGCACCTGCGCAGCTTCGATCCGCGTCTCGGGAATATCGGCCGCCGGCGTGTGCGCGAAGCTCGGCGCATCTTCCTCATGCTCGGCCGGCAGCGCGACCCACAGCTGCAGGCCGTGGCTGCGTCGCGTCACGCCGCGCAGATCGTCGGGCGTGCGCTCCGAGTGGACGATGCCGCGCCCGGCGCTCATCCAGTTGATCGCGCCCGGCTCGATGCGCTGCACCGTGCCGAGCGAGTCGCGGTGCATCATCGCGCCCTCGTACAGGTAGGTGACCGTCGCCAGTCCGATGTGCGGATGCGGCCGCACGTCGAAGCTGTCACCCGGCCCGGCCGTGACGGGACCGAAATGGTCGAAGAAGACGAACGGCCCGACCGCACGCGCCTGCGCCGACGGCAGGAGGCGGCGCACCGTGAACCCGCCGCCCAGGTCCTTGGCATTCGGGGCGAGAAGCTGGAGTGTGGACATGGCGTGCGTGCGCAGACGGTGCAGTGATGGCGCGTCCAGTTTAGGCCGCACCGCGCCGTCCGGCGCCGCCCTCATCGAGCCACGCTCATCTGCGCTTCGAAGGGCTGTTCCACGGCCTCGGTGCCGTACATGGAGACCACCTGGAGCCCGTGCGGGCGCATCTGCGCCGCGTAGCCGCTGGCGGTCGGTTCGACCCGCAGTTCGATATCCCCGGACAGCTCGATGTAATCGTCCAGCGGCGTGCAGCGCTGCAGGTGCCAGCGCACGGTGAAGGGCTCGCGTGGCACCGGCGCGCCGATATCGGGGTGCTGGCCGTCGATCGTCACGTCGGCCGCATCGCAATCGACCGACATCGACGGATCGGCCCAGCGCGACGGCACATCCGCGTCGAGCAGCGGCACCAGCAGCGCATTCAGCGCGAACGCCTGGAAGTCGCGCACTGCGGGACTGGGCGATGTCACGGGCGCGCGGCTCGCCAGGGCGACGGCTGCGGCGGGCCGGATCGGCGACGGTGGGTGGCAAGCCGCCAGGCCGACGCTGGCCGCGAGGAGCGTGATCGGCGCGATGCGCGTGCGAAGAAGGCGACGCGTGCTTCGCGGCGCATGTCGGGTGGCGGCATACGGATCGGCTGCATGCATCGAGTGGCTCCCTGCGCGTCCAGGGTGAATCGACAGGTGGTGGGACGCAGGGCGAATCTAGGCAAGGGTGGATCACGTCGCATCCTCCCGATGAGTGACGACGGCTCGGCCGCACGGCATCGGCCCGAAGACATAGCGGTGCCCGGCTGGCCCCTAAAATTCGCCGCTTCGCGTTCCGAAAGCCCCCCTGCCATGAGCCTGCAATGCGGCATCGTCGGACTGCCCAATGTCGGCAAGTCGACGCTTTTCAATGCGCTGACGAAGGCCGGCATCGCGGCCGAGAACTATCCGTTCTGCACCATCGAACCCAACGTCGGCATCGTCGAGCTGCCGGATGCGCGCTTGCAAGCGCTGGCGGCGATCGTCAAGCCCGAGCGCATCGTTCCGGCGATCGTCGAGTTCGTCGATATCGCCGGGCTGGTGGCTGGCGCCAGCAAGGGCGAGGGCCTCGGCAACCAGTTCCTTGCCCACATCCGCGAGACCGATGCGCTCGTCAACGTGGTGCGTTGCTTCGACGACGACAACGTGATCCACGTCGCCGGCAAGGTCGACCCGATCAGCGATATCGAGATCATCCAGACCGAGCTTTGCCTGGCCGATCTGGCGACGGTGGACAAGACGCTCGCGCGATCGGTCAAGGTCGCGAAGTCCGGCAACGACAAGGAGGCGCAGCGCCTGGTCGATGTGCTGGTCAAGTGCCAGGCGGCGCTGAACGAGGCGAAGCCGGTGCGCTCCATCGCCTTCAGCAAGGAAGAGCGCGTGGTGCTCAAGCCGCTATGCCTCATCACCGCCAAGCCGGCGATGTTCGTCGCCAATGTCGACGAGAGCGGGTTCGAGAACAACCGCTACCTCGATGCGCTGCGCGAATACGCGAAGGGCCAGAACGCGCCGGTCGTCGCGATCTGTGCCAAGACCGAGGCCGAACTTGCCGACATGGAAGACGACGACCGCACGATGTTCCTCGCCGAGATGGGCCAGACCGAACCCGGCTTGAATCGATTGATCCGCGCCGCCTTCGGCCTGCTCGGCCTGCAGACCTACTTCACCGCCGGCCCGAAGGAAGTGCGCGCCTGGACCATCCACGTCGGCGATACCGCGCCGCAGGCGGCCGGCGTGATCCACACCGATTTCGAGAAGGGTTTCATCCGCGCCCAGACCATCGGCTTCGACGACTTCATCGCCTGGAAGGGCGAACAGGGCGCGAAGGACCACGGCAAGATGCGCGCCGAAGGCAAGGAGTACGTGGTCAAGGACGGCGACGTGCTGAACTTCCTGTTCTCCCCCAAGTAGCGGGCAGGGAATCAGTCCGGTTTGAGCGCTGTGATCCTCAGTCTCAGCGCGTTGCTGATGACCGACACGGAACTGAGGCTCATCGCCAGCGCGGCGATCATCGGGGACAAGAGCCAGCCGGTGAACGGGAACAGCACGCCGGCCGCCAGGGGCACGCCCAGCATGTTGTAGACGAAGGCGAAGCCGAGGTTCTGCTTCATGTTGGTCACCGTGGCCACCGACAGCGCGCGTGCGGTGGCGATACCGCGCAGATCACCCTTGACCAGCGTGAGTTGGGCGCTGTTCATCGCCACGTCGGTGCCCGTGCCCATCGCGATGCCGACGTTGGCCTTGGCCAGGGCCGGCGCATCGTTGATGCCGTCGCCGGCCATCGCGACGATGCGGCCTTCCTTTTGCAGGCGTTCGACGAGTTGCAGTTTGTCGGCCGGCTTGACCTCGCCGTGAACTTCGTCGATGTCCAGGCGCTTGCCCACCGCCTGCGCCGTGGTGAGGCCGTCACCAGTGGCCATGATGATGCGCAGTCCCGACTTGCGCAGCGACGCAAGAGCATCTGCCGTGGTGGCCTTGATGGGATCGGACACGGCGAGCAGCCCTGCCAGCTTGCCGTCGACTGAGAGGTGCATGACGCTGGCGCCCTGGCCGCGCAATTCTTCGGCCTGGCTCGCCAGCGGCGCCACATCGATGCCCAACTGCTGCATCAGCGTCGCGTTGCCGATGGCCAGGGATTTGCCGCCCACGACACCCTTCACGCCGATGCCCGAGGCGGAGTCGAACTGTTCGGCCTTCTCCAGCACCAGCTTGCGGTCCCGCGCCGCGTTGACGATGGCCGCTGCCAAGGGGTGCTCGCTGCCCTGATCGAGACTGGCTGCCAGGTGCAG
>JBDSEG010000020.1:0-11706 GCA_039920165.1 Burkholderiaceae bacterium
CCGGTCAGCGGTCACGAGCGCATCGAGACCAGCAACTTTCTGATGATCGTGCTGATCCTGCTGGTCGTCGCGGTCGGCGGGCTGGTCGAGATCGTTCCGCTGTTCTTCCAGCGCTCGACCACCGAGCCGGTCGCCGGCCTGAAGCCCTACGAGCCGTTGCAGCTCGTCGGGCGCGACATCTATGTGCGCGAGGGTTGCTACAACTGCCACTCGCAGATGATCCGCCCACTGCACGCCGAGACGCTGCGCTACGGCCACTATTCGATGGCCGGCGAGTTCGTCTACGACCGCCCGTTCCAGTGGGGCAGCAAGCGCACCGGCCCCGACCTGCACCGCGTCGGCGGCAAATACAGCGACGAGTGGCACCGCCTGCACCTCGAGGGTCCGCGCGATCTGGTGCCCGAGTCGAACATGCCGGCCTACCCCTGGCTCGCGCGCGCGCAGGTCGATCCGCAGAGCGTTCCGCCGCGCCTCGTCGCGTTGCGGCGACTGGGGGTGCCGTACAGCGATGCGCAGGTGAAGGACAGCGCCAAGGCGGTCGAGGGCAAGAGCGAGCTCGACGCGCTGGTCGCCTACCTGCAGGCGCTCGGAACCCATGTCAAGTAGGACGGGCAGCGGCGGCGCGCCTGGCAAGGACGCGTCACCCCGCAAGGAGAGGAGTCGATGGACCTGAACGATATCCGCAGCCTGGTGACGCTGGCGAGCTTCACCATCTTCGTCGGCCTGATGGTCTGGACCTGGTGGCCGGGGCGACGCGAGCGGCACGACGCGGCGTCGCAACTGCCCTTCACCGGCGAGGCGCTCGATGAGTGATTTCTTCGGTGTCGGCTGGTCGATCTATATCGCCGCTGCGACGCTGCTCGGCCTGCTCGCCTGCCTGGCGCTGCTCTTCATCGCCGCCCGCCGGCGCGTGATGGCCAACGACAACACGACCGGCCATGTGTGGGACGAGGACCTGACCGAGCTGAACAACCCGCTGCCGCGCTGGTGGATGTGGCTGTTCGTCGGGACCGTCGTCTTCGCGCTCGGCTATCTCGTCGTCTACCCGGGTCTGGGCAGCGTGCCCGGCACCTTCGGCTGGACCAGCGTGGCCCAGCATGCCGACGAGCAGACAGCGGCGCGCGATGTTGCCGCGCCGCTGTTCGCCGGCATGGCCGCGACGCCGGTGCCGACGCTGGCGCGTCAGCCGCAGGCGATGGCGATCGGCGAGCGGCTGTTCGCCAACAACTGCGCCGCCTGCCACGGCTCGGACGCGCGCGGCAGCAAGGGCTTTCCCAACCTGACCGATACCGACTGGCTGTGGGGAGGCTCGCCCGAACAGATTGCCGAAACTATCACCAAGGGCCGATCCGGCAGCATGCCGCCGATGGCCGCAGCGGTCGGCACGCCCGACGATGTCCGCAATGTCGCGAACTATGTGCTGAGCCTGTCGGGCGCCGCGCACAACAATGTCGCGGCCCAGCTCGGCCGCTCCAAATTCGCGGTCTGCGCGGCCTGCCACGGCGCCGAGGGCACGGGCAACCCGGCGCTCGGCGCGCCCAATCTCGCCGACAAGGTCTGGCTGCACGGCTGGGGCGACGAGGCGGTGATCGCGATGGTCACGAACGGCAAGACCAACGTCATGCCGGCACACGGCGAGCGGCTCTCGGCCGAGCAGATCCACGTGCTCACGGCGTATGTCTGGGGCCTGTCGAACAAGCCGAGCGCAGCGACGCCTTGAGCGCCTGAGACTTCCATGACCGAACCCGGGCGCGCGCCGTCGCGTGTCATCCCGATCCTCGCAGTGGCCGCCGCGCCCGCGATGGTCTCGCTGTACGAGAAGCAGAAGAAGATCTATCCGCGCTCGGTCAGCGGCTGGTTCGCGCGCTGGCGCTGGGGCCTGGTGTGGTTCACCCAGCTGCTGTTCTACGGCCTGCCGTGGCTGCGCTGGAACGGTCGGCCGGCGGTGCTGTTCGAGCTCACCTCGCGCCGCTTCTATCTCTTCGACCTGGTCTTGTACCCGCAGGATTTCATCTACCTGACCGGGCTGCTGGTGCTGTCCGCGTTCGGCCTGTTCTTCGTCACCGCGGTCGGCGGGCGCCTGTGGTGCGGCTATGCCTGCCCGCAGACCGTCTATACCGAGATCTTCCTCTGGGTCGAGCACCGGATCGAGGGCGAGCGCGGCGCGCGCATGAAACTCGACGCCGGGCCGTGGACCGCCAACAAGCTGGGGCGCAAGACCGCCAAGCACGCGGTGTGGCTCGCCATCGGGCTGTGGACCGGCTTTACCTTCGTCGGCTATTTCACCCCGATCCGCACCCTCTGGGCCGAGGCCTTCACCCTCGGCTTCGGACCCTGGGAATGGTTCTGGGTCAATTTCTACGGTCTCGCGACTTATGGCAACGCGGGCTTCCTGCGCGAGCAGGTCTGCAAATATATGTGTCCGTATGCGCGCTTCCAGAGCGCGATGTTCGACCGCGATACGCTGATCGTCAGCTACGACACCGCGCGCGGCGAGCCACGCGGCAAGCGCGGGCGCGGCGCCGACAAGGCCGCGCTGAACCTGGGCGATTGCATCGACTGCGGGCTGTGCGTGCATGTCTGCCCGGTCGGCATCGATATCCGCGACGGGCTGCAGTACGAGTGCATCGCCTGCTCGGCGTGCATCGACGCCTGCGACGGCGTGATGGACAAGATGAACTACCCGCGCGGGCTGATCCGCTATGCGACCCAGAACGGGCTCGACCAGCGGCTGTCGTCGCGCCAGATGTGGTCCCGCGTCGCGCGGCCACGGGTGCTGGCGTACGGCGCGGTGCTGCTCGCGATCTCGGCCGGCTTCGTCGTCAGCCTGTCGATGCGTGACCGCTTCAAGGTCGACGTGGTGCGCGACCGCATGACGCTGGCCCGCCAGGTCCAGGACGGGCAGGTCGAGAACCTGTACCGGCTGCAGCTGATGAATGCGACCGAGCAGGCGCAGACCTACCGCATCGCGGTGCGCGGCATCGAGGCGGCGAGCATCGTCGATGCGCAACCGGTCAGCGTTTTGCCTGCCGAGGCACGCTGGGTCACGCTCGCGGTGCGGGTGTCGCCGCAGGCGGCGCGCACCTTGGGCGCCGGTGCGCACCCCATCGCCTTCGAAGTGACCGCTGCGGAAGACCCGGCGGCCCAGGTGAGCGAGCGCTCGACCTTCGTCGTGCCGCGTTGAACGAACGGAGAAGCAATATGTCGATGCAGATGAGCGGGCCGGTGCTGCCGTGGTGGCGCGTCCGGATGGTCTGGCTGGTGGCCGGCGGACCGGCGGCGGTGGTGATCGCCGGGCTCGTCACGCTCGTCGTCGCGGTGCGCGGCGGCGACCGGCCGCTGCTCGAAGGCGGCGCCGCCGCCCCGGCCGATTCCCGCGCCCCGGCAACCCAGGCCCGCAACCATGCCGGCGCCGCTCGACCCTGATTTCGCGGGCGTCGAATCGACGCCTGCGCCCACCGGCTGGCGGCACGCGCTGACCATCCTGTGGCCGGCTTTCGTCGCCGCCGGCGCGCTCGAAGCGCTGGTCTTCGCCTTCGTCGACCCAGGTGCGCTGCACTGGTCGGGCGCGGACCCGTTGGGGCTGTCGGCGATCGCGGTCTATTCGATCGCCTTCCTGCTGTTCTGGATCGTCATCGCGGCGGCCGGCGCGACGACGCAGTGGCTCGAAGTGACCGGTCCGGACCCGCACCGCTGAAAGCCGACCCGATGTCTGTCGAGCCCTGCGGATCGCCACGGCGCGTCGCGTGATGCAGTGGCCGCTCGTCCTCGCCGGACTGGCGTTGGGCGCGGCGTCGGTCCCGCACTGCGCGCTGATGTGCGGCGCGCCGTGCGCTGCGCTCACGCGCGGCGGCGCGCGGCCCGCGGCCGGCTTTCAGGCCGGGCGGCTGGCCGGCTATGTGGCTGGCGGGGCGCTCGCCGCGGCCAGCGTCTCGGCGCTCGGCGGCTGGGTCGCCGGCGTGCCGGCGCTGCGTCCACTGTGGACGCTGCTGCACCTCGCCTTCCTCGCGCTCGGCCTGTACTGGCTCGCGAGCGGCCGGCCCGCCGCGCTGTTGCGTCGTGACGGCGCGCTGACGGCGCCCGTGCCGGTGCGCTTCGCCACGCAGCGCCGCCGCCGTTCGCTGCGCGCCACGCTCGCCGGGCTGGCGTGGGTCGCGTGGCCCTGCCCCGCGCTGCAGGGCGCGCTGTTGCTGGCCGCCCTCGCGAGCGATGCCGCCGGCGGTGCGCTCGTGATGGCGGGCTTCGCGCTGGCGTCGATGCCCGGACTCGTCGCCGCGCCCTGGGCCTATGCGCGCTGGCGCGCCTGGCGCGGCGGGGCGGTCTCGTCGCAGCGTGCCTCGGCGCTCGCCTTCCGGGTCGCCGGCGCCGGTCTGGCGCTGGTCTCGGCCGGGGCGCTCGGCCATGGCCTGTGGGAACGTGTTGTCGACTGGTGCGGGTTCTGATCGTTGCCGCACGCGCCGGTCTGCGCTTCGATCAGCAGACCAGGGCTTGCAGCAGCAGCGTCTGCACGCTTTGGCAGTGCGCTTCCTCGACTTCGACGGCGGCCTTCGCGTCCGCGCCGCTACCGGCCAGCCGTGGCGCCGGCCCGGCCGGGCAGGCCAGCACCGGCACGCCGGCATGCTCGTCGATGCGGGCCACGAGTGCGGCATCGAGGCCGATGCAGACCACCGCGTCGTACAGCCGGCCGAGGATGTGCGCGGTGTGCTGCACGTCCTCGCCCGTGCTGTCCGGCGCGAGGGCGACGCGCAGGCACGCGACACGCGCGCCCAGCAGGCCGGCGGCGCGTTCGACGATTCGCGCATCCGCCCCCTGCGGATCGGCGCACAGCAAGCCGTAATGCTTGCCGCGCAGCGCCGCCGCGCGCGCCGCGCCGATACCGGGGCCGGTCGGATCGAGTGAGCGGCGCGGCGGGGTTGACGGCATGGTGCGGCGAGGGCGGGCAGCCCAGGGGCGGGCGGCGTTGCTCGCAAGGTAACGCGGCCGCACGGCTCGGTGCTTGATGCCGGTCAAGAACGCGCGTGCAGCCAGCAACCTCGCCCGACACGAGCCAGACACCGTCGTGCGACACAGCGTTACGTAGCGATGCGCACAGGACACGGCGCGGTCGCGCGCGCTTCCTACGATGGCTTCATCGCACCCTTGCCACTGCCGGAGTCCTGCCATGCCGATCCCCACCACCACCCGTTCGCAGGCCACTCCCCGGACACGGTTCGTTGCGCCGCCGTTCGCCGCCGCGCTACCACCCGAACCGCAGGTCGACGAGCAGCACGCCGCGAGCCGGCAGATTGCGCAGACGCTGGCGCTGATCGCGGCCGCGCTGCCGGTCCAGCGCCGCATGGTGCACGCCGGCGAATCGCTCTACCGTGCCGGCGCGCCCTTCGCCAACCTGCACATCCTCAACTCGGGCTTCGTGAAGATCGTCAATACCGCGCCGGACGGTCGCGAACAGGTGGTCGGGCTCAAATTTCGCGGTGACTGGCTCGGCTTCGACGGTATTGCCGGCGGTGACTACACCTGCGACGCGGTGGCGATGGACATCGGCGAGGTCTGGGTCGTTCGCTACGAGGCGATGCTCGCGGCCTGTGTCGGCCAGCGCGCGCTCATGAACGTCTTGCACGAAGCGATGAGCCGCGAGATTGCGCGCGACCGCGATTCGATGATGTCGCTGTGCACCCTGCCGGCCGATGCGCGGGTCGCCGAATTCCTGCACTACTGGGTCGACTCGCTGGCGCGCCGCGGCATGCGCACCGACCGCATCGCGCTGCGCATGACGCGCGCCGAGATCGGCAACTACCTCGGCATGACGCTCGAGACGGTGAGCCGGGCGCTGTCGCGGCTGGCGCGCGACGAGGTGATCGGGTTCGCCACCAAGGGCCGGCGCGAAGTCAGCGTGCCCTGCGCCGCCGCGCTGTCGGCCTTCGTGCAGCGCTGCCTCGCGCCAGCCGGCACCGCGGCGCGCCTGTGCGCGGCGCCGCCGGTGCTGCAATGAGCCGCGCCTCAGGGCGTGTGAGCAGTCTTTAGAACCTGCGCCATCGCGCGGGCGAGCTCACTGCGCGAGCAGGGTTTGCGCAGCAGTTCCCATTGCGCCGGTGCGCTGCGATCGGCCTCGATCAGCTCGACCGAGAAGCCCGACATGAGCAGCACCCGCAACGCCGGCCGTCGAGCTGTCGCCAAAGCCGCGAGATCGGTGCCGCGCAATCCGGCGCCGAGCGCGATATCGGTGAGCAGCAGGTCGAAGGGCGCGCCACCCTCGAGCGTGGCGAGGGCCTGCTCGCCGCTCGTGCATTCGACGACCGAGCAGTCGAGCGCGTCCAGAAAATCGAGCGTCACCTTGCGCACATCGGCATCGTCCTCGACCAACAGAACGCGCACCCCGCGCGGCAGGGCGCGTTCGCCTTCGGCCGTCTCGGCGATCGCCACCGGGGCTTGGGCGACGGGGATATAGAGCGTGATCGTCGTGCCCGCGCCGATTGCGCTCGTGATCGCGACCCCACCCTTCGACTGGCGCACGAAGCCGTAGACGGTGCTCAGTCCGAGGCCGGTGCCGCGGCCGCTTTCCTTGGTGGTGAAAAAGGGCTCGAAGGCGCGCTCGAGCACCTCGTCGGCCATGCCGCTGCCGTCGTCGGTGATCGCGATCGCGACGAAGCACCCGCCGTGCGCGGCGGCGGGCTCGGCCGCGCCGTGGACATCGCCGGGCAGCGTCTCGCAGGTCCAGGTGCGAAAGTGCAGCCGGCCGCCGAGCGGCATCGCATCGCGCGCATTGATCGCGATATTGAGCAACGCCGATTCGAGCTGGCCGGGGTCGGCCAGGCAGGGCGGGCAGGGCGTCGCATCGACGTCGATCCGGACGTGCTGGTCGAGGGTGCGGCGGAGCATGTCGGCCAGCGACTGCAGCAGCGCATTGACATCGACCGCGCGCGGCTGCAGCACCTGGCGGCGCGCGAAGGCGAGCAGCTTGCCGGTCAGTTCGGCGCCGCGCCGGCTCGCCCGCGTCGCGGCTGCGACGAGATGCTGCGCGTGCTCCTTGCCGGCGAGCAGCGGCAGTTCCTCGAGCACCTGCAGGTTGCCCTGGATGACGGTCAGCAGGTTGTTGAAATCGTGCGCGATGCCGCCGGTCAACTGGCCCACGCTTTCGAGCCGCTGCGCGTGGTTCAGCGCCTCCTCGCTGCGCGCGCGCTGCAGGCTGGTCGCGAGCAGCGTCGACAGCGACTCGAGAAAGCGCGTCTCCTCGGCGCCGAAGCGCCTGGGCTCGCTCGAACGCACCGCCAGTACGCCGAAGTACCGCCCGCGCTCGGACAGCGGCACCGCCAGCGCGCTGACGAGGCCGGCGTCGAGGTAGGTCCGCGGCACGACGAAGCGGCGTTCGGTGCGGTAGTCGTCGACGACGACCGGCTCGCCTTGCGCCAGCACGAAGCCGGGCGGCGTATCGGGACGGTTGGCGACGCGTTGGCCGATCGCCTCGCTGGCGACGACGCCCACGCCGGCCGCGATGCGGAATTCGAGCGCATTGCTCTCGAGCAGAAAGACCTTGGCAGCATTGACCTCGAGCGCGGCGGCAGCGATTTCCGGAACGCGGTCGAGCAGTTGGCGCGGGTCGCGCGAATCGACCGCAAGCCGGCCGAGCTGCGCAAGGTGCTCGCTGTAGCGGGCCCGCCGCAGCGCCTGGCGCACGCGCGGATAGGCGCCGATATCGCGGATCGCGGCGACCACCCGCGGCGCACCGCCATCCTGCAGCGGGCTGAGCGCGATCTCGACCATCACTTCGCTCGCATCCTTGCGCCGGGCGACCAGCGCCGCCTGGGTGCCCATCGGGCGCGCGCGGGGATTGCGGGCATAGCTCGCGCGGTAGGCGGCGTGGCGCTCGCGAAACGCGTCCGGCACCAGCGCATCGACCGGCAGGCCAACCAGTTCGCCCTCGGCATAGCCGAGCAGCGCCGCAGCCGACGGGTTGGCGAGGACCACCCTCCCGCCCGCATCGACCACTAGCAGTGCGTCGGGGTAGGCTGCGAACAGCGACCGGAAGACGGCGTCGTCGGCCATGGGTCAGGCCGCGGACACCGGCGGGACGAAGATGTAGCCGGCGCCGCGCACCGACTTGACGATCTGCGGATCGTCCGGGCGGACCTCAAGCTTCTTGCGCAGCCGCCCGACCTGGACGTCGATGGTGCGGTCGAACGGGCCGGCGTCGCGCCCGCGCGTCTGCTCGAGCAGAAAGTCGCGCGAGAGCACGCGCCCGGGGTGGTGGACGAAGGCACACAGCAGGTCGAACTCGCCGGCGGTCAGCGCGGTCTCGCGGCCGAGCGGATTGCACAGGCGGCGCGCGTCGAGGTCGAGTTCCCAGTCGGCGAAGCGAAGCCGCTGATGCGTCGTTCCCGCGCCGGCTGGCGCAGGGGCGGGCGGGGCGGGCTCGATCCGGCGCAGCACCGCCTTCACCCGCGCGAGCAGTTCGCGCAGGTCGAACGGCTTGGTGACGTAGTCGTCGGCGCCGACTTCCAGGCCCACCACCTTGTCGACCGAATCGCCACGCCCGGTCACGATCACCAGGCCGCAGCGCCAGTGCTCGCGCAGTTGGCGGGCGATGGCGAAGCCGTCTTCGCCGGGCAGGCCGAGGTCGAGCAGGACGAGCGCGGGTGGGTCGGCGACCATCGTGGCGATCAGTTCGGCGCCGCTGCGCAGCGCGGTGACGCGAAAGCCCTGACCGCTCAGATAGCCGGCGAGCAGGGCGGTGATATCGGGTTCGTCGTCGACGACGGCAATATGGGCGGCTGGGGCGGTCACCCGGAAAGGGTATCAGGCGTCGGCGGCTTCCCCGTTCGGCGCCATATCGCGAACCAGCAGCACCGGCGTTTGCGCATGGCGCGAAATATTTTCCGCATCGCTGCCGAGCACCAGCCGTTCGACGCCGCGCCGCCCGTGGGTTCCGACGACGATGAGGTCGGCCGGCCAGCTCGCGGCCTCGGCGACGACGAGCTCGTAGATCCGGCCGGCGAAGCTGTCCTTGAGCACCGTATCGACTTCGATCCCTGCCGCCTGCACCGTCTTGCTGCCTTCGACGAGCGTCGCAGCGCCGGCCTCGCGCACCAGGTTGAGCAGGTCGCCGGTGGCCGTCATGCCGGCGCCGACGCCCAGCGTGAGCGACAGTTCGTCCACCACGTGGATCAGGCGCAGCCGCCCGCGCGTCAACCGGGCCAGCTGGATCGCCTCGGCCAGCCCGCGCGCCGCGGTGGCGCTGCCGTCGATGGGAACGAGGATGCGCTGGTACACGAGATCTCCAAGGGTGCAAGGCGACCCAGTGTCGCTCCGCGGGCCGGGCACCGTCTTGACGGCGCGCAAGAATTACGGGCCGCGCTACGCTCGGCGATGCGAATCGCCACCTGGAACGTCAACCACCTCGGCAAGCGCCTCGCGCAACTGCTGGCGTGGCTCGATGCGACCCGGCCCGATATCGTCGCGCTGCAGGAGCTCAAGTCGACCGATGCGCAGTTTCCGCTCACGCAGATCGAGGCGGCAGGCTACGGCTGCGCCTGGGTTGGTCAGAAGAGCTGGAATGGCGTCGCGCTGCTTGCGCGCGGCAGCGAGCCGATCGTGGTGCGGCGCGCGCTGCCCGGCGACGCCGCCGATACCCAGGCGCGCTACCTCGAAGCGGCGATCAGCGGCATCCTCGTCGCGTCGCTCTACCTGCCCAACGGCAACCCGCAGCCGGGCCCCAAGTTCCACTACAAGCTCGCCTGGTTCGAGCGGCTGATCGCGCATGCGGCGGGGCTCGCCGCGAGCGGACACCCTGTCGTGCTGGCCGGCGACTACAACGTCGTGCCGACCGATGCCGATATCTACTCAAAGGCGAGCTGGCTCGACAACGCCTTGCTTCAACCGGCGCCGCGCGCGGCCTATGCGCGGCTGCTCGCGCAGGGCTGGACCGACGCGCTGCGCGAGCGCCATCCCGCCGGGAGCCTCTATACGTTCTGGGATTACCGGCGCAACCGCTGGCAGCGCGACGCCGGACTGCGCATCGACCACCTGCTTCTGAGCCCCGCGGTGGCAACGCGCCTGCGCGATGCCGGGGTCGATCGCGCGCTGCGCGGCCTGGACGATCCGAGCGATCACGCGCCGGCGTGGGTCACGCTCGCCTGAGCGTCATTTGCCGCCGAGCCGGTCGACCTGCTCGCGCGCCGTCGTCACGTCGCGCGACAGTTCGGTCAGGTAGCGGTCGCGGATCTCGGCGCTCCATTCGGCCGGCGAGAAGCTCGTGAGCGGATAGCTCTGGCTGACGTGCACGGCACCGATGCGGCGCGCCATCAGGCTGCGGTCGGGAAAGGTATCGGGATGCAGCAGAAAGCCATCGATATCGCGCAGCGTGAGCGGGAACGCCGGCGCCGCGTCGCGCAGCAGCTTGCCGAATACCGTGAGGCGGATCTCCTGCGGCCCGACTGCGAGTTCCTCGTTGAAGCCGAGCAGGGCGATCGGCCGGCCGGACGCGTCGTCGACGCGAGCGCTGACCACATAGCGGCCGGGCCGCGCGACCTGCGCTTTCAGGATGAAATCGAGCGAGCCGTCGACGACCGCTTCACGCACGCCGCCCTGCCACGCGGCCGGCGCTTCGGGCGTGTAGTACACATCGAAATAGGTGCTGCCCGGCTGCCCGCGGATCTGCAGCATCGCCTCGATTCGGATCTGCCCGGCGAGGTCGGCGAACCCCTGCGCCTGCGGGGTGAAGCGTGCGCTGACGATGCCGTCGCCGGCCCGCACATCGGCGCCGCTGCCGTCGTCGACGAAAGCGACCGGCACCACCGGGAAGCGCGAGGGCACATTCGGTGCGGGCAGCTCGCGCGCACTCGCCTGCTGCACCTGCAGCGGCAGGCTGCGGCCTTCGCGGTCGCGCGCGGCGAGCGTGAAGCGAACGCTCTCGCTGCCCTGCACATAGATGCGCTCCTGGGTCGTGAGCAGCGTCGCACCGCCGTCCTCGTTCGAACCGGGCCGCGCGAGCGCATGTTCCTCGGCGATCGGATCGTTCGGCTGCAGCTGGTCAGGGTGCTCGGCGATCGGCCGCGAGCCGGGCGGATAGCGGGTCGATTCGCGGTAGGCGGCGAGCGCCGCCTGCGCATGATCGAGACGCGCGGTCCAGAGCGCGCGCTGATCGTTGCGCCCCGGCGCGCCGGCGCTGGCAAAAGGGGCGCCGCGCACGCCCGCGGCCGTATCCGATGCTGTCAGCGTGGCGACGTTTGGCGATCTTGCCGCGATCACCGGCGCCGGGGTGGATGCCGGCGCCCCGGGTCCGCCGAGTGCGGTCCATACCAGCGCCGAAGCCGCCAGCGCGAGGCCGGCTCCCCAGGCAATACCGCGCACGGTCGACGGCTCAGTCGGCCTTCGCGGCCATATGCTCGCGGACCTTGGAGACGATCCCGTCGACCCCGCCCCAGGCGCCGTGCAGATAGTGGTTGAAGCTTTCGCGGTCGTCCCGAAAGACGACCGAGTGATAGCTCCATTTGGCCCGGCCGCCCTGGTTGGCGGCGGTCCCCATCGTCAGGTCGTTGCAGAACCAGTCGCTCGGGTTGCAGAACGAGGCGCCCGACGAGCCCGAGACGCCGCCGCTCGAGTGGTAGGCGACGACCTCGTCGTCCTGCCCTGGCAGCAGCACCGAGTTGATCGAACCTTTGGCACCGGCGTACATGTTGAACCACACGCCTGCCGTCACGTTGTGGTTGTACA
>JBDSEG010000021.1:0-4533 GCA_039920165.1 Burkholderiaceae bacterium
TTTGTTCGATGATGGCGCGCGAGACCTTGACCTCGTGGTAGTCGAAGTCGCGCAGGCTGCCGTCGGCCTCGATGCCCGAGATGCCGATCAGGCCGATATCGACCTTGAACTGACGGATGAAATCGACCGTCGCCTCGCCGACGATGCCGCGGTCGCGCGCGCGCAGCACGCCGCCGGCGACGATCACTTCGCAGTCCGGGTTGTCCGACAGCGTCGCCGCCACGTTCAGGTTGTTGGTCACGACGCGCAGGCCCTGGTGTGTCAGCAGTTCGCGCGCGATCGCCTCGGTCGTGGTGCCGATATTGATGAACAGCGACGAGCCGTTCGGCACCGCGCGCGCCACCGTGCGCGCGATGGCGAGCTTGGCCGCTTCGCCGAGCTGCTGGCGCGTGCGGTAGGCGATGTTGCGGGTTGTCGATTCGGGCACCCGCACGCCGCCGTGAAAGCGCGCGACGAGGCCGGCATCGGCAAGCAGGCGCACGTCGCGTCGCACGGTTTGCAGCGTTACGCCGAAATGTTCGGCCAGCGCCTCGACCGAGACCCGGCGCAGCCGCCGCACCTCGCCGACGAGTTCGAGCTGGCGCGGGTTGGGGCTCATCCGGTGCGAATTTAAACGAACGAAAACGAACCTCAAGCCGGGTTTCCACCCGTGGAAAACGAACCGAAAACGAACAGAATCGCCGTTCTCCGAACCCCGCCCGACGCCCTTGTCCGCCTTTACCCTCGCCCGTTCCGCACCGCAAGCCGCCCTCGCCGGCGGCGCGTCGGCGGCGCCTTGCGACGTGCTGGTGGTGGGCGGCGGCATCAACGGCGCGGGCATCGCGCGCGACCTCGCCGGGCGCGGACTCGGCGTCGTTCTGTGCGAGCAGGACGACCTCGCGCAGCACACGTCGTCGAGCAGCACCAAGCTGATCCACGGCGGGCTGCGCTATCTCGAGTACTACGAATTCGCGCTGGTTCGCAAGGCGCTGGCCGAGCGCGAGGTGCTGCTGCGCAGCGCCCCGCACATCATGTGGCCGCTGCGCTTCGTGATGCCGCACGATGCCTCGATGCGACCGGTGTGGATGGTGCGCGCCGGGCTCTTCCTGTATGACCACCTGGCCCGGCGCGAGTTGCTGCCCGGCTCGCGCACGATCTCGCTGCGGGCCAGCGAGTACGGCGCGCCGCTGCAGCCGCGCTTTCGGATGGGCTTCGTCTATTCGGACGGCTGGGTCGACGACGCCCGGCTCGTCGTGCTGAATGCGATGGATGCGCGCGAGCGCGGTGCCGAGATCCTGACGCGCTGGCGCTGCACGCAGGCGCAGCGCGAAGGCGGTGGTTGGAAGGTCCGGCTCGAATCGACCGCCGGCGGTGCGGTGCGCGAGCTGCGTTCGCGCGCCCTCGTCAACGCCGCCGGACCGTGGGCTTCGCAGTTCCTGAGCGAGTGTGCCGGCCAGACCGACGCGAAGACGCTGCGCCTCGTGAAAGGCAGCCACATCGTGGTTCCGCGCCTGTTCGAGCACGACCACGCCTACATCCTGCAAAGTCCGGACCGCCGCATCATCTTCATGATTCCGTACGAGGGCGAGTTCACCCTCATCGGCACCACCGATATCGACCACCAAGGCGCGCTCGGCGACGTCAGGGTCGACGCGGCCGAGATCGCCTACCTGTGCGAGCAGGTCAACCGCTACCTCGCCAAGCCGGTCGCGCCGGCCGACGTGGTGTGGAGCTACGCCGGCGTGCGCCCGCTGCTCGAAGATGAATCGCGCGATGCGTCTGCGGTGACGCGCGACTATCAGCTCGAACTCGATCGTGGCACCGACGAGGCAGCGGCGCCGCTGCTCACCGTTTGGGGCGGCAAGCTCACGACATTTCGCAAGCTCGCCGAGGAGGCGGGCAACCTGCTGCAGGCGCCGCTCGATGCGCGCGCGGCGTGGACCGCGGGTTCGGTGCTGCCCGGCGGCGACCTGGCGGGCGCGGCGAGTGCCGCCAGCACCGATGTGGTCGGCGATTTCGCACGCTTCGAGGCGGTGCTCGCGCAGCGCTATCCGCACTGGTCGGCCAGCCTGCGGCACCGCTGCGCGCGCAGCTACGGCACGCGCGTTGCGCGCTGGGCCGGCGCCGACGGACGCGCGCTCGGCGCCGAGGTCGCGCCAGACCTGTTCGAAGCCGAGCTGAACTATCTCCGCGACGAGGAATGGGCCCGCGATGCCGACGACGTGCTGTGGCGGCGCAGCAAGCTCGGCCTGCACCTCGACGCGGCGCAACGCGCGGACGTCGCGGCCTGGTGTGCGCAACATTGGGGCGAAGGGTCGCGCCGCCACGCGCGAGCGAGCCAGGGGCAGGGGAGCGCAGCGTGCAACTGACCCTGGAGCGCGTCGGCCAACAGGTCGGTGCCGCGACCCACCTGTACCCGCTCGACCTCGAGCTCATTCCATTGCAGGTGACGGTGCTGCTCGGCGCGACGCAGGCCGGCAAGACGACGCTGATGCGGTTGATGGCAGGTCTCGATGCGCCGAGCACCGGCCGCGTGCGGGTGGATGGTGTGGACGTGACCGGGCTGCCGGTGCGTGAGCGCAATGTGGCGATGGTGTATCAGCAGTTCATCAACTACCCGTCGATGACGGTGGCCGACAACATCGCCTCGCCGCTCAAGCTGCGGCGCGAATCGGACATCGACGACAAGGTGGCGCAGATCGCGCGTCGCCTGCACATCGAACCGTTTTTGCAGCGCCTGCCGGCCGAGCTGTCGGGTGGCCAGCAGCAGCGCGTTGCGCTCGCGCGTGCGCTCGCCAAGAATGCGCCGCTGATGCTGCTCGACGAGCCGCTGGTCAACCTCGACTACAAGCTGCGCGAGGAGTTGCGCGAGGAGCTGTCGCAACTCTTCGCGAGCGGCCGCTCTACCGTGGTGTACGCGACGACCGAGCCGACCGAGGCGCTGCTGCTCGGCGGCCATACCGCCGTGCTGGCCGACGGGGAGCTGCTGCAGTACGGACCGACTGCCGAGGTCTTTCACCGCCCGCGCTCGATCCGCGTCGCGCGCGCCTTCAGCGACCCGCCGATGAACCTGATCGCCGGCCGCGCCGGTGCCGACGGCGTCGTGCTGCAGGGCGAAGGCGATCCGGTGCTCGCGCTGCCGGCGGCCGTTCTTGCAGCGGCCACGGGTGCGCTGACGGTGGGCGTTCGCGCCGGCGCGCTGCGCGTCGATGCGCGGCCCGGCGACCTCGCGCTGCCAGGTCAGGTCGAGCTGGCCGAGATCTCGGGCTCGGACACCTTCGTCCACGTGCGCACGGCAATCGGCGAGCTGGTGGCGCAACTCACCGGCGTGCACCAGTTCGACCTCGGCGCGCCACTCGTGCTGCACCTCGCGCCAGGACAGGCGTATGTCTTCGGCGCCGACGGCGAGCTGCTCGTCGCGGCGCATCGGAGTTGACATGGCCCGCATCGATCTCGACCTGGCGCACGCCTACAAGGCCGATCCGCAAAGCGACGCGGACTATGCGCTGTTGCCGCTGAAGATGTGCTTCGACGACGGCGGCGCGTATGCGCTGCTCGGTCCGTCGGGCTGCGGCAAGACGACGCTGCTCAATATCGTCTCGGGACTCGTCAAGCCCTCGCAGGGCAGGGTCCAGTTCGACGGCATCGATATCACCTCGCGAACGCCGCAGCAGCGCAATATCGCCCAGGTCTTCCAGTTCCCGGTCATCTACGACACGATGACGGTGGCTCAGAACCTCGCCTTTCCATTGCGCAATCGAGGCGTCGCGCGCGAGAAGATCACCCAGCGCGTCGGCCGCATCGCCGAGATGCTCGAACTCAGCGGCCAACTCGACCGGCGTGCCGCCGGCCTCGCGGCCGACGCCAAGCAGAAGATCTCGCTCGGACGCGGGCTGGTGCGCGAGGATGTGAGCGCGGTGCTCTTCGACGAGCCGCTCACCGTGATTGACCCGCACCTCAAGTGGCAGCTGCGCCGCAAGCTGAAGCAGATCCACCACGAGCTCAAACTGACGCTGATCTATGTCACGCACGACCAGGTCGAGGCGCTCACCTTCGCCGACCAGGTGGTCGTGATGACGCGCGGCCGTGCGGTGCAGATCGGCAGCGCGTCCGATCTCTTCGAGCGGCCTGCGCATACCTTCGTCGGCAATTTCATCGGCTCGCCGGGAATGAACTTCCTGCCGATCTCGGCGCTGCCACCGTCCTTTTCATCGCTGCTGCCGCCCGGTGCGACGATGCTCGGCGTGCGGCCCGAATATGTGAACCTGGTCGAGCCGAATGCCGCCGGCGCGCTGCCCGCGGTGGTGACGCGCGCGCAGGATATCGGCACCTACTGGCTGCTCATCGCCAGCGCGGCCGACGGTTCGGTGATCCGGGTCCGGCTCGGCGCGGGCGAGGCGATACCGGCAGTCGGCGAGACCGTATGGCTGTTGATCGCCGGTAGCCACACCTGCTTCTACAAGGACGAGGAGCTGGTCGCATGACGCCGAAGCCGGTCAACCAGAAAGCCTGGCTGCTGATCCTGCCGGTGGTGCTGTGCGTCGCCTTCTCGGC
>JBDSEG010000022.1:0-9693 GCA_039920165.1 Burkholderiaceae bacterium
GAGATTCAGATGACGTTCCTGCCGCCGTACGCGCCGGACTTGAATCCGGTGGAGTTCTTGTGGGCATGGCTCAAGCGCCATGCGCTGGCCAACTTCTGCCCCGCCGATCTCGGCGAACTCACCACCACTGCGCGCAACAAGCTCAAGAGCGCTCAGCGCCGCCCATCCATCATCTCCGCTTGCTGGGTTCAAGCCGGCCTCTGGTGATGTCATGATTTACGGAAAGCTCAATAGTTCATAGAGGCGTCAATACAGCCGATTCTTCGCGTCACCTTCGATGATCGCCTGCATCTGCTCCACCGTCTTGTCTAGTCTGCCGTGATCAACCATCGTCTGCGCAAGAGTAGGCAGTCCTGCAAGGTTTGGCCAGAAGTCAGGTTCCCAGAGTTTGGACCGAATAACGCACTTCGCGCAATGGAAGAAGACCTCTTTGACGGTCACGACGATTGCGAAGTCTGGGACCTTCCCGTTCAGCGCCATTGGTTCCCGGACCCACAGGTCGCGGACAATTTGAGCGTGACCGCTTAGCCTTAAGGTTTCCTGCTTTCCGGGGATCAGAAACAGTAGGCCGACTTGGGGCGTCTGCACAAGGTTTTGGAACGTGTCGACCCGCTTGTTGCCCGGGCGGTCGGGTATGGCCAGCGTGTGTTGATCAAGCACTCGAACGAAACCGGGCGGGTCTCCCTTCGGTGAAATGTCCATCCGACCTTCGGAGTCGGTTGAAGAGATCAACAAGAACGGGCTCTTTGATATGAAGGCACAGGCATGTACATCCAAGTAGTCGATCTGCTTTCGCAGGACTACATCACTGGCATTACCAATGATTTCCCGCACTCCTTCCTCGCTGTCAACAATTTCGTCAAAGTGGAAAGTCATTCAAGTTACTCCTTACGGCGGTATTCGACGCGATGATGAAGCCTAACGTAGACAACAAGAAAAAAGACCTCTTGGACTGCCCATCGGTGGCGATGGCCAAGTCTGCGCATTATCGGATAGGCGGTCGGCGGTCATACAACAGCTAGGCCGGTGACCGGTTCGCCGGCAGGAATGATGAATGAACGCAATGACATACGGCGGTTGATGTCCGCAGTCACATCTTCCACCTTGCGCTCGGAGGGAAACTGCTACGGTCGCGGAGAGCGAGTCTCTTCCTTCGCCAGACAGTGATGGCAGTGCTGTGCGCGTGAGGGCCACTCCTTGGCTGCCAGATTACTTTTTCGTGCTACTTCGATATCAACAAACCGGGGCGCTCGTCTCCCATGCCATCGCAGTGATCTTCCAACCTTTGGTTGTCGAGATGAACTGCGTAGAGATCATTCCGCGTGAACCGCCCCGCCTTTTGAGGAGGCTCCTTCGATTGAGAATGGAGCCATCATGAGGAAGTCCCCGAAGTTTTCCCCCGAGCTTGCCCGGGCCTGCACCGCCACGATCCGCACCAAGCTGCTCAAGATCGGCGCGGCCGTCGTGCGCAACACCCTCCGCGTGCGCGTGCTGCTGGCCTCGGCGCACCCGATGAAGCATGTCTTCATCGCGGCTGCGCGCGCGCTCAGCCCATAGGAATTCATCCAGTGCCTGGCCCGCGCGTTGACACCAAAACGGCCCGCATCCCAAGCCGGGGTAGGGGCAACTGCGAGCCAAACCGACCAATCATCCCTCCCCAGCCCAGCAATGACCCCGATCGCGCTTCTCAGCCTCTTCAGAATCGCCCGATCAGCGCCGCAGACCCATCCAGTACCGCGCTCGTGAAATATCCGGGCTAGGTCGGGATTGCGTGACGCGCGATCTCGCCGACGGTGCGGCGTGGCCCATGGGGCGCGGCCTGCGGTCAGCTTTTTCGGGGCCGCAGCGGCGCGGCGAACGGGTCGAGCAGCGCGACCTCGAAAGCCGCGAAGTCGGCAAGGTTGCGGGTCACGACGGTGAGCCCGTTGCGCCGTGCGGTGGCCGCGATCATCGCGTCCTCGTACAGCGTGTCCGAGCGTCGGTGCATCAGCCGCGCCCATTCGCGAAAGGTATCGCCATCCATCGGCAGGACCTGGTACGACGAGGCGAGCTGCTCGGCCCAGGCCTCGATCTCCGCCGCCTTGGCCGCATCCTGTTCGCGCGTGAGTTCGATCCCGCTCTGGATCTCGCCGAGCGTCACGGCCGAAAGATGAAGATCCCGGTCCGCCACCGATGCCAGCCAAGCCAGCACGGCACCGTGCGGGCGCGGCCGGCGCAATTCAGAGACGACGTTGGTGTCGAGCAGGTACACGGCGGCCGCGGTCAGCCGAGCGGGACGACACGCCGCCGGCGGGCCTTGCCGCGCGGCGCGACCAGCGACTCGGTGCGCGCCTCGTCGGCCAGCAGCAACTGCTTGAGCGACGGTCGTTCGGATTGCATCCGGCGCCACTGCGCAACCGGCACCAGCACGGCAGCTTCGGCGCCCCGACGGGTGACGAGTTGCGGGCCTTCGGCCAAGCAGGCCTCGAGAAATTCGCTGAACCGCGCCTTGGCGTCCTGCACCGGCCAGATCTTCATGGTGCGACTCCCGTCAAACCAGTTGGCTGACCAGTCTAGCAGGCGCGGCGCGAATTTCCGGCAGCGCGCCGGACTTCGATCAGCTCCCGTAGAAAACGTAATCCGCCTGATACGGCACCGTCTGCTTCTTCCCCATCCCCGCCGCGTCGCAAGCCATTGCCGGCGCCACGCCGCCCTTGGTGTTGATGCGCTGGATATACGTCACGCCGGTCATCGCGCCGGCGCCCATCGCGGGTTCGGTCTTGACGAGCTGGAACGGGATGTTGCCGGTGCCGCCGGGGGCGACGGCGAGCTGCTTGCCGGTGATCTTGGAGCCATCGGCGGACTCCCAGGTCGGGCCGGCGTAGTACTTGCCGACCACCTTGCGGTCGCTCGACATCAGATTGGCGACCGGGCCGACGAAGACCCACTCGTGCTGGCCGGCCATGTCCTTCTTCTCGCGGCATTCGTAGCTCAGGTCGCCGACGCCGGTCGCGGTCATGCGGATCTTCTGACCAGGCGGCACGCGCACGGGCTCGGGCAGGGTGGCGTTGTCGACCATCATCATCGGCGCGGCCATGTGGGTCGACATCGGGGCCGACGCGCACGCCGACAGGACCGCTGCGGCGGCAGTGACGACGAGGGGATAGGTTTTCATGGGGTCTCCAGTTCGAAGCGGCGGAAGGAAGGCGGAATTGCCAGGCTCGCTCTGGGTACTACCTACAACATGCCCGAATGGATGCAGCAAAGCTCGATTTATTTATCGCCCGGCGGCGTGGCGGCGTCCGGGGCGACGCCACCCACTGCGGCGCTCCACGCGCTGCGCACGCCGCGCTCGCCGGCCGCGGCGCGCTCCTGCGCGAACAGATCCTCGAGCTGGGTGCGGCCCTGGCGCGCTGCGGCGATCAGCTTGGCTTCGTCCTTCCAGTGCGGCGCCATCGCGTCGAGCTGGGCGACGTTGAAGCGGCGAAAGCGCAGCGCCAGGGTGCGCGCCTGGTGCGGCCGCCAGCCGAGTGCTTCGAGCACGCTGCGGGCGCTCATCAGCGCCGAGTCGAAGGTTTCGCGTTCGATCAGCGTGACGCCCATGTCGCGCAGCGCGTGGAAGTGGGTCGCGTTGCGGGCCCGGGCGACGAGCGTGGCCTGCGGAAAATGTTCGAGCACGAGGCGCGCGACCGTGAGGCTTTGCTCGACATCGTCGATCGCGAGCACGACGACGCGGGCCCGGCCGGCGCCGGCCACGCGCAGCAGATCGAGCCGCGTCGCATCGCCGTAGAAGACGCGCCAGCCGAAGCGGCGAAACGCCTCGATCGATTCCGCATCGTGGTCCAGCATGGTCGGCTGGATGCCGTTGGCATACAGCATGCGGCCGATGATCTGGCCGTAGCGCCCGCTGCCGGCGATGACGACCGGCGCGTCCTGCGGTTCGCTGATTTCGGCGAGCTGGCGCTTGCCCTGGCCGGCCAGTCGCGGGATCCACCAGCGATCGGCGGCGACGAGCATCAGCGGTGTGAGCAGCATCGAGATCGCGACCGCGGCGACGAGCAGCGAGGCCACCGGCCCGCCGATCACGCCCTCTTGCGCGGCGGTCTGGAATACCACGAAGCCGAACTCGCCGCCCTGCGCGAGCAGGATCAGGAAGACCGGCCGCTCGGGCAGCGGCAGGGGCATTGCGCGCGCCATGCCCCACAGCACGGCCGCCTTGAGTAGCAAAAAGCCGACCACCACCGCCGCCACCACGACCGGGCGCCCGAGCACGACCGCGAAATCGATGCTCATGCCCACCGCGATGAAGAAGAGGCCAAGCAGAAGGCCCTTGAACGGCTCGATATCGGTCTCGAGCTCGCGCCGGTATTCGCTTTCGGCCAGCAGCACGCCGGCGAGGAAGGCGCCGAGCGCCATCGACAAGCCGACCGACTGCATCAGCGCCGCCGTCGCCACCACCAGCAGCAGCGCCGCGGCGGTGAAGATCTCGGGCGTGCGGCTGCGCGCGATCCAGCGCAGCGCCGGGCGCAGCAAGAGGCGCCCGCCAAGGACGATGGCGGCGATCACGCCGACCGCCTTGGCCGCGCCGAGCCAGCCGCCGCCGGCCTCGACATCGCTGCCCGGCGCGACGATGGCGAGAAAGGGCAGCAGCGCGAGGATCGGGATGGCGGCCACGTCCTGCAGCAGTGCGACGCTGAGCACGCTCTGCCCCGAGGTGGTCGACATCAGGTTGCGTTCGGACAGCGCACTCAAGCCGATCGCGGTCGACGATAGCGCGAGGCCGAGCGCGGCGACGACCGCGAGCCGCCCTTCGATGCCCAGTGCCAGCGCCGCCGCGACCATCAGCGCCGCCGAGCCGAAGAGCTGCACGCTGCCCCAGCCGAAGATCGGCTTGCGCAGCGCCCACAGGCGGCGCGGTTCGAGCTCCAAGCCGACCAGGAACAGCATCAGCACGACACCGAATTCCGAGAAGTGCAGGATGTCCTGCGGGCTGGTGACGAAGCGCAGCCCCCACGGCCCGATCGCGATGCCCGCGCCAAGGTAGCCGATGATCGCGCCCAGGCCGAGCCAGCGTGCGAGCGGCACCGCGAGCACCGCGGCGCCGAGGTAGATCAGGCTGTCGATCAGCCAGGACGAATGTTCCATCAGGCCGGCTCGACGATCGTCGCGACGACATCGACGGCCGGCCGGGCGGCGCTCGGCACCTCGCAGGCCGGGCACTCTTCGAGAAACTGCAGTTCGTCCCAGTCGGGCCAGTTCGCGAGGCGCTGCGCAAACAGCGCGGCGTGCGCGGCGATCTCATCGTGGCCGACGTGGTGCGCGCCGTGCAGCACGAGCGGCGGCAGAAATCGCATGCCGCACAGCGCCGCGGTCTGCTCGTACGGCGGCAGGAAGGCGTCGAAGAAATAGCGGTTGTAGCTGTCGGGTCGGTACGAATCCTCGGCGCCGCCGGTGCTCGCGACCAGCCACACATCCTTGCCGCGCAGCGCCTCACTGCCCGGCCCGTAGGCCCAGCCGAAGGCAAGCACGTCGTCGAGCCACAGCTTCATCAGCGGCGGCATGGCGTACCAGTGCACCGGGTGCAGCCACACGACCAGCCGCGCGCGCGCGAGCGCGGCCTGCTCGGCGCCGATATCGATCAGATAGTCCGGGTACAGCGCGTACAGGTCACGCACTTCGATGCGCGGTGCGAGCGGCGCTGCGGCTGCGAGCAGCGCCCGGCTGACGCGCGAGATTTCGAGCTGCGGGTGCGCCGCGAGCACGAGGACGTCGGCGGGCGCGCCGGGTGGGGGTTCGCGCGGGGTCATCGTCAAGTTCATGGAAGGCAGCGCTGGTTAGTCTGAATGGCAACGGCAGGATGCGCCTCGCTAACATAACCGCAAGTGCCCGCAGCGGCACCGGGGAACATCGAACATGCGGACCTTCGAACATCTGAGCGAACTGGCCGGGCTGGTGGGGCAGGAGATCGGCGTGAGCGACTGGATCACGGTCGATCAGGCGCGCATCGACGGTTTTGCCGAGGCGACCGGCGACCGGCAGTGGATCCACATCGATTCCGGTCGCGCTGCGGCCGGGCCGTTCGGCACCACCATCGCGCACGGCTTTCTGACCCTGTCGCTGCTGCCCGAGATGGGCGCCTCGGCAATGACGGTCACCGACACCCGCATGGGCGTCAACTACGGGCTGAACCGGGTCCGTTTCACCGCTCCGGTGCCGGTGGACAGCCGGCTGCGCGGGCAGTTCAAGCTGATCGCATTCGAGCCGATCGAAGGCGGCGCGCAGCTCACGATGCAGGTGACGATGCAGCGCGAGGGCTCGGACAAGCCGGTGTGCGTCGCCGAGTCGCTGGCGCGCCGCTATACCTGAGCGGCATTCGCGTCACCGCAGCGAGCCGGATCGAATGAAAGTCCTGCTGATCGACGATCACCCGCTGATCCTCGCGGCGCTCACGCGGGTCATCGAGGGTTTGCAGCGCGACGTGAAGGTGACCACCGCCGACAGCGCCGGCGCGGCGCGCAAGACCCTGTCGGCCGACGCCGATTTCGAGCTCGTCCTGCTCGACCTGCAGCTCGGCGATTCCGACGGTTTCGACCTGCTCGAGGAACTGCGCGCGCGCTGCCCGGCGCTGCCGGTGGTGGTCGTTTCGGGGTCGGACAGCGAAGAGGACATGATCCGCGCGATCGACCTCGGCGCGATGGGTTTCGTTCCGAAGCGCGCCGGATCCGACGTGCTGTTCGAGGCCCTGCGCAGCGTCATGCAGGGCGGCATCTTCATTCCCGATGCCAAGACCGGCGCTGCCGTCGCCGCGCGTCGCGACCGTTCGGCGGCCGCTGCCGGCAGCGACACCGGCACGCGCGCCGCGCACCCCGGCTTCGGACTCACGCCGCGCCAGACCGAGGTGCTCGCGCTGCTGCTGCAGGGCAAGCCGAACAAGCTGATCGCGCGCGAGCTCGATGTTTCGGTCGATACGGTGAAGGACCACGTCGCAGCCGTGCTGCGCGCCTTGAAGGTCACGACGCGCACCCAGGCAGTGCTCGCGGTGGGCCGAATGGGCAACACCATACCCGGGCCTTGGCGGCCGCCCGAGTGAAGGCCGAGAGGGCGCTGGCGGAGGAAGTCCAGGCCGCCTACGACTACATGCCGGCCGCGCTCGCCGGCTATGCGGCCGGGGTTGGCGTTGTCGCGCTGCTGTTCTGGGCCACGACCGCCGCGTCGCTGATGCTCGGCTGGATGGCCGCGTTCGGGCTGATGCTCGGAATCCGCCTCGTCGTCCTGCAACGCTTCAAGCTCGCCCGGCCGCGCACGCAGGCGCAGTGGCAGCGCTGGCGGCAGGCGATGAATATCGGCACCGTCGCGGCCGGTGCACTGTGGGGCGCGACCGGCTGGATCTTCTATTCGCGCGGCAACGATCTGCAGCAGATCGGCCTGATCGTCATCGTCTACACCTACTGCACGGCCGCGCTGCCGGTGCTGGCGATGCAGCCGCGCATGTACCTTGCCTTCGCGGCGCTGTGCATGGGCCCGCTGCTGGCGCGCATCGCCAGTGGCGCCGATGCCTACAGCTATCAGCTGGCCGGCGAGCTGCTGCTGATCATCACCATCACCACCGTGCTGGCGCGCACCTACCGCCAGTCGCTGCAGCGCGAGATCGAGCTCAAGCTGCACGCCGACGAACTGCTGGACGCGCTGCGGATCGAGAAGGCGGCGGTCGATGCGGCGCGCGGCGAGGCCGAGATCGCAAACCGCGCCAAGACCCAGTTCTTCGCCGCCGCCAGCCACGACCTGCGTCAGCCGCTGCACGCCATGGGCTTGTTCGCCGAGGCGCTGCGCCAGCGCGCTAACGATCCGGAGGTTTCGCAACTGGTGTCCAGCATCAACGAATCGGTCGACGCCCTCGAAGGCCTGTTCTCCGAACTGCTCGATATCACCCGCATCGACGCCGGCGGGGTCGACGTGAACCCGTTGCACTTCGAATTCGGCGAGCTGCTGCGCAAGCTGCGACTGCACTTCGAGCCGACCGCGTTCGAGAAGGGTCTGGCCCTGCGCCTGCGCGGTGGCGAGCGCGTGATCCACGCCGATCCGCTGCTGGTCGAGCGCATCCTGCGCAACCTGGTCTCGAATGCGATCCGCTATACCGAGGACGGCAGCGTGCTGGTCGCCTGCCGCGCGCGCGGCGACCGGATGCTGCTCCAGGTGTGGGACAGCGGCGCCGGAATCGCACCGCACCAGCAAGGCCGCATCTTCGAGGAGTTCTACCAGGTCGCGCGCGCCGGTGAGCTGCCGGCCCACGAACGCAAGGGACTCGGGCTCGGCCTGGCGACGGTCCAGCGCCTGGCGCGGCTGATGGGCGCGCCGCTCACGCTGCGCTCGGTGCCGGGACGCGGCAGCATGTTCCAACTCGAACTGCCGGCCGGCCGGCTGGCGCGCTCGCTGGGCCCGTCGATCACGGGCCGCAGGACGCCCGCGATCACGCTCGATGGCCGGCTCATCTTCGTGGTCGAGGACGAGCCCTCGGTACGCGCCGGACTGCAGGCGCTGCTCACCGGCTGGGGCGCGAGCCTGGTCGCCTTCGACAGTGTCGCCGCCGTCGCGACCTGGGCGCCCACCGCGGCGGCGCAGGGCGTGCGTCCCGACCTTCTGATCGTCGATTACCGGCTCGAGGAAGGCCGCGACGGCCTCGAGGCACTCGGCCTCCTGCGCGCCGCCTTCGGCCGCAGCGTGCCGGCGATCATGGTCACCGGCAGCACGATGAGCGGCTTCGAACGCGAAGCCCAGGCCAACGATTTCCACCTGCTCGTCAAGCCGGTTCTGCCGAACAAGCTGAGGGCGATGATCGCGTTCAAGCTCGCGGCGGCGGCCGGTCCGGCACGTCAGTAACTGCGCCCGCGCTTGTACTGCGCGTGCGTGCGCGGCGCGAGTGCGCTGCCGGATCGCGCAATGGCGGCGAACGAGCCCGCGGCGTGGGCGTGGCAGATCGCGAGACCGAGCGCATCGGCGGCGTCGCTGCCGGGCAGGCCGGGCAGGTCGAGCAGGCGCGCGACCATGGCCTGCACCTGTTCCTTCTTCGCCTGGCCGTGGCCGACGATCGCCTTCTTCATCTGCAGCGCGGTGTATTCGGCCACATTGATCGTCCCCGAGATCAGCGCCGTCAGCGCCGCCCCGCGCGCCTGGCCGAGCAACAGCGTGGATTGCGGATTGACGTTGACGAAAACGATCTCGATCGACGCGCAGGTCGGCTCGTAGCGCGTGGCGATTTCGCGCACCCCGTCGAAGATGATCTTCAGCCGCGCCGGCAGGTTGCCTGCTTGCGCCGCGTCGGTGCGAATGGTTCCGCTGGCCACGTAATGCAGCCGCGCGCCGCTCGATTCGATGACGCCGAAGCCGGTCGTTCGCAGGCCGGGATCGATGCCGAGGATGCGCATGCTCATCGCGATATTCACGTCAGCGCGGTTGCATCTCGGACGAAGGCAGGATGCGGACGCCGGGACGCGCCTGCGCGAGCGCGGCAATCATTGCCGCCGCCACCGCGGACGCTGCGATCGGCCGCACCGAGGCCGGCACCAGGCCGATCAACGGTCCGAGCAGGCGCACGGCCCACACCTCCCCGTTGCGCACCGGCTGGCCGAGCGCGGCGCGGTCGCCGATCAAGAGCGATGGCTGCGCGATGACGACCGACGCGAAGCCGAGTTGCGCGACCGCCTGCTGCATCTCGCC
>JBDSEG010000023.1:0-3013 GCA_039920165.1 Burkholderiaceae bacterium
TGCTGGGCGCCGCCGCGCTCGCTGCCGATGGAATGGCCGTTGCCGGTCTGGATGCAGTAGCCGTTGTTCGTGAGCTGGCTGCGAAAGCCCATCTCGACGCCGGCGCCGTGCGTCGACGGCACGTGATAGTGGTCGCCGGCGAAGTTCTCGGCCGGAATCTTCCAGTTGACGTCGATCGTCCAGCGGTGAACGCCGCCGATGACCTCGGTGCCGCCTTCCATCCGCGAGAGCATGAGCTCGAGATAGAACGCCATGTCGCCGAGGTAGTCGCGCAGCGTCGGCGCGTCGGGGTCCCAGCTCGCGAAGATCATGCCGCCGAAGCTGTCGATGTGTGGTACCTCGCGCAGGCCGTACAGGCTGCGATCGAAGCCTTCGCCATACACCGCGTCGATGCGCGGCACGGCGATGAGGTCGCCTTCGGTGCTGAACGTCCAGGCGTGGTAAGGGCACTTGAAGAAGCGCGCCGTGCCCGAGTCGACCCGGCAAATCTTCGCGCCGCGGTGGCTGCAGCTGTTGAGGAAGGCGCGCAGTTGCCCGGTCTTGTCGCGCAAGACGATGACCGGGTCCTCGCCCATCGTCGTCGTGAAGAACGACTGGTTCTCCGGCAGCGCCGTTTCGTGGCCGAGGTAGAGCCAGCACTTGGCGAAAATGCGTTCCTGCTCCAGGCGGTAAATGCCTTCGTCGACAAAGAGGCGCCGGTCGACGCCCGAGCCATCGGGCGCCATGAGGTCGCCGGTGGTGAACGAGGCGATGCGGGCGTCGGCGCTGACCAGCGGCGGCAGCGGCGTTCGCACGGTCTTGGCGGTCGTCGTGGGGTTCTGTGTGTCGCTCATGCTTGATTCTGGTAACGCACGACAGGCACAGTCAAGTGCGTGGACCCCGGACGGCGGCGCCGCCGTCGAGCGCGAGCACGGTGCCCGTTGCGGTTCTCGCGCATGCGTCGGAAGCGAGAAAGACGTAGGCGGCGGCAATATCGTCAGCCGTCGGCAGTACCTGCAGCGGCATCTGGTTCGACCCGGGTCCGCTCGTCCCGACACTCTGGCCGAGGCTTTCGAGACCACGCAGTCCGGTTGGCACATAGCCTGGCGCCACGGCGTTGACCCGAATGTCGGGCGCCAGCTCCAGCGCGAGTTGCTTGGTCAAGCCGTTGATCGCATGCTTGGCCGCCACATAGAGCGCGCCGCCGAAGCCGGCATGCGCGCCTGAGATCGAACTCGTGAAGATGATGCAGCCGCGCACCTTTGCAAGCGCATCGGCTGCGGCGAGCGCGCCGAGCATATAGCCCTTCACGTTGACGTTGAACAGCTCGTCGAACGCCGCGTCGAGCTCGGTGGCCGAGAAGCTGCGAAAGGTGCGCCGGTTGTCGTAGATGCCGGCATTGCCGACGAACACGTCGAGCTTGCCGAAGCGACGCACGGCCAGATCAACCGCGCGCTGGTTGTCGGCGGCAGATCGAACGTCTCCCTCGATGCTCGCATAGGCGCTGGCGAATGCGCCCGCCTGGAAGTCGTCGCCCGGGCTCGATGCGACCCGATCGAGGCCGACCACCCTCGCGCCTTCAGAAAGAAAGCGCTCGGCCACAGCGCGCCCGATGCCGCTGGCGACCCCGGTGATGAGTACCGTCTTTCCTTCCAGCTGGCGTGACATGGCTCTCCTGCCGTTTACAGAGACAAAGCTCGCTCTAGTATGCTAGCGTAGTATGCTACCGGGATCATCACAGGAGCTCATATGACGAAGAGGCTGTTGGGTTTTTTGCTGGCATTGGCATCCGCTGCAGTGTGCGCCGAAGTGGTGGTTGGCGTTTCAATCAGCGCGACGGGTCCGGGCGCCTCGCTCGGTGTTCACGTGGCGAAGGCGGTGGCGCTCATGCCGAAGACCGTCGGCGGTGAAGCCGTTCGCTACGTGGTGCTCGACGACACGAGCGACCCGACGGCCGGCGCGAAAAATGTGCGCCGCTTCGCGGTGGAAGACAAGGTCGACGTGATCATCGGTTCGAGCACCGTGCCGGTGGCGATTGCGCAGGGGGCAGTCGCCAACGAGGCGCACATCCCGTTCATCGCGCTGTGCCCGATCCCGATCGATGCGGCCAGTCAGCGCTACCTGTTCGCCGTGCCACAGCCGATCCCGCTGATGGTGAGCGCGCTGGTCGAGCACATGCAGGCACACAAGGTGAAGACGGTGGGCTACATCGGCTTTTCGGATTCCTGGGGCGACGCGAACTACAGCACCTTGAAGAAAAACGGTGCTGCGGCCGGCATTGAAGTCACCACGGACGAGCGCTACGGGCGTGGCGATACGGGGGTGACCGGGCAGATGCTGAAGGTGCTGACCAGCAACCCCGACGCGATCTTCGTCGGCGCTTCCGGCACGCCGGCCGACCTGCCGCAGATCGCGGCGGTCGACCGCGGCTACCCCAAGCAGGTCTATCACACGCACGGTGTCGTGAACCCTGATTTCATCCGCGTCGGCGGCAAGAGCACCGAAGGTGTGATCGCGCCCACCGGCCCCGTCGTTGTCGCCGAGCAACTCGCTGCGAACGATCCCCTGAAGGCCGCGGGCCTGGAGTTCCTCAAGCAGTACGAAGGCGCTTACGGCGCCGGTAGCCGCAACGCTTTTGCCGCCTATGCCTGGGATGCCGGCGTCATCTTGCAGACCGCGCTGCCGGTGGCGCTGAAGACCGCCAAACCCGGCAGCCCCGGCATGCGCGACGCGATTCGCGATGCCATCGAGGCCGGCAAAGACGTGACAGGCACGCATGCGATCTACAACATGAGCGCCAGCGATCACTACGGCGTCGACAAACGCGCCCGCGTGCTGGTGAAGGTCGACAACGGCGAGTGGAAGCTGGTTCCCTAGAAGCGTCAGCGCATGAACGAGGATTGGGAGACGAACATGAACGGATTCAAGGTAACGCGCATCGCCGAAACGCAGGTGGTGTCGTACGGACCGCAGAGCGATCTGCGCGTGCTCGTGGGCGACGACGCGCGCAGCACGCCCATCCGCGCCGCGCTGC
>JBDSEG010000024.1:0-3257 GCA_039920165.1 Burkholderiaceae bacterium
GGTGTTGTCAGGCCGGGATTCTAGAAGCGGTGAACGCGGCTTCGAGGGCGCATGCCTCCTAGAATCCGCGCATGCCAAAACCCGAGTTCACCAGCAGCGTCGCGGTGCGTCATCTGCCCGAGCAGTCCGATGCGCAGGCCGGGCAATATGCCTTCGCTTACACCATCAGCATCCGCAACAGCGGCGGCGTCACGGGCCAGTTGATCGCGCGCCACTGGATCATCACCGACGCCAACGGCCACATCGAGGAAGTGCGCGGACTCGCGGTGGTCGGGCACCAACCGGTGCTGAAGCCGGGCGAATCGTTCGAATACACGAGCTGGACCCGATTGGCCACACCGCACGGAACGATGCGCGGAACCTTTTTCTGCATGACCGAGGATGCACGGCCGTTCGACGCGCCGGTCGGCGAATTCGGCCTGACGCTCGCCTCGGCGCTGCACTGAACGGCGTCAGGGTTCGCCGTCGCGGCGGCGCCGTTCGCCCTTGCGGCGGCCGGCGAACATCGTCCACCAGACAATGCCGGCGAGCACCAGCAAGGCCGCCAGCGCCTCCAGCAAAATGACCCACATCGTCGCGTCCCCCGGATGGCGTCCTGTCGTCGCAAAGCGCGCCGCCTTGGCGGCGGCGATTCTAGGGATGCTCGCCGCGTGTTCCAGCGTCTCGCTGACCGACCCCGAGCCGTCGCGCGCCCGACCACCGGCCGCGTCGATCCCCGCACCCGACCGCGCCGAGAGTCTGTCCGCTGCGCCGGGCGCACCGCTGCAGCGCGGCCGTTCGCGCTGGGTGCCAGTGCGCTGGACCGACCTGCCGGGCTGGAGCGCCGACCGCAGCGCCGAGCTCTGGCCCGCCCTGCTGCGCAGCTGCGAGCGGCCCGCTGCGGGCTGGGCAGCGCTGTGCGCGCAGGCCCGCCGCGCGGGCATCGAACTCTTGAGCGACGAGGCGACGCGGACCTGGCTCGCGCAGAGGCTGCAACCGTTTCGGGTCGAGTCGACCGAGGGCGCCAGCGAAGGCCTCATCACAGGTTATTTCGAGCCGCTGGTCGAGGCCTCGCGCACACCGCGTCCGGGCTTTCAGGTGCCCTTGCACGCGCCGCCTGCCGACCTCGCCACGCGCCGTCCGTACTGGACCCGGGCCCAGCTCGACGCCCTGCCCGCCGCGCAGCAGAGCCTGCGCGGGCGCGAGATCGCTTACGTCGCCGATCCGCTCGACGCGCTGATCCTGCAGATCCAGGGCTCCGGCCGGCTGATGCTCAGCGAGCCCGATGGCAGTCGGCGCCAGGTCCGCGTGGCCTTCGCCGGCCACAACGACCTGCCCTACAAATCGATCGGGCGCTGGCTGATCGAACAGGGCGAGTTGCGTGCCGACCAGGCCTCGTGGCCCGCCATCAAGGCCTGGGCGCGGCAGAATCCGCGCCGCGTGAGCGAGATGCTGTGGAGCAACCCGCGCGTCGTCTTCTTTCGTGAAGAGGCCTTGCCCGATCCGCAGCTCGGCCCGCGCGGCGCGCAGTCAGTGCCGCTCACGCCGGGCCGTTCGATCGCGGTCGATCCGACGAGCATTCCGTACGGCACGCCGGTCTGGCTCGATACCACCGAGCCCTTGTCGAGCGCGCCGCTGCGCCGCCTCGTGATGGCGCAGGACACCGGCAGCGCCATCACCGGCGCGGTGCGGGCCGACTATTTCTGGGGCTGGGGCGAGGCCGCCGAGGCGCAGGCCGGCCGCATGAAGCAGTCGCTGCGCATGTGGGTGCTCATACCGCTGGGCTGAGCGAGACGGCGGCGCCGCTGCGCACCTCGACCAGCGTGGATTCGCAGCGTTCGAGCGCGCGTGTCACTTCGTGCGCGGCCTGCAGCAGAATCTGCGCCGCGGGCGTCGGTACGAGCCGCTTGCCGCAAGGTTCGAACAGCCGAACGTCGAGCGCCTCCTCGAGCTTGCGCAGATGACCCGACAGCGTCGGCTGGGCAATGCACAGAGACTCGGCGGCGCGGGTGACGCTGCCCATGCGCATCACGGCCTCGAAGGCGGCGAGCTGCGGCAGCATGCCGTGGCGCACATAGCGGCGCAGCCGAACGGGTGCGCACGAAGAGGTCGAAGCGAGCGTGATCGTCATTTGCCGTTCCCCATAGACAGGAAGAAGGCAAAGGTCTGGTTCATGCCCTGGGCACTGGCGCCGCCGGGTCCGGTGGGACCGTATTGACGACGGCGCTCGCAGCCGGCGGCCCGGATGCGGAACTACTCCCGCTTTGCAGCACGGCAGCCGATACCGACCGCTGCACTGGCGCGGTTGTAACACCATTCGTGCGCCGCGTGGGCAGCGGTCGGGCTTGCCGAACCCTGGATCGATCGAGATTTGCGATGGATCGCAATTCTCGATCGCCCGTGTTCCAGCCCCGCCTCCAATGCAAGGGATACCAATCCCAAGGGGCGCTTGATGGATACCGGCCAGTTCCTGTCGGCCTTGCTGGCGATCATCGTCATCGACCTGGTGCTCGCGGGCGACAACGCCATCGTCATCGCGCTAGCGGCGCGCAGCCTGCCCGCGCAGCTGCAAAAGCGCGCCATCGTGTGGGGCGCGGTCGGCGCGATCGTGGTGCGCAGCGCAATGACGCTCGTGGTCGTGTGGCTGCTCGCGATCCCCGGACTGCTGCTGGCCGGCGGCGCGCTCTTGGTGTGGATCGCCTGGCGGCTGCTGCTGCCCGAGACCGAAAGCGCACAGCACGGCCCGGCACCGACCACCTTCTGGGGCGCGATGCGAACCATCGTCGTCGCCGACGCGGTGATGGGTCTGGACAACGTCCTGGCGGTCGCCGGCGCGGCGCACGGCAGCTACCTGCTCGTCGTCACTGGGCTCGTGATCAGCGTTCCGATCGTGGTCTGGGGCAGCACGCTTGTCCTGCGCGTGGTCGACCGCTATCCGGTGGTGGTCTATATCGGCGCGGGCGTGCTCGTCTGGACCGCGGTCAAGATGATGTCGTCCGAACCCATGCTACGGCCGTGGTTGCAGGGGCACCCGGCGGTCGCGCTCGCGCTGTACCTCGTCATTCCGCTGGTACTGTGGCTCGGCTTCGTCAGGAACCATCGCCAGCTCGAATCGCGCATCCACGCCCGGCTGATCGAGTTCAGCAGCCTGCGTCCGCAGCCCGCTGCGCCCGCGCCGTCCGAACCCGATCCGCGACCGTCCCCCCCCAACCAAGGAGAACCGAGCATGCTGAAAGTCCTCGTCCCGGTCGACGGCTCGACCAATGCCTTGCGCGCGG
>JBDSEG010000025.1:0-21413 GCA_039920165.1 Burkholderiaceae bacterium
CCAAGCGCGGTGCTGCTCGACGTGAACTTGCCCGACATGTCGGGCCTGGACGTGCTGGACCGGCTCAAGCGCGATCCGACGACGCGCCATATTCCGGTCCACGTCGCATCGGTCGCCGAGGTCGCCCACGCGGCGCTCGAACACGGCGCTGCCGGCTATGCGCTCAAGTCGGTCGCGCGCGCCGATCTGGTGCTCGCCATCCAGCGCCTGGGGGCCAAATTCACGCAGAGGTTGCAGCGCGTGCTGGTCGTCGAGGACGACGCGCGATTACGCCGGGGCCTCGCTCAAGCGCCGGCTTGGCGCCGCGCTGGCGCATTTCGGCTCCGCCTCGCTGTCGCAGCTGCAGCACGCGCTGCTGCACGAACCCGCGGTCTTCGGCAAGCTGCTCGACTTTTTCACCGTGCAGGTCAGCGACATGTTCCGCGATCCGGCGTATTTCGCGGCGCTGCGCGAGCAGGTGCTGCCACTGCTGCGCACCTACCCGTCGCCGCGCATCTGGGTCGCGGGCTGCAGCACCGGCGAGGAAGCGTATTCGTTCGCCGTGCTGCTGCGCGAGGAAGGCCTGCTCGCAAAAAGCCGCATCTATGCGACCGATATCAACCCGAATGCGCTGCAGACCGCGCGCGACGGCACCTACGATATCGACCGCATGGCCGGGTTCACCGAAAACCACCGCCTCGCCGGCGGCCGCGGATCGCTGAGCGAGCACTACACCGCCGCCTACGGCCGGGCAATATTCGACCAGGCGCTGAAGCAGCGCATCGTCTTCTCGGATCACAGCCTGACGACCGACGCCGTCTTCGCGGAGGTGCAATTCGTGTCTTGCCGAAACGTGCTGATCTATTTCAACCGCGCGCTGCAGGACCGCGCGATCGGCCTGTTCCACGAGGCGCTGTGCCGCAAGGGCTTTCTGGGCATCGGCTCGCGCGAGTCGCTGCGCTTCTCGAGCCACGCCGCGTCGTTCGATAAAATCGACCGCGACAACCGCATCCTGCGACGCAAGGAAACGCCGTGATCGTGCCGCGGGACTTCGATGCGATCGCCATCGGCGCCTCGGCCGGCGGCGTGCAGGCGCTCGGCGTGCTGCTGCCCGCGCTGCCGGCGCACCTGCGCGCGGCGGTCTTCACCGTGCTGCACCTGCCGGCCCGGCAGCCGAGCCTGCTCGTGCAGATCTTTGCCAAGCGCTGCGCGCTGCCGGTGTGCGAGGCGACGGACAAGATGCCGGTGGCCGCGGGCACGCTGTATTTCGCTCCACCCGACTACCACCTGCTGATCGACGCCGGACCGCAGCTCGCCCTCTCCACTGATGCCGCGATCCACCATTCGCGGCCGAGCATCGACGCGTTGTTCGAGTCGGCGGCCGATATCTACGCCGAACGGCTGCTCGCCATCCTGCTGACCGGCGCGAACGAGGACGGCGCTGCCGGGCTGCTGGCGGTGCGCGAAGCCGGCGGGACGACCCTCGTGCAAGATCCGGCGACCGCGCAGTCGCCCCAAATGCCCGCCGCCGCCGTGGCGCTGGGCGCCGCCGGCCATATCCTGCCGCTCGACGCGATCGCCGCGCTGCTCGCCCGGCTCGCCGACAATCCTCCGCCATGATCGACCGCGTCACCTGCCTCATCGTCGACGATCTCGATGAGAACCTGCTCGCCCTGGCCGCGCTGCTGCGCCGCCCGGACGTCGAGGTGCTGCAGGCACGCTCCGGACCCGAGGCGCTCGAACTGCTGCTCGTGCACGACGTCGCACTCGCCCTGCTCGATGTTCAAATGCCCGGCATGGATGGCTTCGAACTCGCCGAGCTGATGCGCGGAAGCGAGCGCACCCGCCACGTGCCGCTGATCTTCGTCACCGCCGGGGCGCACGAGTCGCACCGCGTGTTCAAGGGCTACGAGAGCGGGGCGGTCGACTTCCTGCACAAGCCGATCGAGCCGCGCGTGCTGCTCAGCAAGGCCGAAGTCTTCTTCGAGCTGGCGCGTCAGCGCCGCCAGCTCGCGAGCGATCTGCACGAACGCAGCGAGACGCTGCGCCTGAACGAGATGTTCGTCGCGATGCTGGGCCACGATCTGCGCACGCCGCTCAGCGCAATGCTGGGTTCGGCTGCGCTGCTGCAGCGCGCGCTGCCCGAGGGCAAGCTGCGCGACAGCGCCAGCCGCATGATGTCCAGCGGCCGGCGCATGGCCGACATGATCGACGCCATGCTCGACCTCACGCGGGCGCGGCTGTCCGGCGGGCTGCAACTGGTGCGCACCCGGCTCGACCCCATCAAGGTGCTGCAGCAGGTCGTCAGCGAGCAGCGCGCGATCTGCGGGCAGCGCGAGATCGAGGCGGTGTTCGAGGACGATCTGGTCGGCGAGTGGGACGGCGAACGGCTGGCGAGGCTCGCCTCCAACCTGATCGGCAACGCCGTCGCGCACGGCGCGCCCGAGATGCCGGTGCGGGTCCGGCTCGACGGCGACGCCGCCGGGCTGCGGCTCGCGGTCACGAATGGCGGCGTCATTCCGCAGGAGTTGCGCGGCAGCCTTTTTGACGCATTTCGCAGCGCCGAGCGCAACGGCGGCCGCAACGACGGTCTCGGCCTGGGCCTGTATATCGTCGACCAGATCGTGCGCGCGCACCCAGGAACGATCGAGGTCGACAGCGAGGACGGCACGACCGAGTTCCGCATCTGGCTGCCGCGCCATCCCGCACCCGTCGCGCCATGACCTGGTCGATCCTGGCGCGCGACGCGGAAGGCCGATTCGGGGTCGCGATCGCGAGCCGCTTCTTCGCGGTCGGTGCGCTGTGCGTGCACACGCGCCGCGGCGTCGGCGCGCTCGCGACGCAGGCTCTGCTGAACCCGTTGTACGGGCCGGCGGGGCTCGACTTGCTGAGCTCGGGCCGCAGCGCGGCCGAGGTCGTGGCGGCGCTCATCGCGACCGACGCCGGATACGCGCAGCGCCAGCTTCACGTGCTGCCCGCGCGCGGCGCCGGCGCCGCGCACACCGGCAGCGATTGCGTCGAGGCCTGCGGCCACCTCGCCGAAGATGGGTTCAGCGTCGCCGGCAACATGCTGGCCGGACCGCACGTTCTCGAAGCCACGGCACAGGCATATCGCGACGCGAAGGGGCGTCCGCTGGCCGAACGCCTGCTGGCCGCGATGCACGCCGGCGAGGCGGCCGGCGGCGACAAGCGCGGTAAGCAGTCGGCGGCGCTGCGCATCCAGGGCGACGAGGACCGGCCCGAGCTCGATCTGCGCGTCGACGACCACGCCGATCCGCTGCGCGAACTGGCGCGCTTGCACCACGTGAGTCTGGAACGCTTCCAGCCCTTCGTGGCTTGTCTGCCGGGCCGCCACGACCCGATCGGACTGACCAACCGAACCGAGATCGAGGCACGCATCGCGGCGTTCCACGCTCGCCTGGAATGAGCCCGCTGCTCGAGGTCCGCGATCTACGCACCCGCTTCGCGACGGACGACGGCAGCTTCGCCGCGGTCGACGGCGTGAGCTTCGAGATCGAGGCCGGGCGCACCCTCGCCATCGTCGGCGAGTCCGGCTGCGGCAAGAGCGTGACGGCGCTGTCGATCATGGGACTCGTGGACAAGCCGGCCGGCCGCATCGACCCGTCGTCTTCGGTGCGCTTCGAGGGCCGCGAGCTGGTGGGAGCGGACGACCGCACGCTGCAGGACCTGCGCGGCAACGCTCTTGCGATGATCTTCCAGGAGCCGATGTCGTCGCTCAATCCGGCGTTCACGATCGGCGCGCAGATCGTCGAGGGCCTGATGCGCCACCAGCCGCTGACACGCGAGCAGGCCGAAATGCGCGCGCTCGAGATGCTGCGCAAGGTTCACATTCCAGCGCCCGAACAGCGCTTTCATGAGCATCCGCACAAGCTGTCGGGCGGGATGCGCCAGCGCGCGATGATCGCGATGGCTCTCGCCTGCGAACCCCGCCTGCTGATCGCCGACGAGCCGACGACGGCGCTCGACGTGACGATCCAGGCCCAGATCCTCACGCTGATGCGCGGGCTGCAGCGCGAGTCCGGGACTGCGGTGATCCTGATCACGCACGACCTCGGGGTCGTCGCCGAAGTGGCCGACGAGGTCGTGGTGATGTATGCCGGCAAGGTGGTCGAACGCGCCCCGGTGCAGGCCTTGTTCGATACCCCGCAGCATCCCTACACGGTCGGCCTGCTCGGCTCGATCCCGCGCCTGGACGTGCAGCGCGAGCGACTCGCCGCGATCGACGGCCAGGTGCCGAGCCTGCTGCGCCTGCCACCGGGCTGCCGCTTCGCCGACCGCTGCCCGTTCGCCGACGCGGCCTGCCGCGCCGCCGAGCCGGCGCTGCGCGAGGTCGCGCCGGGACACGCTTCGGCCTGCCGCAAGGCGCCGCTCGATCCGCAGGCGCTGCTTGCGTCGCGGGAAGTGGCGGCGGCGGCATGAGCGGCGCGGCGCGGCTGCTCGAGGTCGAAGGCCTCGTCAAGCATTTCCCGATCCGCCGCGGCGTCTTCGGCCGTGCGCGCGGCGCGGTGCAGGCTGTCGACGGCGTCGACTTCACGCTCGCGGCCGGCGAGACGCTCGGCGTGGTCGGCGAATCGGGCTGCGGCAAGTCGACGCTCGGCCGGCTCGTGCTGCGTCTGATCGAGCCGAGCGCGGGGCGGGTTCGCTTCGATGGCGTCGACCTCGGCGCGCTCGACGCGCCCGCGCTGCGGACGCAGCGGCGCGCGATGCAGCTCATCTTCCAGGATCCCTACTCGTCGCTCAACCCGCGCATGACCGTGGCCCAGACCCTCGCCGAGCCGCTGCGCCTGCACGGGCTGAACGCCGGGCGCGAGAGCGCGCGCGTGGCCGAGCTGCTGCGCACCGTGGGCCTCGCGCCCGAGCATGCGCAGCGCTATCCGCACGAGTTTTCGGGCGGCCAGCGCCAGCGCGTCGGCATCGCGCGCGCACTGGCCGCGCAGCCGAAACTGATCGTGTGCGACGAGGCCGTATCGGCGCTCGATGTCTCGGTGCAGGCGCAGGTCGTGAACCTGCTGCGCGACCTGCAGCGCGATTTCGGCCTGGCCTATATCTTCATCGCGCACGACCTGGCGGTGGTCAAGCACATCGCCGACCGAATCGCCGTGATGTACCTCGGCCGCATCGTCGAGATCGCCGACAAGCGCGCGCTCTTCGAGGCGCCGCGCCACCCGTATACGCAGGCGCTGCTGGCCGCCATTCCGCTGCCCGAACCCGGCCTCGCGCGCGAGCGCGTGCTGCTCGCCGGCGATGTGCCGAGCCCGGCCGCGCCGCCCAGCGGGTGCCGTTTCCACACCCGCTGCCCGCATGCGCGCGAGCGCTGTTCGCAGGAGTCACCGGCGCTCGAAGCCGACGCCGACGGCCATGCCGTCGCCTGCCATTTCTGGCGCGAGATCGCGGTGCCGAAGCTGCTGCCGGCGACGCGTTCCGCGAGCCCTGCGCAGCAACGCCTCGAACGGCTTCAATCGGCGTTTCTCAAGCCTGTCGGGGCGCTCCCATGAAACGTCGGGCCGCGGTGTCGAAATTTCCGGACGGGAATGCGCAAAGGACGCAAAGTACGCGAAGAATGCAAAAGTCTTCACGCGCAAGTTTTTTCGTTCCCCATCTCTTTCCTTTGCGTCCTTCGCGTCGTCCGCGTCCGGTAACCGTCAAGCCAACCCTCTCTCCCATCAGGAAGTCCCCTCCATGAAGCGATCCCTGCTCCGCTCACTCTGGCCCGCCCTCCTCGCGGCGACGCCCTTCGTCGTGCAAGCCCAGACCCTGCGCGTCGGCCTGGCCGAAGACCCCGACGTGCTCGACCCGACGCTCGCGCGCACCTTTGTCGGCCGCATCGTCTTTGCGGCGCTGTGCGACAAGCTGTTCGATATCGACGAGAAGCTCACCATCGTTCCGCAGCTGGCGACCGCGTATGAATGGTCGGCCGACAGCAAGACGCTCACGCTCAAGCTGCGTCCGGGCGTCACCTTCCACGACGGCGAGAAGTTCGACGCCGCGGCGGTCAAATACAACCTCGAGCGCCACAAGACCATGCCGGGGTCGAATCGGCGCGGCGAGCTGGCGCCGGTCTCAAGCGTCGACGTGGTCGATGCCGCGACGGTGCGGCTCAATCTCTCGGCGCCGTTCTCGCCGCTGCTGGCGCAACTGGCCGATCGCGCCGGGATGATGGTCTCGCCGAAGGCGGCGACCGCCGCGGGCGACAAGTTCGGCGCGAAGCCGGTGTGCTCGGGTCCGTTCAAATTCGTGGAGCGCGTGGCGCAGGACCGAATGAACTTCGAGCGCTTCGACGGTTACTGGAACAAGGCCGCGATCCACTTCGACAAGATCGTCTATACGCCGGTGACCGATGCGACGGTGCGCCTGGCCAACCTCAAGTCGGGCCAGTTCGACTTTATCGAGCGCGTCGCGTCGAGCGATATGGAAAAGCTCGCCGCCGACAAGAAGCTCAAGACCTCGCGCATCACCGAGATCGGCTACCAGGGCATCACGATCAATATCGGCAAGAGCGAGCAGGCGCAGAAGAATCCGCTTGGCAAGGACGCCCGCGTGCGCGAGGCCTTCGAGCTCGCGATCGACCGCCAGGGCCTGGCGCAGGTGGTGATGGACAACGAGGCGACGGTGGGCAACCAGTGGGTCGCGCCGAACAACCCGTACTACGCCAAGTCGCTGCCGGTTCCGAAGCGCGATATCGCGCGGGCGAAGGCACTGCTCAAGGAAGCCGGGGTCGAGAAACCGAGCTTCACGCTCGTCACCCCGACCACCTCGGACGCGCAGCGCCTCGCGCTGGTGATCCAGGCGATGACGCGCGAAGCCGGTTTCGACGTGAAGATCCAGGCGACCGAATTCGCGACCTCGCTCAATATGGCCGACAAGGGCGACTTCGAAGCCTACGTGCTCGCCTGGAGCGGACGCGCCGACCCCGACGGCAACCTGTTCAGCTTCCACGGCTGCAAGCAGCCGCTCAACTATGCAGGCTACTGCGACGCCGAGACCGACAAGCTGCTCACCCAGTCGCGCAGCCTGCGCGAGCCGGCCGAGCGCAAGAAGGTCTTCGAGCAGATCGCCGCCCGCGTGCTGAAGGAGCGCCCGATCGTCTACCTGTACCACCGCAACTGGCTGTGGGCCTACAACGCCAAGCTGACCGGCGTGCGCAACGTGCCGGACGGGTTGCTGAGGGTGAGCGGGTTGAAAATGGCGCCTTGAACGACTTCACCCTCGACAACCGGACCTGCGCCGATGCTCGACCACCTCCTGAGACGCCTGGCCAGCATCGTTCCGACGCTGATCTTCGTCTCGATGCTGATCTTCGGCCTGCAGCAACTGCTGCCGGGCGACCCGGCGAAGATTCTCGCCGGCGAGGAGCAAGACCCCACCGTCGTCGCCTACCTGCGCGCCAAGCTGCACCTGGACGAGCCGCTGCCGGTGCGCTATGCGTACTGGGTCGGTGGCGTGCTGAAGGGCGACCTCGGCGAATCGGTGCGGACCCAGCAGCCGGTGCTCGAACTCGTGATCCAGAAGTTGCCGGTCACGCTCGAGCTCGGGCTGCTCGCCTTCGTGATTGCGCTCGTGATCGGCATTCCGGCCGGTATCGTCTCGGCGGTGGGGCGCGGCACGGCGTGGGACATGGCGGCCAATATGTTTGCGCTGTGGGGGCTGTCGACGCCGAATTTCTGGCTCGGCATTCTGATGATCCTGCTTTTCTCGGTCCAGCTCGGCTGGCTGCCCGCGTCGGGGTATGTGAGCCCGTTCGAGGATTTGCGCGCCAACCTGGCCGCGATGATCATGCCGGCCTTCGTGCTCGGCAATGCGATCGCCGCGGTGCTGATGCGCCATACGCGCAGCGCGATGCTGCAGGTGCTGTCGGCCGACTATGTTCGCACCGCGCGCGCCAAGGGGCTGTCGGAGCGCACCGTGGTCCTCAAGCACGCGCTGCGCAATGCGCTCACGCCCATCATCACGCTCGGTGCGCTGGAACTCGGCACGCTGCTGTCGGGCGCGGTGCTCACCGAGCAGGTCTTCACCATTCCCGGCTTCGGCAAGCTGATCGTCGATTCGGTCTTCAACCGCGACTATGCGGTCGTGCAAGGCGTGGTGCTCGTCACCGCGACGGCGTACATCACGCTCAACCTGCTCGCCGATCTGGCCTATGTGGCAGCCAATCCACGGCTGCGCGGATGACGCACCGTCCCACATGACCACGCTCGCCGTTACCCGGGACGCCGCATCGCCCGCCAGCCCCTGGCGGCGCGCCGGGCGGCGGCTGCGGCGCCGGCGCGGCGCGATGCTGGGCCTCGCAGTCGTGCTCGGATTCGTCGCCATCGCGCTTTTCGCGCCGTGGCTCGGCGTGCCCGACCCGATCGCCACCGACTGGGGCGCAATTAGAAAGGCGCCGGTTGCCGGGCACTGGTTCGGCACCGACGAGATCGGCCGCGACGTGCTCGCGCGCGTCGCCTGGGGAACGCGCGCCTCGCTGCTCGCCGGCGTGGTATCGGTCTCGATATCGTTGCTCCTGGGCGTGCCGATCGGCCTGGCCGCGGGCTTTCTGGGCGGCTGGGTCGATGCGCTGATCTCGCGCATCACCGACGCCTTCCTCGCCTGCCCGTTCCTGATCCTGGCGATCGCGCTGGCGGCCTTCCTCGGCCCGAGCCTCGTCAACGCGATGATCGCGATCGGCATCTCGGCGACGCCGATCTTCGTGCGTCTGACCCGCGCCCAGGTCATCAATGTGCGGGTCGAGGATTACATCGAGGCGGCGCGCTCGGTCGGCAACCCGCCGCTGCGCATCGCGCTGCGCCACGTGCTGCCCAATATCACCGCGCCGCTGATGGTGCAGGCCACGATTGCGATTGCGAGCGCGGTGATCGCCGAAGCGAGCCTGTCCTTCCTCGGCCTCGGCCAGCAGCCACCCGCGCCGAGCTGGGGCAGCATGCTCAACACCGCCAAGAACTATATCGACAGCGCTCCATGGATGGCGATCTGGCCCGGTCTCGCGATCTTCCTGCTGGTGCTGTCGTTCAACGTGCTCGGCGACGGCCTGCGCGACGCGCTCGACCCGCGTCAGCGCTGATCCCATCGCAGCGACGTAGGTCCGATCCGACAGGCCGAACCGGCGCTGGCTGGTTAAGACCGGCGCCCCGCCGCGGCAAGCTCATGCGCTCTCAACAACCATGGAGTACGCAATGGACAACGACGATGTGGTCGAGTGCCTGAACGATCTGATCGAGACCTCGAAAGATGGCGAATACGGTTTTCGCACCTGCGCCGAGCGCGCCTCGTCGATCGAACTGAAGCAGACCTTCAACCGGCGTGCCTCTGACTGCGCGGGTGCGGCGCGAGAACTGCAAGCACTCGTCGCCAAGCACGGCGGCAAGGCGGAAGACAGCGGCACGATCGCCGGCACCATGCACCGCGGCTGGGTTTCGGTGCGCGACGCGGTGTCGGGGACCAGCGACCAGGCCATCCTCGACGAATGCGAACGCGGCGAGGACAGCGCTCTGGGGAGCTACCGCAAGGCGCTCAAACAGGATCTGCCCGATGCCGTGAAGCAGGTGGTGCAGAAGCAGATGGCCGGCGTGCAGGCCAACCACGACGAGGTCAAGCGCTTGCGCGACGGGATGAAGGCGCGTGGCTGACTAGCCGGCGTCGCTCGATTTGGGCTTGTCGAAGTGCCACTCCCAGCCCACGGCGGCTTCGACAGGTCCAACCCGAACGAATTGCTAGTGTCGCGAGTTTGGGTAGCCCCCATAGCGTCGGGTTCACCCGCGGTCACGGCGGCTCTCGTCCGGCCATAGAAGGGCACGCTGTATGTGGCCGAGCGCCACCGCATCACGCGCTCGGCGATATCGAGAAGTCCCGGCGAGGGCAATGTCGTGATAGACAACCTCGACCCGACCAACCAGCCCGGGCATTTCTGGAAGTACCGGGCGATGGGGCCGGATGGGATGCTTTACTTCAATATCGGCTCGCCGCAGAACATCACCATGCCGAGGGCAAGTCGTGCGACCAGTACACACCAACGGCGCTCAATCTCGGGGCGCACATCGCGCCGATGGGCTTCAAGTTCTATACCGGCGACATGTTCCCGCCCGAGTACCGCAACAGCATGCTGATCGCGCAGAAGGGCTCGTGGAACCGCGTGACCAAGCAGGGCTACAACGTGATCCGTGTCAGCCTTGACGCGAGCGGCAACGCGACCAAGCACGCCTTTATTGACGGTTTTCTCGAGAACGAGAAAGGCGAGCCGCCGCTGTGGGGGCGGCCGACCGACGTGCTGCAAACAAGAGACGGCTCGATCCTCGTCTCGGACGACTACACCGGGGTCGTCTACCGCGTCAGCTACGCCAAAAGAAAGCGCCGTGACCCCACGGATCTCGACCATGGCGCGTGCCACCATCCTGGCCTGCGCGGTGTGCGCTGCGGCGACCGCGCACGCCGGCGTCGAGGAGGGCCGCGCCAAGGCGCAGGTGTGCGCTGCCTGCCACGGCGCGGACGGCAATGCGGTCGTGGCCGGAACTCCATCGCTCGCCGGCCAGCCGCGCCAGTTCCTCGTGCAGGCGCTGTTCATGTACCGCGAAGGCACGCGCAAGAACGCATTGATGACGCCGATCGCGCAGCCCTTGACGAATGCCGACCTGAACGATCTGGCGGCGTGGTTCTCGGCGCAGAAGATGACCGCGCCGACAGCTAAGCTCGATGCGGCGCGGACCGACAAGGCGCGCGCCATCACCGAGCAGAACAACTGCGTCGCCTGCCACACCGCAAGTCTCGTCGGGCAGCAGCACATCCCGCGTCTGGCCGGGCAGAACAAGGCCTATCTGCTCGAGCAGCTGAAGGGCTTCAAGGCATCGACCCGAGGCGACCTCGACGGCACCATGACCTCGGCCGCGCAGGCGCTGGCGGTCGAAGATCTCGAACTGATCGCCGACTATCTGTCGACCCGGGTCGCGCCCTGACCGAGCGGGATCAGACCAGCTTCACATGCTTGAGCGGCAGGCTGCGCACCGGCTTGCCGGTGGCCGCGTGGATCGCATTCAGCACGCACGGGGTGACGACGCAGATGGTCGGCTCACCGACGCCGCCCCAGAAATCGTAGGTCGGCACGACCACGGTCTCGACCTTTGGCATCTCGGCAAGCCGCAGCACCGGGTAGTTGTGGAAATTGAGTTCGACCGCACGCCCGCGTTCGATGCTGATCTCGCCGTACAGCGCGGCCGACAGGCCATACGCCACCGAGCCCTCGACCTGCGCCGCGATCTGCTCCGGGTTGACCGCATGGCCGCAGTCGAGCGCGAGCACCATGCGGTGCACTTTCAGATCGCCGGCCGGACTGACCGAGACCTCTGCCACCGCGGCCGAATAGCTGCCGTAGCCCATGAACTGGGCGATGCCACGGTGCACGCCCGCCGGCAGCGGCTTGCCCCAGCCGGCGCGGTCCGCCGCAGCGTTAAGCACGGCGAGGTGCTTGGGATGCTTGCCCATCAGCTTGCGGCGGAACTCGAGCGGGTCGGCGCCGGCGGCACGCGCGACCTCGTCGATGAAGCACTCCATATACACGCCGTTCTGGTTGGTATTGACACCGCGCCACGGCCCGACCGGTACGTGCGAATTGCGCATTGCATATTCGACCCGCAGGTTCGGCACCGTATAGCCGAGTTGGGCATCGCCGGGCTCCGCCCAGAGGCCCTGGAGCTGGCGCTTGTCTTTGCCGTCCTGCACCGTCTGCGGCGAGAGAAAGGCATTGATCGACTGGCCGGAAACGCGCACGTGCAGGCCAACCAGCGCGCCCGACGCATCGAGCCCTGCGGCGAGTTTGCACATGGAGATCGGACGGTAGGTGTCCTGCGCCTGGTCTTCCTCGCGGCTCCAGATCATTTGCACCGCAGTGCCGGGAAACTGCTTGGCAATGGCCGCGGCTTGGCGCACGTAGTCCTGCAGACCCCCGCGCCGGCCGAAGCCGCCGCCGAGGTCGAGCCGGTTCACTTCGCACTGGCCGAGCGGCAGCCCGGTCTCTTCTGACAGCGCGGCGTGCGCGGCCTCGGCGTTCTGCGTCGGCACCCACACCTCGGCCTTGTCGGCCGTGACGCGGGCGGTGCAGTTCATCGGCTCCATCGTCGCGTGGGCGAGAAAGGGCGTGGCATAGACGGCCTCGACCTTCTTCGCCGCGCCGGCGATGGCCGCGGGCGCATCGCCCTCGTGGCGACCCGCATACACGTTGCCCGCATTCAAGCCTTCGGTGAGACGCTGGGCGATGGTGGCGCTGGACTGGTTGGCGCCCGCGCCCTCGTCCCACACGATCGGCAGCGCATCGAGCGCGGTCTTGGCGCGCCACCAGGTATCGGCGACGACCGCAACGGTGCGGTCGTTGACCCGCACCACGTCGCGCACGCCGCGCATGCCCTTGACCTTGGCGGCGTCGAAACTGACGAGCTTGCCGCCCCACACCGGGCAGGCCTTGATCGCCGCGCTGAGCTGGTCCGCGATGCGAACATCGATCGCATAGAGCTTGCTGCCGTCGAGCTTGTCGCCAGTATCCAGGCGCTTCTTGCCCTGGCCCGCCACCTTCCAGTCGCGCGGATTCTTCAGCACGATGCTTTTCGGGTCGGGCGGCGCAAGGCGCGCCGCTGCCGGCGCCATCTGCCCGTAGGTGGTCGTTCGCTGGCTCGGCGGATGCGTGATGACGCCGTTCGATACGCGCAACTCGGCGACCGGCACCTTCCATTCGTCGGCCGCCGCCTGCAACAGCATCATGCGGGCCGCCGCTCCGCCGCGCCGCACATAGTCGTGCGAGGTGCGGATGCCGCGGCTGCCTCCGGTGCCCATCTCGCCCCAGGCCCGCTTGGCAGCGAAGTTTCGCTGCGGCGAAACCTGCTCGGTACTGACTTTCGACCAGTCGCACTCGAGCTCCTCGGCGACGAGCTGGGCCAGTCCGGTGAGCGTGCCCTGGCCCATCTCGGAGCGCGCGATGCGGACCACGCAGCCGCCGTCGGGCTTGACGACGACCCACAGGTTGACCTCGGTGCCAGCGGGAGCGGCCTGCGCCAGGGCCGAGGTCGGCACCTGCCAGCCGAGCACCAGGGCGCCGCCGGTCGCGGCGGTCTGGACCAGGAAGTCGCGCCGGGTCGGATCGCTGCGGTCGACAGGCCGCTGGGGGATATGCGGGGTGGGGTTCATGCGGCGCTCCTCAGGCCTTGGCCTTGCTGGCGATCTCTGCAGCGACATGCACCGCCGCGCGGATGCGCTGGTAGGTGCCGCAACGGCAGATGTTGGTCATCGCGGCGTCGATCTCGGCGTCGGTCGGTCTGGGCTTGGCCGCCAGCAGCGCGGCCGCGGCCATGATCTGGCCCGACTGGCAATAGCCGCACTGGGGCACATCCACCTGAGCCCAGGCCTGCTGCACCGGATGCGAGCGGCCGTTCGACAGGCCTTCGATCGTGACGATGCGGTCGGTCGGCGCGACGCTGCCCACCGGGATCGAGCACGAGCGGACGACCGCGCCGTTCAGATGCACCGAGCACGCGCCGCACTGCGCGACACCGCAACCGTATTTGGTCCCCGTCATCGCGAGCTGCTCGCGCAGCACCCACAACAGCGGCGTATCGGCCTCGACGTCGATATCGCGGACCTGGCCATTCACGTTCAACTTCGGCATGAGTTCCTCCGGATGACAACGCAGTCTGCGACCGCCGGGTCGACGGCACATCGGTGTTCGCACGGGATCGAGCGGGATATAAGCTCGCGGGCACTGGCCACCGAACCATGCCTGCCCCGATTCCCACCATCGACGACGACGCGAGCGCGCCCTACATATCGTTCCAAGACTTTCGCGACGGCTGGCGCCACGGCCGCTTTCGCATCGTCGTCGACCCGAAGCTTGCGCCGGGCTTCGTCGCGCACCGCCTGCACGCCACCTCGATCGCGCTCGCGCTGATCGGCCCGGGTATCGCGCTGGCCTTGTCCGGCTATCCCGTGCTGGGAGCGGTGCTGGTCGCGCTCGGCATCGCGGTGCGCCGCGCCATCAAATGGCAGGCCTCGAAGCTCCTGGTCCAGATGGCGGCGCAGCAGGCCGAGGTCTATCACGATGCGACCGCACGCGGCGTGATGGAAGTGCAGCGCGTGACGGGCGAGGTCGACGCGCGACCCTGACTCAAGACCTTCCCGCATCGCCCAGCCACCACACCGGGAGCTGGGTGCAATCGGCGCCGTCGAGCCCGGCGGCCGCGGCCTGCTCGAAGGTCTGCAGCGCGAGCGCGGTGAGCGGCAGGCGGCGCCGCTGCGAAGCCGCCTGATCGAGCATCGCACGCAAGTCCTTGCGCATGGTGGCGACATCGACCGAAACCTGCGGCGCCGGCTGTCCGGCGAGCGCCTGAGCGATCGTCGCGCCGCGCACCTTCAACATGTTCGGACCGCCCGAGGTCTCGGACAGGAGATCGATCACGCGCGCGGGATCGAGCCCGAGTGGCTGCAGCAGCGACAGCGCCTCGGACAGCGTCTGCCAATAGACCATCAGCGGCAGGTTGATCGCGAGCTTCACGGTCGAGCCCGCGCCAAGTGGCCCGACATGTTCGACGCGTCGGCACAGCAGCGACAGCAGCTCGCGCGCCTGCTGCACGTCCTCGGCCGCACCGCCGGCAAAGCCGAGCAGCCGCCCTTCGCGTGCCGGGCCGATGCTGCCTCCGACGGGGCATTCGACGAAGCGTCCGCCAGCGTCCTGCACGCGCGCGCCGGCAGCCTGCGGCCAGGCCGGCCGCACCGTGCTCATGTCGATGCACAGCAGCTTCGAAAGCGGCGCGGCAAGCAGGCCGTCGGCGCCGAAATAGACGGCGTCGAGCGCAGCCTCGTCGGTCAGCATCGAAATCACCACGCCGACACAGGCCGCCAGCTCGCGCGGCGTGGCCGCAACCTGCGCGCCGGCTTCGCGCAGCGCAAGGGCCGGCTGCGGGCTTCGGTTCCAGACCACGACCGAATGCTTCAAGTCGAGCAGGCGGCGCGCGATCGCGGTGCCCATCCTGCCCGTTCCCGCGATGCCCACCCGCATGGTCTGCTCCTTGACGCAACACCCTTCGTAGTTATCATAAGATAAACAAAAAACCGACGCGCCGGACCGTCCACCAGGAGACCGATTTGCTCTATACCTGCTCGCCCGGCTGCGCCGACCCGCGCCATCGCCACCCCGCCCGAACCGCCCTGGCCAGCGCCGCGCCCAAGATATCGCGCACGACCGCGGCGGTCGCACGCACCCGTCGCGGCAAGGCGAAGGTGGTCGATCTGCACTGCCACTATCTGAACCCGGCGGTGAATGCGAAAACCGCGCACCTGAATGCGGCGCAGCACGATATGACGGTCGTCTTCGCCGACGCGCTGACACGCGAGACGAACGTGAAGCAGATGAAGACGCGCGCGCCGAAGCTGACCGGCATCGCCGAGCGACTGATCGACATGGACCGGATGGGCATCGACATGCAGGCGGTGTGCCCGGCTCCTTACCACTTCTTCTATTTCACCGAGCCCGGATACGGCGCCGAGCTCGCGCGCGATGTGAACGAGGGCATCGCACAACTGGTGGCCGATACGCCGGACCGCTTCGTCGGCCTTGGCACGGTGCCGCTGCAGGACAGCGAGCTCGCCGTGCGCGAGCTCGAGCACTGCGTCAAGACGCTGGGCATGCGCGGGATCGAGATCTGCACCAACGTGAATGGCAAGGAGTTGACCGACCCGGGCCTGAAGCTCGAGAAATTCTTCGCCCGCTGCGAGCAGCTCGGGGTGCTGATCTTCATGCACCCGCTCGGCTTCACGCAGGCCGACCGGCTGACGCACCACTATTTCAACAATGTGATCGGCAACCCGCTCGATTCGTCGGTCGCGGTCTCGCACCTGATCTTCGACGGCGTGATGGCGCGCCATCCCAAGCTGAAGGTGATGGTCGCGCACGGCGGCGGCTTCATCGCCCACTACTGGGGGCGCATGGACCACGCGTGGCGCGCGCGTGCCGATTGCCGCACGGTCATCAAGCGCAAGCCTTCGAGCTATCTCGAGCGCTTCTATTTCGACACCATCACGCACGACCCGCAGATGCTGGCGCGGCTGATCGAGCGCTTCGGCGCCGACCACGTGGTACTGGGCACCGACTACCCCTACGACATGGGCGACGAAGATCCGCTGGGAATGCTGGCGCAGGTCAAGCGGCTGCCGGCCGCAGCGCGCGACCTGGTGGCGGGCGGCAATGCCGCGCGGTTGCTCGGCATCAAGCCAGCTCGCTGACCTCCGCTCGCTGAACTGCGCACGGACTCGAGATGGCATCCGCCCACGCCGCCTTGCCGGTTGCCGTCGTCGGACTCGGCTGGTGGGGTCGCACCCTCGTCGACCTGATGCGCGACAGCGCAAAGCTGCGCGCGGTTCGCGTCGCCGACGTGGACCCGCGTGGGCAGGCCTTCGCGGACCAGCGCGGCATCGCCTTCTCGTCGAGCTTCGACGCGGTGCTGGCCGATGCTGCGGTGCATGGCGTCGTGCTTTGCACGCCGCACACGCAGCACACCGACCAGATCGTGGCGGCCGCTCGCGCCGGCAAGCACGTCTTCTGCGAGAAGCCGCTCTCGATGACGCGGGCCGATTCGCTGCGCGCGGTCGCCGCCGTCGACGCGGCAGGGGTCGCGCTTGCGGTCGGCCACGAGAAGCGCTTCGAGCCGCCAATCCTCGAGCTCATGGCCTTGATCGATTCGGGCACGCTCGGAACGCCGCTGCAGGTCGAGGCCAACTTCAGCCAAGACAAGTTTCTCGCGCTCGCGCCCGACAACTGGCGCCTGTCGGGCACGGAAGCGCCGGCCGGCCCGATGACCGCCACCGGCATCCACCTGCTCGATCTCGCGGTCGGCGTCTTCGGCGAAGCCGAGACGGTGCTGGCGCGCGTTGCTCAACTCGGCAGCAGTCTCACGAACGGCGATACGCTGGCCGCGCTCGTCGGCTTCAGGCGCGGCGGGCATGCGCTCATCAGCGCGATCCTCGCCACGCCGTTCGCCGGCCGCTTCGCCGTTTACGGCTCCAAGGGCTGGGCCGAGGTGCGCGACAAGTCGCATCCCGAGGCACCGACCGGCTGGACCCTGACCACCAGCCTGCGCGGCGAAAGCGCGGTCGCGATCGACATCCCGGCCGAGCCGGCCGCGCTGCACAACCTCGAAGCCTTTGCCGACGCCGCGCTGGGCCGCGCGCCCTATCCCGTGCCACGCCACCAGATGATCGCCACCGTGAGCGCGCTCGAAGCGGTATTCCGCTCGGCGCGCAGCGGTGCGATCGAGCGCGTCGAGGGCTGACCCGATGCGCGCGGCCGACGAAATGAGCTTGCAGTCGCCCCCTTTCGACGCCCGCGAACTTCGCGATGTGCTGGGCGCCTTCGTCACCGGCGTGACGGTGATCACCGCGCTCGACCGCGACGGCAAGCCGCACGGCCTCACGGCCAACTCGTTCAGCTCGGTCTCGCTCGATCCACCGCTCGTTCTGTGGAGCCAGTCTCTCAATGCGCCGAGCCATCCGGTCTTCCTTGAGGCCGAGCGCTTCGTCGTCAATATCCTGGCCGACGACCAGGTCGATATTTCCGCCCGTTTCGCACGCGGCGGGGATGGCAAATCGGCCGACAAATTCACCGGCTGCGCGACCCTGCCGGGGCTCGGCGGCGTGCCGCTGATTCGCGGCTGCGCGGCCTACCTCGAATGCAGGCGCATCGACAGTTTTCCGGGCGGCGACCACCGCGTCTTTCTCGGCCGGGTCGAGCGCATCGAGCGCAGCGGCAGCGCGTCGCTGGTGTTCGGCGGCGGTCGCTATCTGGTCGCCCAGCCGCACGACATGGGCAGCGCCGCGGGCGCGCCGCGCGGCGCCAATATCGCCCGGCTGCAGGCGATCCGCGTGGCCACGCGCGCGCTCGTCGATCTGTCGGCCGAGCTCGACGCGACGCTCGGGCTCGGCGTATGGGGCAACAAGGGGCCGACCATGGTGCGCTGGCAGGAGTCGTCGCAGCCGATCAGCGAGAACCTGCGCACCGGACTCGTCCTGCCGGTGCTGACATCGGCCACCGGCCTGGCGTTCGCCGCGTGGTTACCGCAAGCGCTCAGCGCCCCTTTCGTCGAGGCCGAACTGGCCGGCACCGCCGACCCGGTGGCCGTGGCAGATGACTTCGCGCAGCGCCTAGCGTCGATCCGCCGTGACGGGCTGGTGCGGCTCGCCGGCAGCCGCGCCTTCGAAGATTGGTACGGCACGACGATCAACGCCCTCAGCGTGCCGGTCTTCGAGACCGGCGGCGCGATGGTGCTGGCGCTCACCGCGATCGGGGCTGCGGACCGGCTCGATCTCGCGGAGGCCGGCCAGCTCGTCACGGGCTTGCGCGGGACTGCTGCCGAACTGACCCGCAAACTCTCGGCGGCAGCGCCTGCCGCAACGCCATCCCAGGAGCAACCGCGATGAAACTCGGCACCTTCATGATGCCTCTGCACCCGCTCGACCGGGTCCCGAGCCAGACCCTGGCCGAGGACCGCGAGGCGATCCTGCTGGCCGACCGACTGGGCTACTGCGAGGCGTATGTCGGCGAGCACGTCACCGACATCGCGGAGAACGTGACCTCGAGCCTGATGTTTCTGGCCAGCCTCGCGCACGCGACCACGAACATCGTGCTCGGCAGCGGGACGCTGAACCTGCCCAACACGCACCCGGCGGCGGTCGCGGCGCAGGTGGCGATGCTCGACCACATGCTCGAGGGCCGCTTCATCATGGGCATCAGCCCGGGCGGCCTGATGTCAGACGCCGAGGTCTTCGGCAACTACCAGAAGAACCGCAACGCGATGTTCATCGAGAGCATCAACATGGTGCTCGACATCTGGGCCGGCGAGGCGCCGTACGACCTGCAAGGCGAGTTCTTCAAGGTCTCGACCAAGCAGACCTCGATCATCGAGATCGGTCAGGGCGCGATCCTGAAACCCTATCAGCGCCCGCATCCGCGCATCGTCGGCACCGCGGTCGCGCCGTTCTCGCAAGGCGTGACCGAGATGGCCAAGCGCGGCTGGCAGCCGATCTCGGCCAACTTCCTGCTGCCCGAGTGGGTGAAGACACACTGGCCCAAATATGTCGAGGGCCGCAGCGCGGTCGGCGCGCAGGCGTCGGCGTCGGAGTGGCGCATCGCGAAATCGATCTTCGTCGCCGACGACGAGGCGACGGCGCAGCGCTACGGCCGTGGACCCGACGGCCCGTACCATTTCTATTTCAAGCAGCTGGTACGCAAGCTCGTCGGCTTCGCCGGCCGCTCGAATCTTTTCAAGCTCGACGCGAGCCAGCCCGACAACGAGATCACTCCGGACTATGTGACCACCAAGTTGGTCATCGCCGGAACGGTCGACAGCGTGGTCGAGCAGTTGCTCGCATTTCGCGAGCAGGTCGGTGATTTCGGCACTCTGCTGTATGCGTGCCACGACTGGATCGATCCGGAACTGGGCAAGCGATCGATGCAGCTGATGGCCGAGCAGGTGATGCCGCGTTTGAATGCGGCGATTGGGAAGGCGTGAGCATGGCCACCCGATCGACAACACGGTCAAAAAGCCTCGCAGCCGGCTCTGCCCAATCGGTCGGCGTCATCGGCCTCGGCATCATGGGTTCGGCGATGGCCGCCAACCTCGTCAAGGCGGGCTTCATGGTGAGCGGCTACGACCCGGTCGCCAAGGCGCGCGGGCGGCTGACCAAGGCCGGCGGCACGGCATGCGCCGATATCGGCGAAGTGGCTCGCCGCTGCAAGCACATCGTCCTGTCGCTGCCGAGCGTGGCCGCACTCGAGCAGGTGTGCGCCGAGCTGATCGCATCGGGCGCGCAAGGCCTCGTCGTCGCCGAGACCAGCACCTTGCCCGAGACCGCCAAGGTGCAGGCGCTGAACGTCCTCGCGTCGCACGCCATCCTGCTGCTCGACTGCCCGCTGTCGGGCACCGGGGCGCAGGCGTTGACGCGCGACCTGGCGGTGTATGCGAGCGGCGACGCGCGCGCCATCAAGTCCTTCGCGCCGGTCTTCGACGGCTTCGCCCGCGTCCGCTACGACGTCGGCAGCTTCGGCAAGGGCATGCGCATGAAGCTCGTCGCGAACCTGCTGGTCGCGATCCACAATGTCTCCGCCGCCGAGGCGCTGCTGATGGGTTCACGCTGCGGGCTCGCCCCGAAGCTCGTTGTCAAGGTCGTCGCCGACGGCGCCGGTGGCTCTCGCATGCTGAGCGTACGCGGCCCGATGATGGTCGCAAGGTCGTGGGGCGACGCGACCATGAAGGTCTCGACCTGGCAAAAGGATATGCGCCTTATCAACGATGCGCTGCAGGCGAGCGATACGCCGGCCCCGCTGTTCGCCGCCTGCATGCCGATCTACAACGCCGCGATGGCGCTCGGGCACGGCGCCGACGACACCGCGGCGGTCTATTCGGTGCTTGAGCACATGATGGGCACGGCGCCGAAACCCACCCGACGGGCAGGTTCGCGAGCAAAAAAAGAAACCCGTGCTCGATGATCCAGGGACTCCGTTGGGCTCGATACAAACGAGTTCTGGTGGGGTGGGGTCAATCTAACAACTCGCGGGACTGCGCCCACGACGGCGCCAGCGAATCTTGGCCGTGGCATGGTCGGCAGAACAAGAGGTGGAACTCGACCCGGACGGCGTAACGGTGAGTCTGCACGTGAAGGAAGATTCCGCGGAGCCCATGCCGCTGGGCCTCGGTTGGCACCCGTTATTGCCGCCGGTGCACCCAGTGCATTGCGGCGTCCCGGCCCCGATCAGCCGTTGAAGAGCGCAGAGCCAGCTACCGAACGACAGGTTGGCGTCGCTTCCGATCGGCAAAGGGAGACCGATGAGTGCGGTTCGCGAGCAGAGCGCGACCGCTCGGCTCAGCGCAGGCCGAAGTAGCCCGCGACGAACAATACGATGACAACCAAGCCTACGAGCCAGATGATTCTGTTCACGATTGAGTCCTTGGCCGCGCCGGCTTGCGAACCTCGCAGCAGTAGACGGCCCAAATCATTCTACCGAGATCCCGTCCAACCTCCGTGCGTTCCCGAGCAGTGGGAAGCGGCGATGTGCTGCAGGCGAGGGCCTGCGCCGCCGCGTCGCCTGGATTGACCGGGTAGCGCTTGGCTTCGACAACGGCCAGCGAACCGGCCATGGCGATCACACAGCACTTGCTCATTCGATGCGATTGCCATGGTCATCAAGGATCAGCGCTCGCGCGCACCCGACGCCTCGGACCAGAGCCCGGCGAATTGGTAGGAGAGCTCGCGGTGGAGTCGCACGGACAGCGAGCCTGTCCGGAATTTTGTGTGCGAGGCATAGCATGACCAAAAGGAGCATGTATGCCTACCAAGAGGAAGACCACGATGGCGGCCGAGGCCGCGCTGGCGGCGATGCCGTCGATTCCCAAGGA
>JBDSEG010000026.1:0-3751 GCA_039920165.1 Burkholderiaceae bacterium
GGTGGGTCGGTCCAGCGGCACGCGGGCGATGGCGACTTGGACAGATTCGATTTTCGGCACGTTGGCTCCGGGGTCGGCGGCGGGCGAGCGCCGCTTTCCAAGTTGACAGGGTGCGCAAATATACGGATATTTATGCCGCCATGCATTCCGAACCTTCCCCCGTCCCGGCCGCTCCCTCGCACGTTACGGTGATCGGCGCCGGCACCATGGGTTGCGGCATCGCGGCGGGCTTTCTCGCGCACGGCGTCGAAGTGGCGCTGCTGGCGCGCGATGCGTCGCGCTTCGAAGCGATCGCCAACCAGACGCGCTCGCTCGCCGCCAGCGTCCGAACCTCGACCCCGCACGGCGGCCTCACGCTCGCGACGCTTGAATCGACCGACGCCTGGGACCACACCGCGCTCGTCATCGAGACGGTGAAGGAAGACCTTGCGCTCAAGCAAGGCTTGTTCGCGCAACTCGATGCGCGCGTGCCGCGCGCCACGCCAATCGGCAGCAACAGCTCGAGTCATGCGATCTCGCGCGTCGCGCAGGGTCTGGGGACGCGCTCGCGCATGTTCAACATGCACTATTTCATGCCGGCGCACCGCGTGCCGCTGGTCGAGGTGGTCCTGGGCGTGGACTCCGATCCCGCGCTCGCGCAAAGGGTGTGCGCGATGTTCGCCGCCACCGGCAAGAAGCCGGTGCTGGTCAAGCGCGATATCCCCGGCTTTCTCGCCAATCGCATCCAGCATGCGCTGATGCGCGAGGTGCTGACGCTGATCGACAGCGGCATCGCCTCGCCCGAGGACATCGACATGGCGGTGCGCTACAGCTTCGGCTTTCGCTATGCCGCGATCGGGCCGGTGCTGCAAAAGGAGATGTCGGGCTGGGACACCTCGCTGCTCGCGTCGGCCGAGATCTATCCGAGCCTGTCGAATACGACCGAAGTTCCCGAGTGCCTGAAACGCCTGGTGGCCGAGAACAAACTCGGCATGAAGACCGGCGAGGGCTTCGTCGCCTGGACCCCCGAGTCCGCAGCGGCCATGCGCGCCGCCTACGACGAGCGTCTGGCTGCGGCGCTGAAGCTGCTCGCCTGATGCCGCGCGCCGCCGCTGTCGTGCCCGCCCCGCGCCGCAGCGGCCGGCGGCCCGGACCGGCGCTGTACCGCGAGATCGCGCAGCAGATCGAGCGCGATATCGGCTGCGGTGCTTTCCCGCTCGGCAGCCTGTTGCCCACCGAAGTCGAATTTGGCGCCCGCCTCAACGTGGGCCGGCATACGGTTCGCGAAGCCCTGCGCGTGCTGTCGCAGGCCGGGCTCATCGTGCGCCGCGCCGGCAGCGGCTCGACCGTGGTGAGCATCGGCCGGCCCCGCGTCTATGCCCACGAGGTGAGCAATTTCGACCAGTGGTTCACCTACCCCGACAGCGTGCGCCGGCAGCCGATCTCGCGCGAGCGCGTCCGCGCCGATGCGGCGCTGGCCACGCGCCTGGGCGTACCCGAGGGCAGCGGCTGGGTGCGCATCAGCGCGCTGCGCACGCTCGACGGCGAGGTGGCGCCGCTTTGCTGGGTCGATATCCACATTCAGCCGCGCTTCGCCGCCGTGACGCGGCGCAAGGCCTTCGACGAGAGCCCGGTGCACGAGCAGATCGAGACCCTCTTCGGCGTCGCGATCGAGCAGGTCGAGGTCGCGATCTCGGCCGGCCGCGTGCCCGAGCACATGGCGCAGGCCCTGGCGGTCGAGCCCGACAGCCCGGCCCTCCTGCTGGTGCGCCGCTACCGCGGCAGCGACGGCGAACTGCTGCAGGCGACCTGCACCGTGCACCCCGAGAACCGCACCGTCTATACGATGAATTTCCGCCGAGCCGCGGCAGGCCGCGACGGGAACTGACTCGTGGTCTGTACGGGGATGCGCGCATCGGACCCGGTGCCAGTCCACCGAATCACTGAAATCGGAGCATTGCTGCCCACGCGATACGGGTGCGCTGAGGCGTTGCAAATGCTCGCGATGCCTACGGGCATCGCTGCGCGTTGCACCTTGCATCGCCCGTCTCGCGCGTGCCTCACCGTGCATTTCAATGATTCAGCGGGCTAGCTAGGGCCGTGACACCCCCGGTGAGCGCTCGCGCAGGCGGCGCGCACCGTAGGCGACTTCGCGCTCCAGCCAGCGCGCGAAGCGCAGCGATTGCGGCGCGGTCGATTTGCGCAGGTAGTCGGCCAGCGCCTCCGCGCTGATGCGTGCGCTCGGTGCCCCGGCCCGCACGCCGGCCGGATACAGCCGGGCGAGCACCGGGTCGCCCGGCAGGCCGGCGACGATCCGGCGCACGTCGGCGATACGCAGCCAGCGCACATGGTCCGCGTCCTCGACGATATCGATCGGCGTCCCGCGGTGGGCGTAGTTGCGGCCTTCGCGATCGCCGTAGGCGAGCCGGCGTGTCAGGCGCATCCAGGCCGAAATCGCCTCGACGATCGGCTTGGCCAGGGCCACGCCGAACAGCGGCGCGCAATAGACCAGGCCCGACGCGCCCAGCCAGCGCCAGGCCAACCAGGCGATGCCCGAACAGCCGGCCAGCCGGATTGCGATCGTCATCAGCAGCGGCACGCGCAAGCCTCGAGAAGGGCCGCCACGATCGGCGGCCGAAGCCGTGAAGATAGCGCCGACCGCCTTCTGAACGTGCGCAGGCAAAATCGCGCGATGAAAGCACCCCCCAGATTGCAGCCGCTGATCGACGAAGGCCTGATCGACAGCGTCGTGCGCCAGCTCATGAGCGGCAAGGAGGCGACGGTGTACGTCGTTCGCCGCGGCGAGCACACGCTGTGTGCCAAGGTCTACAAGGAAGCCAACGAACGCAGCTTTCGCCAGGCCGTCGACTACACCGAGAACCGCAAGGTCAAGAACTCCCGCCAGGCGCGCGCCATGGCCAAAGGCACGCGCTTCGGCAAGCAAGCGCAGGAGGCGGCCTGGCAGAGCGCCGAAGTCGATGCGCTGTACCGCCTCGCAGCCGCCGGCGTGCGGGTGCCGCGGCCGCACAATTTCTTCGAGGGCGTGCTGCTGATGGAACTCGTCACCGACGCGAACGGCGACGCCGCGCCGCGCCTGAACGATATCGATCTGACGCCGCAGCAGGCGCTCGCCCACCATGCGCGCCTGCTGCGCGAGGTCGTGCGCATGCTGTGCGCCGGCGTTGTCCACGGCGACCTGTCCGAGTTCAACATCCTGCTCGCCGAGGACGGCCCGGTCGTCATCGACCTGCCGCAGGCGGTGGACGCCGCGGGCAACAACCATGCGCAGCGCATGCTGCTGCGTGACGTCGACAACCTGCGCAACCACTTCGGCCGCTTCGCCCCGGCGCTGCTCGCCACGGCTTACGGCGCCGAGATTTGGGACCTGTTCCAGCGCGGCGTGCTGACCCCCGAGACGGCGCTGACCGGCCGCTTCGAACGTGTGCAAGGCCGCGTCGACCTGGGCGGCGTCCTGCGCGAGATCGAAGCGACGCGAGCCGACGAGGCTGCGCGCCGGCTGCGCGCACAGATCTCTGCCTGAGCTATCCGTGCCGGCGAGCGCGCTGATCGTCCGGGTGCCCGAGGTCGAGGCGCTGGTCGGCGGTTTGCGCGAGCGTTTCGATGCCTCGGCGCGCCTGGGCGTGCCGGCCCACATCACGCTCGTCTATCCCTTTGTCGAGGCCGAGCGCATCGATGCGGCGCTGCTGGTGCACATCCGCACCGCACTCGAAGGCGCCGCCGCATTCGATTTCGCGCTGACCCGCGCCGAACG
>JBDSEG010000027.1:0-17855 GCA_039920165.1 Burkholderiaceae bacterium
CGGCGGCGCGGTCGGTCGCCTGCATCAACGTGACGAGCTTGCCGATGAAGACCGGAATCAGCGTATCGACCAGCGCCACCGCGAGGCCGGTGGCGAACATCGCCGCGTACAGCCCGCGGGTCTGCCGTATGAAGTGCCAGTAGAACGCGATCAGCCCGGCCGGTGGCGGGCCCGGCGGCGATGCGGTCGGATGGATGCGGCGCTCGAACCAGCCGAAGAAGCGATCCGTAACAGAGGCGGGAACAGGGGTGGGCATGACGTGGTGTGAGCGCTGTCGGGCATTGTCCACGCCACGTAAAAAAGCCGTCACAAGGACGGCTTGCTTGCGATACGCGGGTCGCGCTCAGGGCAGCAGGCGGGCACTGATCTCGTGGGTGCGGACTTCGCGGCGCGCCTGCTCGCGCACGTCGGCACGCTGCACCGTCGAGCGGGCCACCGGGCGGGCATCGACGACGATGTCGCCGAGGTTTTGCAGTGCAGACGGGGCGGCACTGCGCGCCTCGTTGCGTACGTCGGCCCGGCTCTGGGTAGCGACGATCTTTTGCGGATAGACGTAAGTCGCGCCTTCGGCCCACACCACGTTGGCGGCGAAAGCGAGGACGGACAGGGCGGCGATGGCGATGGGTTTGACGTTCATGTCTGACTCCTGATGCGTGGATGAGATGAAGGCAACTCTAGGCATTCCGATCGGATCAATAAACGGTCTATGATGAATTGCCGGCTTGCTGAAAACGAAACGATGAAGGGGTTGAAATGGACCGCCTCCACTCGATGCGCGTGTTTTCCAGGGTCATCGACGAAGGCAGCTTCGCCGCCGCGGCGCGCCAAATGAACCTGTCGGCCGCCGTCGTCACCCGGCTCGTCGCCGACCTGGAGGAGCACCTGGGCGCTCGCCTGATCAACCGCACGACGCGGCGTCTGGCGCTGACGAATATCGGCGAGGTCTACCTCGACCGGGTGCGCCACATCCTGGCCGAGATCGACGATGCCGAGGCGCTGGCCGGCGCCGATGCATCCGAGCCGCGCGGCCATCTGCGCGTGCTGTGCCCGCCGGCATTCGCCGTGCATCAGGTGGCGAAGCACCTGCCGCAATTCCGCGCCCGCTACCCGCGGGTGACGATCGATCTCTCGGCGCCGGGGCCGGTCGAGACGGTGGACGAGAACTTCGACGTGAGCCTCATCAGCACCACCCGCGCGCTGGCCGACGGCGAATTTGTCGCGCGCCGGCTGGCGCGCTCGGAGCTGATCATCTGCGCCTCGCCCGAGTATCTGGATCGGCGCGGCCGGCCGCAGCACCCGGACGAACTCGCGCCGCACGACGCGATGCTCCCCGCGTTTGCGCGCGAGCTGACCTTCCACCGCGGCGCCGAATCGCTGACGCGGGTGCCGCCGCGTCCGGCGCTGAGTACCGGCCACATCGACACCCTGTATGCCGCGGCGCTGGCCGGAATGGGCATCGCAGGGCTGCCGTCGTTCGTCGCCGCCGACGCCCTGCTTGAACATGCGCTGGAACGCTTGCTGCCGCAGTGGCGGCTGTTCGATACGACGCTCTACGCCGCGATGCCGACGCGCAAGCACGTCCCGGCGCGCACCCGCGCCTTCATCGACTTCCTGGTGGAATGCTTCGGCGGCGAGGACCGCGATCCCTGGCTGGTGGCGGCCGGCTGCGAAACGCAGGCCGACGCCGCCGGGACGTCAGCCGAAGACCTCGATCCGCGCCGCGCCCATGAGGGGCTCGAGCAGGCGTGACAACGGCCGCAGCGCGTTGTAGCGCGCCGCGACCTTGTGCGCATAGCTGAAGAAGCGCGGCAGGTCGGCGCTGTACTTCGGCTTGCCGTCGCGTTGCTTCAGGCGGCAGAAAATGCCCAGCACCTTGAGGTGGCGCTGCAGGCCCATCCATTCGAGCTGGCGCCAGAACTCCGCGAAATCGGGGTCCACCGGCAGCCCGGCCTTGCGGGCCTGCTCCCAGTAGCGCACGGTCCAGTCGAGTTCACGCTCCTCGTCCCACGAGATGAAGGCATCGCGCAGCAGGCTCGCGACGTCGTAGCTGATCGGCCCCTGCACGGCGTCCTGAAAATCGAGAATGCCGGGCGACGCCAGGCCGCTGTCGGGCCCGCAGACCATCAGGTTGCGGGGCATGTAGTCGCGGTGCACGGCAACCTGCGGCTGGGCCAGCGCGCTGTGCACGAGCAGGTCGCACGCCGCCTGCCAGACGGCTTCGTCGTCGGCGCTCCACGCGACGCCCAGTTCCGCCTGCACGCACCACTGCGGAAAGAGCGCGAGTTCGCGTCGCAGCAAGACGTCGTCGTACGCCGGCAGTCCGCTCGCATCGCCGTGCGACTGCCAGCGCACCAGCGCGGCGATGGCGGCACGCATCAGTGTTTCGATGCGGGCATCGTCGCCCTGCGCCACCGCCGCCGCGAGTTCGTCGAGGTAAAGACGCGAGCCGAGGTCGGTGAGCAGCAGGAAGCCGTTGACGGCATCGGCTTCGAGCACCTGCGGCGCGCCGAGGCCGGCGCGAGCGATGCGGCCGGCGATATCGATGAAGGGCGCCACATCCTCCTGCGGCGGCGGCGCGTCCATCACGATGCAACTGCCGGCCGACGCGGCGTCGATGCGGAAATAGCGCCGAAAGCTCGCATCGCTGGACGCGCTGCGCAGGCTCGCCGGCTGCAGCGAATGGCGCGGCGCGACGCGGGCGAGCCAGGCTTCGAAGAGGGCTTGACGGGCGGGATCGTCCCAGGGGAGATTGGAAGCTGCGGTGGCTCCTGCGGTGGGGACAGCGTCAGCGGGCAATGGGTTCAAACGGGCTTTCCTCGTGGTCCGCAAGGGGCGTCGTAGATAATTGGATTCTACAAACCGGCTGCCGCACGACCCTGCTGCCGCCGACCCCGCACGGGCTCAGCGCTCGGTCGCATCCTTTCCCGGCGCGCCGCTTCGCGCCATTGTCTTGCAGCCGATTTCGTCGCCGTCATTTCCGTTGCCTGCTTCCGCCTCGACCCCGCCCGCGTCCGCGCCATTTCGATGCCGCGTGATCGCGTGCGTCGTCGGACTCGCCGCGGCCGGTTCGGCCTGCGCCCAAGCACCTGCGATGGACGCGGCGCCCGGCATCGTCCTGCGCGTCGCACCCGGTCTCGCGCCGCCGCCGCGCAACGAGGCCGGCGCCGCGCTGCCGATCTTTCTCGAAGCGCAGACACTGCGGGGTCGCGCGGAGGCCGAGACGGTGGCCGAAGGCATGGCGGAGTTCCGGCGCGGCGCGCTGCGCATCCGCGCCGACCGGCTGAGCTACGACGCGCCCAGCGAGACGGCGCGCGCGACCGGCCACGTCCGCATCGACCAGGATGGCAACCGCTACGTAGGCAACGAACTGCAGATGCAGATCCAGCGCTACGAGGGCTATTTTCTCGAGCCGAGGTATTACTTCGCGCGCACCGCCAGCGGCGGCTCGGCGCAGCGCATCGACTTCCTCGGCCCGGACCGCGCGGCGGCGACCGATGCGACCTACACGAGCTGCACCGCCGAAGGCGAGACCGGCCCGGCCTGGGTGCTGTCGACGCGCAAGGTGAGTTTCGACTTCGAAGCCAACGAAGGCGTTGCCGAGGGCGCGGTGCTGCGCTTTCTCGGCGTGCCGATCCTTGCGGCGCCCTCGCTCAGCTTCCCGCTCACCGACGCGCGCAAATCGGGCTGGCTGCCACCGAGCATCAACCTGGACAGCAAGAGCGGTCTGCAGCTCGCCGTGCCTTACTACTGGAATATCGCGCCCAACCTGGATGCGACCTTCACGCCGTCTTGGAGCGCGCGCCGCGGGCCGGGACTGGGCAGCGAGATGCGCTACCTGCTGCCGCGCCACAACGGCCAGCTCAACCTGAACCTTCTGCCCGACGACCGCCTCGCGCTGCGTTCGCGCTATTCACTCAACCTCGCGCAGGACAGCCAGTTCGGCGACGCGACGACCCTGTCGGCCCGCGTGCTGCGCGTCTCGGACGATGCTTACTGGAAGGATTTTCCGGGCGAGATCAAGAGCATCACGCCGCGCCTGCTCGGCTCGAACGTGCAGCTGACTCGAACTCTCGGCGATTGGACCGCGTATGCGCGCTGGCAGGGCTGGCAGGTGCTGCAGGATGTCGATCCGACAACCCGCATCGAGGCGCCGTACCAGCGCGCGCCGCAGCTCGGCGTGCGCCTCGCGCGCCGGGCTTGGGACGCCTTTGAGCTGAACCTGGAAGCCGAGGCGAACCGCTTCACCGACCCCGAAAATGGCGCGACTGTGGCGCGCCCGACGGGCGTGCGCCTGCACGCGCTCGCCAGCATCGCGCGACCGTTCGCGGCGCCGGGCTGGACGCTGACGCCCAAGGTTGCGTTCAACGCGGCGACCTACTCGCTCGACCAGCCGCTGGCCGACGGCCGGCGCACGGCTTCGCGCGTGATCCCGACCTTCAGCCTCGACAGCGCGTGGGCCTTCGAGCGCGATACGAGCTGGTTCGGCCGCGCCGTGCGGCAGACGCTGGAGCCGCGCCTGCTCTACGTCAACACGCCGTTCCGGCGCCAGAGCGATCTGCCGAACTTCGATGCTGCGCCGAAGGACTTCAACTTCGAGTCGATCTTCACCGAGAACGTCTTTTCCGGCGTCGACCGCGTCTCCGATTCGAACCAGCTCACCGCCGGCGTGACGAGCCGGATGCTGGACCCGCTGAGCGGCGCGGAGATGCTGCGCTTGGGGATAGTGCAGCGCTTTTTGATGCGCGACCAACAGCTCACCTGCGCGGCGGTTCCGGCCGGCGAGACCGACTGCGTTCCGTTCACGCGCCGCTTCTCGGACCTGCTGCTGCTCGGCTCGACGACGCTGGTTCCGGACTGGACTTTCGACGCCTCGGTCCAGTACAACGCCGATACCAAGCGCGCCGTGCGCTCGGTGGTCGGCGCGCGCTATAGCCCCGCGCCGTACCACACGGTCGGCATGACCTATCGGCTGGCGACCGGGCTGTCCGAGTTGCTGAACAACGAACAGGTCGAGCTCGGCTGGCAGTGGCCGGTGTACGGCGCGGCGCGCAGCCCGAAGGGCGACAACCCGAACGCCTGCACGGGCAGCCTGTACAGCGTGGGCCGGGTCAACTACAGCACGCGCGACAGCCGCATCACCGATTCGGTGGTCGGCTTCGAATACGACGCGGGATGCTGGATCGGCCGCATCGTCGCCGCGCGGCTGTCGACCGGCCGCACCGAGGCGACGACGCGGCTCTTGCTGCAGCTCGAGCTGGTCGGGCTATCCCGGCTCGGCTCCAACCCGCTGCAGGTCTTGAAGGACAATATCCCCGGCTACCGCCTGCTGCGCGAAGAGCGCAGCACCATTTCGGGCGCCGCCAACACAGTACCCATTTATGACTGAGCTGTCTTTCCGTTCGAGGGCGAGGTCGAAGTCGAAGTCGAAGTCGATTGCGCTGGCGCTGGCGTTTTGCTTCTCCGCACCGGGCGCGCTGGCCCAGCAACCTCAACGCCCTGCCCCAGCCGCGCCGCGCAATGCCGACCACATCGTCGCGGTCGTCAACTCCGAGCTTGTCACGGCGGGCGAGATCGCCCAGCGCACGGACCGCATTCGCGAAGACTTGCAGCGCTCGCGCCAGCCGGTGCCGCCGCCCGAGCAACTGCGCAAGCAGGTGCTCGAGATGCTGATCGACGAGCGGGTGCAGGTCACGAATGCGCGTGAAAACGGCCCGAAGATCGACGAGCCCGAGATCGACCGCGCGATCGCCAATGTCGCGCAGCAGAACCAGCTCACGTTGCCGCAGTTGCGCGAGCGGCTGCGACGTGAAGGCATGGACTACGCGCGGTTTCGCGGCACACTGCGTGACCAGCTCGCGACCGAGCGGGTGCGTGAGCGCGAGATGCAGTCGCGCATCAAGATCAGCGATGCCGATATCGACGATTTCATCGCCCAGCGCAGCGCCGCCGGCAGTGCTGCGAGCGAACTGAACATCGCGCAGATCCTGGTCAGCGTTCCAGACGGTGCGTCGGCCGCCCTCGTCGCCGAGCGCAAGGCGCGCGCCGATGCGGCCCTCGCACGGATCAAGGTCGGCCAGAGCTTCGAGTCGGTCGGGGCGGAAATCTCGGACGATCCCAACAAGACGGCCGGCGGCGCGCTGGGCCTGCGACCGGTCGACCGTCTGCCTGATCTTTTTGTCGCGGCGGTGCGCGATCTGCAGCCCGGCCAGGTCACGCCGAGCGTGCTGCGCACCGGCGCCGGCTTTCATATCCTCAAGCTCGTCGAGCGGCGCAGCGCATCGCCGTTCGCGGTGGTGCAGACGCGCGCGCGCCACATCCTGCTGCGGCCGTCGGCGCAGCTTTCGCCCGAGGCGGCAGCACGCCGCCTGACCGAATTCAGGCGCCAGATCCAGAGCGGGGCGAAGAGCTTCGAGGCGCTGGCGCGCGAGAATTCCGAAGATGCCAGTGCAGCCCAGGGCGGCGAGCTCGGCTGGGTCGGCCAGGGTACGTTCGTGCCCGAGTTCGAGGAGGCGATGAATGCTCTCGCCCCCAACGGAATCTCGGAGCCCGTCACCTCGCGCTTCGGCCTGCACCTGATCCAGGTGCTCGAGCGCCGTCAGGTCACGCTCGACGCGCGCCAGCAGCGCGAACAGACCCGCAACATCCTGCGCGAGCAGAAGTTCGAAGCGGCGTATGCCGACTGGGTCCGCGAGCTGCGCGGGCGCGCCTATGTCGAGATGCGCGAGCCCCCGATCTGAACCCGCCGTGAATCCGACCCAGCCCTGCTCGCGGTGAAGCACCAACCGCGCAAACGCTTCGGGCAGCACTTCCTCACTGACGCGTTCGTGCTCGGTTCAATCGTCGACCGGATCGACCCGCAACCGGGCGACGCGATGATCGAGATCGGCCCGGGCCTGGGCGCCATGACGATGCCGCTCGCGCAACGCAGCGGGCGCCTGACCGTGATCGAACTCGACCGCGATTTGGCCGCGCGACTGCGCCAGAAACCCGAGCTCGAGGTCATCGAGGCCGACGTTCTGACGGTCGATTTCGGCGCGCTCGCGGCGCAGTGCGGCAAGCCGCTGCGCATCGTCGGCAACCTGCCCTACAACATCTCCACGCCGATCCTCTTTCACCTGCTCGGCTTCGTCGACCAGGTCGTCGACCAGCACTTCATGCTGCAACGGGAAGTGGTCGAACGGATGGCCGCGGCGCCGGGCAGCAAGGACTACGGCCGACTCTCCGTAATGCTGCAGTGGCGCTATGCGATTGAGTCGGTGCTCGATGTGCAACCGCAGGCGTTCGACCCCCCGCCGCGCGTCGACTCGGCCGTGGTCCGGATGCGCCCGATCGCGGCGCCCGCCGGGGTCGACTCGACGGTGCTCGCCGATCTGGTCCGGGTTGCGTTTTCGCAGCGCCGCAAGATGCTTCGAAATACGCTCGGGCCGTGGCTGTCCGAGCGCGGCCAGGACGCCGCCTTCGACCTCACGCGGCGCGCCGAGGAAGTGCCGGTCGGCGAATATCTTTCGCTCGCCGCGGCCTGCTCAAAGAAATGAAAAAGGCGACCCGTGGGTCGCCTTTCGATTCGGACGCGCCGCTTCAGGCCGCGTTCAACCACATCGCGGTATCGAAAGCGCTGCTCATCAATGGCATGTTCATGCCGAAGCTGCTGTTGGCTGCGCTTTTCGCCGCTGCCTTGACTGGCTTGTCCACCACGCTTTGGGCCACCTCGGTAGCCCGCTCCCATGACCCTGATTCCTGGGAGCGGGCTACTGAAAAGAATAGAAACAGCGGAACGGTATTCGTCGCTCGGCCCAGAAGTCGGCCGCCTCGCGGAATACGTCGAGCAGTTGCTCGCGCGCTTCGCGGTCGAAGCGCGGGTTGTCGGGCAGTTGCTCGAGGACGACCACGAATCCGGGCTGCGCGCCCGCTTTGTGGACGAGATCGGTCATGCAGTCGAACAGCGCATCGAGATTTTTCCCGAAGTGCTGCGGAAACATGAACGCCTCGGCGATGCCTTCCAGCACCTCCTGTTTCGACTGGGCCGAGGTCAGGTTGGCATAGAGGAAATGCTGGTCGGCGTTGTGCGCCGCCGACATCAAATCCTCGACGCGATACGCCCGGATCGATTGAACGATATTCGGACGGACGGTCTGCAAGAGCATGGTCGCGTTCCTCCTTGGTCAATAAAAAATTGGTTGCCCGATCACTGCACGATGCGACGGAAGCTCGCGTAGTGGTCGTCGGTATAAAAACAGGCGTCGGGGCGGGTCGGGCGCTGACCACCGCACACGATCCGCCGTGCCCCGCGCTGCCGCAGCCCGGGCGTCGGAACGGTGTATTCGCGGTAATAGCCCCGCGGCCTGGCGAGCAGCAGCCGCTCGCGGTTGCCGAATACCGCGCCGTCCTTGGCGCCGTCGAACGGCCCGCCAGCAAGAATCGCCGCCTGGATCTGGCGCGCTTCGGCGGGCAGTGATGCGGCCGGAACGGTGGCCGTCAGGTCGTTCGCAAGTGCGCGTTTGGCTTGCGCCGGCGCAGCCAGACTCAAGCCCGCGGCAAGCGTGATGGCGATCGTCGCGACGCGAAACGCCGAACGCCTCGGCCGCTGCCTTGGCAACTCCACCAGCAAATCCACGGGTATTCCCTGAAACGAAAACAGTCGATGTTACCGAATCACGGGAAAAATCTCAACCCATTGCCTCAATTTGGGGCAAGGCGATGGTAGCAATAGTGTGCGCTCACTGGTCGTCTTGTGCCCTCTTTCTATGACTCGTCACCGGGCTGCATTCGCATCGGCGACGGTGAGCGCCGTCATATTCACGATGCGACGAACGGTCGCCGACGGTGTCAGGATGTGCACCGGCTGGGCCACTCCAAGCAAAACGGGGCCGATCGCGATACCGCCGCCGGCCGCCGTCTTCAGCAGGTTGTAGCTGATATTGGCGGCGTCGATATTCGGCAGCACGAGCAAATTGGCCTCGCCGGTCAGGCTGCCCTGCGGCATCAGTTCCTGACGATGACCGGGGTGCAGCGCCATATCGCCGTGCATCTCACCGTCGACTTCGAGCCACGGCGCCTGCTGCTTGAGCAAGGCAAGCGCTTCGCGCATCTTGATCGCTGAAGGCTGGTTGCTCGAGCCGAAATTGCTGTGCGACAGGAGCGCCGCTTTCGGGTGCAGCCCGAAGCGCATCATCTCCTCGGCCGCCATGACGGTGATCTCGGCGAGCTGTGCTGCGGTCGGGTCGTAGTTGACGTGGGTGTCGACCAGCATCACCTGGCGTCCCGGCAGGATGAGCCCGTTCATACAGGCATAGGTCTTGGCACCTTCGCGCAGTCCGATCACCTGGTCGATGTAGTGCAGGTGCATGTTGGTCGTGCCCCAGGTCCCGCACAACATGCCGTCGACCTCGCCGCTCTTGAGCAGCATCGAGCCGATCAGCGTCAGGCGCCGACGCATCTCGATCTTCGCGAGCTGCTCCGTCACGCCCTTGCGCGCCGTCATCGCGTGGTAGCGCTGCCAGTAGTCGCGAAAGCGATGGTCGTTCTCGGTATTGACGAGGTCGTAGTCGCGTCCCGCGGCCAGCCGCAGGCCGAATTTCTCGATCCGCTGCGCAATGATCTCGGGCCGGCCGATCAGCGTCGGCCGGGCGAGGCCCTCGTCCACGACGACCTGCACTGCGCGCAGCACGCGCTCTTCCTCGCCCTCGGCAAATGCAACACGCTTGTTCTGCGCGCGTTTGGCCAGGTCGAAGACCGGCTTCATCGTCGTACCCGACGCATAGACGAAGGCCTGCAGCTTGTCGCGGTACGCGTCGAAGTCGGCGATGGGACGGCTGGCCACGCCCGAATCGGCCGCCGCCTTGGCAACCGCCGGCGCGATCTTGATCATGAGTCGTGGATCGAACGGCTTCGGGATCAGATACTCGGGGCCGAAGCTCAGCGTGACGCCGGCATAGGCCGCGGCCACCACCTCGCTCTGCTCGGCCTGCGCCAGTTCGGCGATCGCGCGCACCGCGGCGATTTCCATCTCCACGGTGATCGTGGTCGCACCCGAATCGAGCGCGCCGCGGAAGATATACGGGAAGCACAGGACGTTGTTGACCTGGTTCGGATAGTCGGTGCGGCCGGTCGCAATGATGGCGTCGCTGCGCACTTCGCGCACCTCTTCGGGCAGGATCTCGGGCGTCGGGTTGGCCAGCGCGAAGATCATCGGATGCGGCCGCATGGTCGCGACCATTTCCTTCTTCAGCACCCCGCCGGCCGACAGGCCGAGGAAGACATCGGCGCCGACCATTACCTCGGCCAAAGTGCGCATCGACGTGTTCTGCGCGAAGACGATCTTGTCCTCGTCCATCAGCTCGGTGCGGCCGTTGTAGACGACCCCAGCCAGATCGGTGACCCAGATGTTTTCGCGCGGCAGGCCGAGCTTGACCAGCAGGCCAAGACAGGCGAGCGACGCGGCACCAGCGCCCGAGGCGACCAGCTTGACTTCGCGGATGTCCTTGCCGCTGACCTTCAGCGCATTCAGCATCGCGGCGCCGACGACGATGGCCGTGCCGTGCTGGTCGTCGTGGAAGACCGGAATCTTCATCCGCGCCCGCAGGGCGCGCTCGACATAGAAGCAGTCCGGCGCCTTGATGTCCTCGAGGTTGATGCCTCCGAACGTCGGCTCGAGCGCGGCGATCAGGTCGATCAGCTTGTCGAGGTTGCGCTCTTCGACCTCGAGATCGAAGACATCGATGCCGGCGAAATTCTTGAACAGGACCGCCTTGCCCTCCATCACCGGCTTGGACGCGAGCGGGCCGATATCGCCGAGGCCCAGCACCGCCGTGCCGTTGGTGATGACGGCGACGAGGTTGCCGCGCGAGGTATAGCGGAAGGCGGCGGCCGGATCGGCGGCGATCTCCTCGCACGCCGCGGCGACGCCCGGCGTGTAGGCCAACGCCAGATCTCGCTGGTTGACCATCGACTTGGTCGCAACAATCGCGACCTTGCCGGGGGTCGGGAACTCGTGGTATTCGAGCGCCGCGGCACGCAGTTCCGTTCGCTTTTGTTCAGCAGTGGACATGGTCGACTCTCGGGATGAAGGCTGAGCGGGCAGGCGCGAATTGTAGGAGTGGGTTTACTGCAACCAGGACGGTCGACGACTCCGGGAGAACGCCAGTTCCGCCGGCCACAATCACTCGCATGGCGCTCGGCGAATTCGAACTCATAGACCGTTTTTTCACCCGCCCGGCGCGCCGCGTCGCGCTCGGCATCGGCGATGACTGCGCCATCTTCGCGCCCTCTGCCGGCATGCAGCTCGCGGTGTCGAGCGACATGCTGGTCGAAGGCCGGCACTTCCTGTCCACCGTCGCGCCCGAACGCCTGGGCCACAAGGCACTGGCCGTCAATCTGAGCGACCTCGCCGCCTGCGGCGCGCGCCCGCTCGCCTTCACGCTGGCACTCGCGATGCCGCGCGCCGACGCCGTCTTTCTCGAACCGTTTTCGCGCGGCCTGTTTGCCCTGGCCGACGCGCACGGCTGCGAACTCGTCGGCGGCGATACCACCCAGGGGCCGCTGAATATCTGCATCACCGCGTTCGGCGAAGTGCCGGCGGGGCAGGCGCTGCTGCGCTCGGGCGCACGCGCGGGTGACGACCTGTATGTGAGCGGCACGGTCGGCGATGCGCGGCTCGCGCTCGAAGTCTTTCGCGGCCAGCTCGTGCTACCGGGCGATGCGTTCGACACGGTACGCAGCGCGATGGAGCTGCCGGCGCCGCGCCTCGCGCTCGGGCAGGCGCTTCGAGGCGTTGCGACGAGCGCGATCGATATCTCCGACGGGCTGCTCGGCGACCTCGCCCACATCCTGAGCGCGAGTCGTGTCGGCGCGCGGGTCGAGGTCGATGCGGTGCCGCGCAGCGCGGTCCTGCGCGGTCAGCCATTGGACTGGCAGCGCGTCTGCACCCTTGCGGGCGGCGACGACTACGAACTGCTCTTCACGGCCCCCCCGGCGCGCGCTGCCCAGGTCGTGGCTGCCGGCGCGGTCGGCGGCTGCGCCGTGACCCGCATCGGCCGCATCGAAGGCGAACCCGGCCTGCGCCTGATCGATGCCAACGGCGTCGCAGTGGCCGATACGTTCATCGCCTTCGACCATTTCCGCGCATGAGTCAAAGCCCCGACCCCGCCGCGCCCCGGCGCGCGCCGCAGCCGCTCAATCCGCCGGTGCCGATCGCGCCACGCAGCCAGCCGGGCTGGCGTTTCATGTTGGCGCACCCCGCGCACCTCCTCGCGCTGGGCTTCGGCGCCGGGCTGTCGCCGATCGCGCCGGGAACGGTCGGAACGCTCGTCGCGTGGCTCGCCTTCGCAGCGCTCAGCCCAGCGCTCGGCAGCGCTGCCTGGGGCGCGGTGCTGGTCGCGAGCGCGCTCGTCGGCTGGTGGGCGTGCACCGTCACGGCGCGGCACCTCGCGTTGTCCGATCCCGGCACCATCGTCTGGGATGAAGTGCTCGGCTTCTGGCTCGTGCTGTGGCTACTGACGCCGGCGACCCTGTGGGCGCAGGCCGTCGCCTTCCTGCTGTTCCGCTTCTTCGATGCCGCCAAGCCCGGCCCGGTGGCCTGGGCCGACCAGTTGTGGAAGGGGCGGCGCTCCGAGCCGATCGGCTGGGCCCAGGGCTTCGGCATCCTGTTCGACGACCTGGTCGCCGCCCTGTGCACGCTGCTCGTCATTGCGCTCTGGCGCGTGCTCTGAGACAACCGTGAAGCGCTTCGAACCCGCTGTCCTCCAGCTCGCCGCTGCCCTGCGCGAACGCGGCTGGCGCATCGCGACCGCCGAGTCGTGCACCGGCGGTCTGATCGCGGCGGCCTGCACCTCGGTGGCCGGTTCGAGCGACTGGTTCGAGCGCGGCTTCGTAAGCTATTCAAATGCCGCCAAACACGCGATGCTCGACGTGCCCGCCGCTCTGATCCATTCCGATGGCGCGGTCAGCGAAGCGGTCGCGCGCGCCATGGCCGAAGGCGCGCTCGCGCACGCGCAGGTCGACCTCGCCGCCGCCGTCACCGGCATCGCCGGCCCGGGCGGCGCGGTGCCGGGCAAGCCGGTCGGCACGGTCTGGCTGGCGCTCGCATGCCGCGACGCGGTCGGCGGCGTCGCCAGCGAGGCCGCCTTGCTGCAGCTCGCCGGCGACCGCAGCGCAGTGCGCGAGCGCACGGTCGAGATCGCGTTGCAGCGCCTGCTCGCTGCTGCCGCAAAGCCCTGACGCATGGCGACCTGGATCGGCGCCAATTTCGATGCGGCCGAGTGGGCCGCCTGGTGGCCGGCGCTGCAGGCCGCGCTGCCCGGCGAACGGCTGCTGCGCGAACGCACGGCGGCCGATGCGGCGCAGATCGATATCGCCCTCGTCGCCAATCCGCCCGCCGGCAGCCTGCGCGGCCTGCCCGGGCTGCGCCTCGTGCAGTCCCTGTGGGCCGGTGTCGATCGTCTACTCGCCGACCCCGACCTGCCGCGCGAAGTGCCGATCGCGCGCATGGTCGATCCGGCGATGACCGAAGCGATGGCGCAGACCGCGCTGTGGGTTGCGCTCGGTCTGCAACGCGACTTTTTCGACTACGCCGCGCAGCAGCGTGATGGTCGCTGGGTGCAGCACGCGCAGCGGCGCGCCGACGAGGTCCGCGTCGCCGTGCTCGGCCTCGGTGAGATGGGTTCGGCCTGCGCGCGCCGGCTCGCCACGACCGGCTTCGCCGTCACGGGATGGAGCCGTCGTGCGCACCCGGCAGACGACTTCACAACTGCCAGCGGCGCGGCCGCGCTCGACGGCGTGCTCGGCCGCGCCGACATCGTCGTCAACCTGTTGCCCCTCACGCCGGCCACGCGCGGCTTCTTCGATGCCGCCCGCCTCGCGCGCCTGCCGCGCGGCGCCAGCCTCGTCAACCTTGGCCGCGGCGGTCACGTGGTCGACGCCGACCTGCTGGCCGCGCTCGACCGCGACCACCTGCGCCACGCCGTACTAGACGTCTTCCACACCGAGCCGCTGCCGCCCGAGCACCGCTACTGGACCCACCCGCGCGTCACCGTGCTGCCTCACGTGGCCGCGCAGACCGACCCGCGCAGCGCGGCGCAGATCGTCGCGGCCAATGTGCGCGCGCTGCGCGAAGGGCGGCCGATCGAGCACCTCGTTGACCGCTCAAGCGGTTACTGAACCCGGCGCGCGCCCAAGGCAAGGCGCGGCGCGCCGATATCGCGCGACCGATGCGGCCGGGTTTGCTCCAGCAGCAGCAGCGCAAGGCGCTTCAACCCGTCCCACGGATCGTCGGGCCAGCCGGGGTGGCGCAGGCCTTTGACGAGGCCGTCGCAGATCTGCGCCGCGGCGAGCAGCTCGGCGCCCGCTGCCGCATCGAGCTGCGGCACGACGCGCTCGAACAGGCGCTCCTTGGTTCCCCAGACGCGCGCCTCGCGCAGCGCGACCGGCATCGGCCGGCCGGCGCCGACCGCGTCCTTCACGCGCTTCAAGCCGCGGATGTCCTCGGCCAGCGTCCAGTGCACCAGCACCGGCGCGACGCCTTCGGCCCGCAGGCCTTCGAGCATGCGCAGCGCGCGCGCCGCCTCGCCGGCAAGCAAGGTCTCGCCGAGCTTGAAGACGTCGTAGCGCGCGACATCGAGCACCGCCGCCTCGACCTGCTCGAACGCCAGTTCGCCAGGCGGATGCAGCAGCGCGAGCTTCTGCAGTTCCTGGTGCGCCGCGAGCAGGTTGCCCTCGACCCGGTCGGCAAAGAAGGCGAGCGTGCGCTGGCCCGATTCGCCGTCCTCGACCCGCTGGCCCTGGCTCGCCAGGCGGCGCGCGAGCCACTGCGGCAGTGCCCCGCGCTCGACCGGGTCGACGCGAACCATGATGCCGGCGCTGTCGAGCGCATTGAACCAGGCGCTCGTCTGCTGGCTGCGGTCAAGCCGGGGCAGTTGCAACAGCGTGACGCTGTCGTCGTGGCGCCCCGAATTCACGGCCTGCGCATAACGCTGCAGCGCTTCCGAGCCGTCCTTGCCGGGCTTGCCCGAGGGGATGCGGATCTCGATCAGCTGCCGGTCGGCAAACAGGCTCATCGCGAGCGAGGCGCCGAGCAGGCCGCTCCAGTCGAAATGCGCGCCGGCGACGGTGTGGACCTGGCGTTCGGTGCAGCCCGAGCGCCGCGAAGCCGCGCGGATCGCATCGCCGGCTTCCTGCGCGAGCAGCGGCTCGTCGCCCCATACGGCATACAGCGGGCGCATGCCTTTTTGCAGCAGGGCCGCGAGCTGCTCGGCGCGGATCTGCACGGTTCGGCGTCCTACGGCGCGGGCACGGCCGCGAGGCGGCGCAGCACCTGCGCGACGATGTCGCTTTGCATCGCGCGGTACAACAGCGCTTCTTCCTGCTCCTTGGCCAGGGCGGCGGTTTCGCTGTAGCTCATATCGCGCGTGAGAACGATCTCGGTCGGCGCGATCAGTTCGCTGCCGTCTCGCCGCAGGAGGCGAAAGCGCAGCCGCGCACGCAGTTGCAGCTCGCGCACCTGGCCGGCCGAGGTGCTGGCGACGACGCTGCGCTCGCGCGCATCGGCGAGCGCTTCGAAGACGACCTGCGCCTGCGCGGGCACGTCGATGACGAGCGTGGTCTGGCTTGCATCGATCTGCATCCGCAACTCCTGCGCGAGCAGCGAATGCGCAACGAAGCCGCGCAGGGCGAGGGTGCGAAAGCGCAGCTCGGGCGGACGCCGCAAGGCGAAGCCGCAGCCGGCCAGACCGGCCAGGCCGAGCAGCGCGGTCGCGACCCACAGCCGCCGGCCGACCATCAATCGAGCACGACGTTGACCAGCCGACCCGGCACGACGACGACCTTGCGCGCATGCCGGCTCTCGGCGAAACGTCGGAATTCGGGGCTCGCCAGGGCGGCCACTTCGATCTGCGCGCGGCTGGCCGAGGCCGGCACCTGGATGGCGCCGCGCAGCTTGCCGTTGATCTGAAGCATCAGCTCGATGCGGTCCTGCACCAGCGCGTCCTCGGCGACCGCCGGCCACGGCGCGTCGAGCAGATCGCCGTGCAGCGCGGCATAGCCGAGCTCCTGCCACAGCACCCAGGTGGTGTGCGGCGCGGCCGGGTACAGCACGCGCAGCAGGATGCCGAATCCCTCGCGCAACACGCCGGCCGCTTGCGCATCGGCAGCGCCCTGAAAAGCGTCGAGCGCATTGAGCATTTTCATCGCGCCCGAGACCACGGTGTTGTATTGCATGCGCTCGTAGTCGTAGCTCACCTGGCGCAGCAGGGTGTGGATCTCCCGTCGCAGCGCGCGCGCCGCGTCGCCCTTGGGAAATCCGACCGGCGAGGCCCCGGCGATCAGCGCGGCGCGCTTGGCGGCGAAGGACCACAAGCGGCGCAGGAAGCGGTTAGCGCCTTCGACGCCGGCATCGTTCCAGTCGAGCGTCTGCTCGGGCGGCGATGCGAACATGACGAAGATGCGCGCGGTATCGGCGCCGTAGCGATCGATCAGCGCCTGCGGGTCGACGCCGTTGCTCTTTGACTTGGACATCGTGGTCCAGCCTTCGCAGCGCACCGCGGCGCCATCCGCCTTGCGCTTCGCCGAGACGACATTCGCGTGCTCGTCGCGGTCGATATCAAGCTCGTCGGCCCAGACATAGTCCTTGCCTGCGGCGTCTTCGAGCACGAAAGCCTCGTTCAGCACCATGCCCTGCGTCAGCAGCCGGGTGAAGGGCTCGTCGAACGCGACCAGGTTCAGGTCGCGCATCACCTTGGTCCAGAAGCGCGCATACAGCAGATGCAGGATCGCATGCTCGATGCCGCCGATGTACTGGTCCATCGGCATCCAGTACGCCGTGCCCTTGCCGACCATCGCGTCGGCCTTGTGCGGATCGCAATAGCGCATGAAATACCACGAGCTGTCGACGAAGGTGTCCATCGTGTCGGTCTCGCGCTGCGCGGGCTGGCCGCAGCTCGGACATGCGACGTTCAGGAAGGCCGCGCAGTGCAGCAGCGGGTTGCCGCTGCCGTCCGGAATCAAGTCCTCCGGCAGTACCACCGGCAGGTCGGCCTCGGGCACCGGTACCACGCCGCATTTGGCGCAATGGACGATCGGAATCGGCGTGCCCCAGTAGCGCTGCCGGCTCACGCCCCAGTCGCGCAGCCGCCAGCTCGTCTTCTTGGTTCCCAGGCCTTTGTGTTCGAGCGCGGCGGCGACCGCATCGACTGCCACTTCGTGCACCAGGCCGCTGTACAGGTCGGAATTGATCGTCACGCTGCGCGCGGTATCGGCATACCACTCGTTCCAGGTGTCGTAGTCGTAGTGCTCGCCGTCGACGTGAATGACCTGAAGGATGTCGATACCGTAGCGCTTGGCGAAGGCGAAGTCGCGCTCGTCGTGCCCCGGCACGCCCATCACCGCGCCGTCGCCGTAGCCGATCAGCACATAGTTGCCGACCCAGACCTCGATCTTCTCGTGCGTCAGCGGATGCTCGACGAACAGGCCGGTCGCGACCCCCCGTTTCTCCTGCGTCGCAAGTTCGGCTTCGGTGCCGCCGCCGGTCTTGCAGCTGGCGATGAATTCGGACACGGTGCGGTTCAGCTCGGCGGCGCGCAAGGCGATCGGATGCTCAGGCGCGACGGCGCAGAAGGTCACGCCCATGATGGTGTCGGCGCGGGTCGTGAAGACCCACATCCGGCCGCCGCCGACGAACCGCCCGTCGTCACCCTTGATGTGGTGCGGGAAGGCGAAGCGAACGCCATCGCTGCGGCCGATCCAGTTCTCCTGCATCAGCTTGACGCGTTCGGGCCAGCCCGGCAGATCGTTCTGCACCGCCTCCAGCAGTTCGTCGGCGTACTGCGAGATGTTCAGGTAGTAGCCGGGGATCTCGCGTTTCTCGA
>JBDSEG010000028.1:0-12137 GCA_039920165.1 Burkholderiaceae bacterium
TGCGCGGCGAAGGCCACACGGTCTTCTTCGACCGCGAATCGCTGCCGCCGGGCGAGGCCTACGACCGGCATATCCGCGAGGCGGTGCAGTCCTGCGACCGCTTCGTCTTCCTGCTCAGCGCCGCTTCGATCGCGCCCGGCAGCTATGCACTGAGCGAGCTTGCGATGGCGCGCGAGCGCTGGCCGGTGCCGGCCGGCCACGTGCTGCCGGTCGCGCTGGGCGAGCTCGACTACGACGCGCTGCCGCCCTACCTCGGTGCGCTGACGGTGTTTCGGCCGAGTGGCGATGCGGTGGCCGAGGTCGTCGCGCTGCTCGGGGCGCAGGCGGGAAGGCGCCGCACCCGCATCGCATCCGGCGCTGCCACAACGCTCGCCGCGCTCACCCTCGCAGCGGCGCTCGGGTGGTGGTTCGCGCAGCGCGAAGCGAGCGAACGTCCTGCAATCGCGAGCGGGCCATCGAACGCCGCATCGGCCCCGCCGGTTTCCGCGAGCGAACCCGCCGCAGCGCCGATCACCGAGCCGGTGCGACTGGTGGGCATGCTCACCAATACCGGCTGGATGCTCGCCATCGATCTGGTCGGGCCGATGCGGCCGCGCGAGATCTTCATCCGCTGGGACGGCGAAGCCGAATTTCGCAGCACCGGCCTGCAGGCGATCCGCGATCAGCAGACCGGCCTACCACTGCCGCGCATGGATATCGAAGCGGAGGTCGATGCGAAGGCGCCGCTCGCGAAGCGCCGGATCGAGCTGCGCTTCGACGATGCGGCCGGCCGCTCGCACGGACCGTATGCGCTGGTCTTCGATCCGCAGGCGCAGGCCGTCGCATCGACGCGATCGGTGCTCGAAGCGACGACCGGATCGTGGCTTTCGTTTCGCGAATATCCGGCCGGACACCGGCTGGTCTACTTCACCCACCTCGTCTCGTACCGCAACGGCCTGCGCGAGATTCGCTATTCGGTCGACAACGACGCGCTCGACAAGCGCCTGAGAATTACGCCCGACTGGAGCGGCCCGGGCGCACCGCGCATTCGCGAGGGCGACCCCATCATGGTCGAGATCCCGATGGCGGCGCGCTTCGTCAACGTGCAGATCGTTTACGCCGACGGCAGCATCGCCCCGGCGCGGCGTTTCGCCGTGCGGCCCGGTTGAACACTAGACTGCACCCCCGTCCAAGGAGCCGCCAATGGCACTGAGCATCGACTACTACTTCGCCCCGCAATCACCGTGGACCTACCTCGGCCACGCTCGCTTCGCGGCGATGGCGAGCGCCGCGGGCGTTGCGGTCAAGCCGATGCCGGTGGACTTCGGCAAGATCTTCGCCGCTTCGGGCGGGTTGCCGCTGGGCAAGCGCGCGCCGCAGCGGCAGGCCTACCGGCTGGTCGAGCTGGCGCGCTTTCGCGACCACATGAGCGTGCCGCTGAACCTGCATCCGAAATTCTTTCCGGTCCCGGCCGATCGCGCCGCGCGGCTTCTGATCGCGGTCGACCTGCACGACGGCAGCGAAGCCGCGGTCAAGCTGACCGGCACGATCCTCGGCGGCGTATGGGCCGACCAGCGCAACATCGACGACCCCGCCGACCTGGCGCAGATGCTGGCCGAGCACGGCCTGCCGGCACGCCGCATCGACGATGCGCTCGCGCCCGAGGTGCAGCAGCGCTACGAGCGCGATACGCAGGGCGCGATCGATCTCGGCGTGTTCGGCGCGCCGACCTATGTGATCGACGGCGAGCTGTTCTGGGGCCAGGACCGGCTCGATTTCGTCGAGCGCCGGCTCGCGCGCGGCTGAGACCGATGCGTCGGCTTGTCGCCCTGCTGTGGATGGCCGTCGCGCCACTCGCGCAGGCCGATCCCTATACCGGCCCCTTGTTCGACGCCCACCTGCACTACAACGACGAAGCGCAGGCGCCGCATCCGCTGGCCGACGTTCTCGGGCGCATGCAGCGCAGCGGTGTGGCCGCGATCGTTGCCAACAGCCGTCCCAACGACGGCACCAAAACGCTGACCGGAGCGCAGGCGCAAACCCGCTCTGCGGGGGTTCGCGTCGTGCCCTTCGTTCGGCTGTACCGCAACCGTGCCGACTACACCAGCTGGTTCAAGGACCCGAGCATCCATGCGATGGTGCTGCGCGAGCTTGAAGCCGGCACGCCGACCGGCCCCTACCTCGGCCTGGGCGAATTTCATCTCTACGACAGCGCCGATGCGAACGGCCCGGTGGCGCGATCGCTGATGCAGCTGGCGCAGGAGCGCTCGCTGGCGGTGCTCGCGCACGTCGACGCGCCGGCCGTCGAGCTGCTGCTGGCGCATGCGCCGCGCGCTAGTTTGATCTGGGCCCACACCGGCATCGGGGGCGCGCCGGTGGCGCAGGTGCGCGCACTGCTCGAACGCCATCCGACGCTGATGGGCGAGCTCTCGTACCGACCCGGCCTGACCCAGGCCGACGGACGCCTGAGTGCCGAATGGAAGGCGCTGCTCAGCGCTTACCCGGAGCGCTTTCTGATCGGCTCGGACACCTGGATCAATTCGCGCTGGGAAGGCTACGAGGCACTGATGCGCGAGGCCCGGGTCTGGCTCGGCGACCTCGATCCTTCGGTCGCACGCCGCATCGCCTGGGACAACGGGGCGACGCTGTTCAAGCTGCGGCCATGAAAAAGGCCGGTGCAAGCACCGGCCTTCGGTTTCGCGCGGCTCGCCTTATTTCAGATGGCCGTTGATCAGCTTGGTCATCTCGAACATCGAGACCTGCGCCTGGTTGAAGATCTCGCGCAGCTTGGCGTCGGCGTTGATCATGGTCCGCTTGGCCGCATCCTGAAGCTTGTTCTTCTTGATGTACTCCCACACCTTCTTCGTGACCTCGGTGCGCGGCACCGGTGTCGCGCCGATGATCGCCGCGAGCTGCGCGCTCGGGGTCATGGGCTTCATGAAGGCGGCGTTGGGAGTGCGCTTCTTCGCCGGCGCCTTGGCAGCGGCCTTCTTGGCGGGCGCCGCCTTCTTGACCGCAGCGCTCTTCTTCACCGCCGGTCGCGCCGCCTTTTTGGCCGGAGCCTTCTTCGCCGCGGTCTTCTTCGCCGCAGCTTTTTTCGCAGTTGCCATTTTGATTCTCTCCATCAAGTAAAGGGTTGATGTGCCCGGGATGGGCGAGAGCCGCGTGGACTCTCATTTCTCCATAGCACCGTGCGGAGCGAATAGTAATGCGTGCGCCGGTGAAAGAGAACGGATTTCATAGGAGAAACGCGCTTTTCTTCGAGGGTGGAAGCCCCAGGTGTCGTGGCCTCACGTCATTGCGCACGTTGAGGTGTCCCATGCGATGCAGTTCCCGTGGGTTCACGGTCATCCGATCGAAGGGCTTCGGCTATTCTTCGCCGCATGAAAATCCTCGTCCGCTGGCTGCTGCTCGCCGCCGCCTTGCTGCTGGTAGCGAACCTTTATCCCGGCGTGCAGGTCACGAGTTTCAGCGCCGCGCTGATCGCCGCGCTGGTGCTCGGTCTGTTCAACGCGCTGCTGCGGCCGCTGCTGGTGCTGCTCACGCTGCCGGTCACGCTCATCACGCTCGGCCTGTTCCTGTTCGTCATCAACGCGCTGATGTTCTATTTCGCGGCGTCGGTGCTGGACGGCTTTCACGTCAACGGCTTCCTCGCGGCGTTGATCGGCTCGCTCATCTACAGCCTATGCGGCGTCGTCATCGACGTCGCGCTCGAGCGGATGTTCAAGCGCGCGTAGCCCGCGCGGCGATTTCAGAACGGCTTGGGCTCGCGCGTCTCGGCCATCAGCTGCTTGCGCAGCGCCTCGATCTCGCGCAGCCGCGCGTCGATCACCGAGAGGTCGATGAAATCGACCGGCGACGCGCCCGCACCGCGCGTCGCGCCGTTGGCCGTGCCGCTGCGCGCGCGCCCCTGACCAGCGCGCAGTCGGTCCGTCGCGCCCTGCAGATCACCGACCGCGAGACTCGCCTCGGCATCGGCGCGGATAGCGCGCAGCGGCTGCCCGAGCCGGTTGAAGGATTGCGACAGCAGCGTCCAGGCCTGCGCGTCCGACCCGTGCAGCGCCACCCAGGTCTGCAGGTCGTCGGCGCTGCGCTGGAGCGCCGCGGTGTCCAACTGCGCGAGCGCCGCCTGCGCCGCGAGCAACAGGACCGGACGTGAACGCTCCCCGGCATACGGCGCGATCAGTGCGGGTACGCGCGATGCGGCGCCGCGTTCGATCTGCGACTGCGCGGCCAGCAACGCCAGCGCGCGTTCGGCGCGCGGCTCCTTCGCGGCTTCTTCGCTGCGAAGAAGCACTGCCGCCGATGCCAGCGCGGAGTCGGCGCGCGGCCAGTCGCGAAGCAGGGTCGACGCGAGCGCGCTTTCGTAGGCCGCGGCGAGACGCTCGGCCAGCGTGGCGCCATCGCTGCGCGATTGCGAGCGCCGCAGGCCGTCGATGCGCGGGTCCATCAGCACGCGGGCACGCGCCTGCGCGATCGCATGCTCGATCGGGTTGGCCCGCAGCGCCGCCTGCAACGACAGCGAACCGAGGCGCGAGCGCGCCTCGCCGATGCGCTCGCTCGTCAGCGGGTGGCTGCGCAAGTAGGGGAAGCCTCCGCTGTCGTTCAGGCGCGAGGTCTGGTCGAGCTTCTCGAACATCGCCGCCATGCCGCCCGGCGCGAAGCCCGCGCCCTGCATCGCCTGCAGCCCCACGCGGTCGGCCTCGCGCTCCATGTCGCGCGAGAAATTGAGCTGGCCCTGCGCCGCGAGCGCCTGGCCTCCGGCAATCGCGGCATTCGCGACGTCGCCGCCGCTGCGGCCCGAGCGGCTCGCGACCAACACGCCGACGATCATCGAAGCGATGCTCAGCATCGACGCTCGCTTGCTGCTGGAGATGCTGCGCGCGATGTGGCGCTGCGTGACGTGCGACATCTCGTGCGCGAGCACCGATGCCAGTTCGTCGCGCGCCGCCGCCATCGCGATGAGGCCAAGGTGCACGCCAACATAGCCGCCCGGTAGCGCGAAGGCATTCACGCTGCGGTCGCGCACCAGAAAGGCTTCCCACGCGAAGCGGTCGTCGGTATCGATGCCGATGTGGCCGCTGCGGCGCGCCTGCGCCACGAGCGGCTGCCACACCGACTCGAGATACTCCTGCAGCACCGGGTCGTCGCTGTAGTCGGGGTCGCGCCGGATCTCGCGCATGATCTGGTCACCGAGCTTGCGTTCGGCCGCCACCGGCAGATCCTCGGAGACCGAATCGCCCAGCGCGGGCAGGTTGTTCTGCGCCATCGCGAGCGGCAGCGCGGCCGGACCGAAAAGGGCGCTGCCCATCAGCGCAGCGCACACGCCGGCCCCGATGCGCATCTTCAGGGGTCGCGCGGGTCGCGGCAGGGCGGGCTGCCGCGGTACGTGTCGGTTACTCACGCTCTTATGATGCCCCACGAACATTGCCCCCATGTTTCGCCCCATGAGCAGCCCCTCTTCCCGCATCGCTACGGAATCCGACACGCCAACGGGCGGCTCGCCGCTGACCCATTTCGACGCTGCCGGCCAGGCCCACATGGTCGACGTCGGCGCGAAGGAGCAGACGCATCGCATCGCGCGAGCGAGCGGCTTCATCGCGATGCGCGAGTCCACGCTGGCGCTGATCGCGCAAGGCAGCGCGCGCAAGGGCGACGTGCTCGGCGTCGCACGCATCGCCGCGATCCAGGCCGCCAAGCGGACCTCCGACCTCATCCCGCTGTGCCACCCGCTGCCGATCACACGCGTCTCGGTCGAGTTCGAGCTCGACCCGCGGCGCTGTGGCGTACTGTGCACCGCGCAGGTCGAGAGCTTCGGCCGCACCGGCGTCGAGATGGAAGCCCTTTGTGCGGTGCAGATCGGCCTGCTCACCATCTACGACATGTGCAAGGCCGCCGACCGCGGCATGGTGATGGGCGAGATCCGCGTGCTGGAAAAGCACGGCGGCAAGTCGGGGGATTGGTCTGCGCCCTCTCCCTCTGGCGCGAGGGCGTGAACCCCGACGCGGCTCCTCAGCGGAAATCGCCGAAGCTCAGACCCGTCGGCGCCGTAGCGCACTGGAACAGCGCCGCGGTGAGCACGGCATCGGGCTCGTCGCACAGGCGAAAGAACGGCGCGGCCTGCTCGTTGTGGAATTCGCGCAGACGCTGCGCCACGTGAACCGCGCGCAGGCGGTCGCCGCGCTCGTCGAACGCCTTGGCCCAGGACTGCATCAGGCGCGCGTCCAATAGATAGTGCGGCGCGCCGGCGAAGCCGTTCATCGGGTCACCGCCGAGGCCGGGCGTGGTCGCCGCGGCGTAGTCGGCGTGGTGCGAGAAGAGCACGCTGTGCTGGCCTTCGGCGATGCGCTGCGCCAGCGGCGCTGCCCCTTCGGGTGGCGCGAAGATGACGACCACGCGCGCATAGTCGAGCACCGACGCAAGACCGGCCAGCCACAACGCGATCGCGCCGACAGCCAGCAGATTCGGCCGTGTTGGCCCGACCACGGCGGGCTCGGCGACAGGCGCCGGCGCTGCCAATCCGAGCCCCCAGACGAAGACGGTCGGCAGCAGGAAATAGACGTACCACAGGGGGTATTCGAGCTGGCTGTGCAGCGCCATCATCACCACCATCACCACGCCGGCGCGCAGCGCCGGCACGCCCGGTTGATTGGCGCGAAGCGCCGAAGCGCCTGATGCATCGGCGTCTTGCGCGATGCGCCACGCGCGCACCAGCGCCCAGCCCAGCAGTGCCAGAACGACCAGCGCGAGCGGCATGCCGAGCTCGACGGCGAACTGGAGCGGCAGGTTGTGCGTATGGTCGAAGAAGGCGATCGGGCGTTTCGGGAACGGCGTCAGTGACCACGCGAAATTGAACTCACCGAAGCCAACGCCGGTCCACGGATGCGCGCGTATCAGCTCGAGCGTGTTCGACCAGATCGCGAAGCGCGAGCTCGAGATATCGCCGCTGGCGGCAAAGTGCGACTCGATCTCCGAGGCGTTGCCGAGCCGTCCCCAGGCGACCATCGCGAGCCAGAACGCGCCGTAACCGATGGGCGCCGCAAGCAACGCCCGCCGCCAGTAGCGCGCGAGCCCGCGATCGAACCCGCCCCATCCCGCGAGCACGACGGCACCGACCGCGCCAGTGCGCGATCCGCTCAGCACCACGGCCCAGAGCAGCAGCACGCCGAGCGCGAGCGCGACGCCGCGCCGCAGTGCGCCGGCACCGGCCAGCCAGACGATGGCGACGATGCCCCACAGCAGCAGGCTGCTCAGGTGGTTCGGCTGGCGCAGGTTGCCCACCGCGCGGCCGCCGATCGAGCTGCGCGCGACAAGCGAGCCGTTGGCCAGACTCGGCGCGAAGACCTGGACCAAGGCGATCACGGCGCCCGCAATTCCGGCCACCAGCAGTCCGATGCACAGCGCGCGGAACGCCGCCTCGCCGAGCCCGGCGCGCTGCAGCGCTGCGCCGCACAGCGCCACCCCGATCGCCGCGGCGAGCGCGCCGCCGGACGAGAGGGCGAGCGACCACGGCAGCCCGGTCCACAGCGGCGAAGCGAACGCCGCGGCCATGAGCAGCGCGAGCGCCGCGAGCAGCGGTGCGGCGCCGCGCCATGCGCCCGCATCGCCCGGCGCGCGCGCCGGCAGGGCCGCCACGAGCATGAAGACAAAGACGCCCCAGCCGACGAGCGCCGCAGCCTGGTTGAGAAAGGTCGCCGAGGGCGGCAGGTTGTAGGCGATCAGCGTCGGCAGCGCGATGGCCAGGCTGGCGGCCACGCCGAGGGCGCGCTCGTGCGGAGTCGAAAAAGGCAAGTCGCTGATCCCTCGAAAGGACGGCCGCGCTGCGCCAGCGCGACGGAGCGCGGATTGTCACCGAGCGCGCTCCCGCGCCTGGACCGACAACGCGTTCTATTCAGTGAAGGGCCCCCGGCGCGCGGCGCGCGAGCTGCGCCTCGATCGCCCGCTGCAACACCTGCGGCAGGACCGGCTTGACGAGGTGATCGTCGAAGCCGGCTTGCGCGCTGGCGGCGCGGTCGCGTTCCTGCCCGTAGCCGCTGAGCGCGATCAGCGGCAGATGCCGCAGCGCCGGCGCGGCGCGGATCTCGACCGCGACCTGGAAGCCGTCCTTGCCCGGCATGCCGAGGTCGAGCACGACGAGGTCGGGCTGCTCGACGCGCAGGCGGGTCAGCGCGGCCTCGCCGTTCTCGGCCTCGGCGACCTGATAGCCCGCCTCGCGCAGCATCTGCGCGGTCGTCTCGCGTGCATCGTCGTTGTCCTCGACGAGCAGGATGCGCGCGCTCGCCAGGTCGCCCATCGACGTGACGGCCGCACCTTCGTCGGTGCCGGCGGGCGTGGGCAACCGCGGCAAGCTGACCGTGAAAACCGTGCCGCGATCGACACCTTCGCTCGTCGCGCCGACCGTTCCGCCGTGCAGTTCGACCAGTTGCCTGACCAGCGCGAGCCCGATCCCCAGGCCGCTCGCCTGCAGCCCGCGCAGCGTCGGGCCCTGGACGAAGGGTTCGAAGATGTGCGGCATCAGATCGGCGGCGATGCCCGAGCCGGTATCGCACACCTCGATGAGCGCCTGCGCCTGCGTATGCGTAGGCGCATCCGAATGCGCACCCGCATCCGCCGGCCCGACGCGAATGCGCACCTCGTTGCCCTGCGGCGAGAATTTGAGCGCGTTCGCGACGAGGTTGTTCACGATCTGCTCGATGCGCACCGCGTCGCCGTCGATCCAGACCGGCTCGGCCTGCAACGTGAGCGAACGTCCGACCGCGGCCGGGGTGGCGCGCAGTGCATCGATACAGCGGCGCACGCAGTCGGACAGGTCCAGCGGGTGCGCATCGAGCGCGATCTTGCCCGACAGCAGGCGGCTCACATCGAGCAGGTCGTCGACGATCTGCTTCAGATGGCGGTTCTGGCGCTGAATGATGGCGACGAACCGGTTCGCGCGGGGATCCCGGTCCTTGTTGCTGCGCACCAGCACCTCGGTCGCACCCGAGATGGCCGCCAGCGGATTGCGCAGCTCGTGGCCGAGCAGCGCCAGAAACTCGTCCTTGGCCGCGTTCTCGCGCTGCGCCGCAACGCGCGCCGCACGCTCGTTGTCGAGCAGCTGCTCGCGCTGCGCCTCCACGCCGGCACGCGCGGCCTGTTCGGCCGCGAGCAGCTTGCCCGCATCGCCGAGCGCGCGGCCGAGCGTATTCACCTCGTCGAGCGAGGTCTGCAGCGGTTCCGGCGGGCGCCCCCGGCCGAGCGCATCCGCCGCTTCCGACGCCAGGTCGATGGCACGGATCAGCGCGCGGTTGAGCCACGAGGCCCCGCCGAGCGCGAGCGCGAGCGCCACCGCCAGACCGGCCATCAGCCACGAGACCGCCTTCGTCGCCGAGGCATCGATCGCATGCACCGGCGCCGCCACCGCGACCGTCCACCCGGTGAGGGCCGAATGGGTGAAAGAGTCGTAGGCCTCGAGCCCCTCGAGCGTCGAGTGGCGGATCATTCCCTCGTTCGCACCCGCGGCCGCCGCTACCAGCTCGGGGCGCGCCGCGCGGCCCAGGAGCTCGTCGCTCAGATGGCTGCGCGAAATGAATTTGCCGTTCCGGTCGATCACGGCGACGATCCAGTCGCCGCGCCCCTCGGGCTGCATCGCGGTCTGCTTCCAGTGCTCGATCGAGAACGCCTGCGCCACCACGAACCGGCCGTTCGGCGTCGGCGGTGCCGGCAGGTACAAGATCGTCACCAGCTTGCCGGTGGCCGGGCCGACGAGCACATCGCTCACCAGCGGGCGCTGGGTGGCCAGCACCGTTCTCACCCGTTCGAGCGACGCCGGGGGCGGCATCGGCGCGCCGAACGGCACGGCGGTATTCAGGCGTTGGGTGCCGGTCTCGTCGAGCAGCAAGGTCCAGACGTGCGGCGGCTGGTCGACCGCCTGCGCCTCACGGTAGAAGGCTTGCAGATCGCCGGTCTGAAGGTGCTGCGACTGCGCCAGCGCCGTCAGCGCGCCGATCGAGCGCTGCACCTGCCCGTCGACCAGCAGCGCGGTCGCCCGCACCGTCTCGTCCAGACCGCGCAGCGCCGCCTGGCGCTCGCCCTCGCGCACCGCCGCAATCGCCAGCGCCGCCGCCAGGAACCCCGGCAGCAGCACGACGGCCGCGAGCAGCAGCAGGTGGGAGCGGATGCGCATCGGCGCGGTTTTACCATCGGGGGCACAGTGGGCGTATGGGGTCTGGAACGTCGTGGCGCTGCGGCGGCCGGCTACAGTCGATCCCATGGCACCCACGGTCTTGCGCAATGGGCAGTTCCGGCTGTTTTTCTTCTCCCGCGAGGAGACACGCATTCACGTGCACGTTTCGCACCCTGATGAATAGGCCAAATTCTGATTGACGCCGCGGATCTCGGTGGCAACCTCCACCGGCCTGACGCAACGTCAACTTCGAGAGGCACATGCCATCGTCGAAGCCCATATCGAGGAGATTCGCAATGCCTGGAGCCGTCACTTCGGCGCCTGAACTCACCCATGTATCCAAGCATGGGCTGTGGTTGCTGCTCGGCAACGAGGAACTGCTGCTGCCGTTCGACAAGTTCCCGTGGTTCAAGAAGGCCACCATCGAACAACTCGAAGAAGTCGAGTGGCCGACCCCGGATCACCTGTACTGGCCGCAACTGGACGTCGATCTCTCGGTCGAGTCGATCCGCAATCCCGGCGCATTCCCACTCGTTTGCGGGCAGGCGCGCTGACGAGGCGGGTTGCGCGCCCTCGTTGCCCGGCCTGCGTCAGGACAATTCGAGCCGCTTTTTACTGCTGGATGGGCCGGTACCCAGAACGGCAAGCTCCTCGCACTCGCGGCGACGCGACGTCTTCATAGCAGCCGATCGAAATCTCGAGTACCAGCAGAATCCGGAAGGTTCAGCCATGGACACCACCACCCTGTCCAGTCGCGGTCAGATCGTCATTCCCAAGGCGCTGCGAGAGTCTCGTCGTTGGGCCGAGGGGACGACGTTCATCGTGGAGACGGTTCCGGAAGGCATTCTTCTCAAGCCTTTGATCCGTTTCCCGCGACACGTCTAGCGGATGTGATGGGCAGCGCGAACTACCAGGGCCCGGCCTTGTCGCAGGTCGAGATCGACGCTGCGCTCGCTGCCGATGTGGTGCGGCGGCACACGCCGCGCAACTGACCTTGCGCCATCTGCCGTGATCGCACTCGACACCAATGTGCTGATGCGTTGCCTGACGCTCGACGACCCGAGCCAGGTGCCGGCCGCCGAGGCCTTGCTGGGTCACACCAACGGCGTATTCGTCTCCAAGACTGTGCCGTTCGAACTCGAATGGGTACTGCGCGCGGCTTACCGCCTGCCCGCGCCCGTGGTCCATGCGGCAATCGCCGGACTCTGCGGGTTGCCCAATCTGACACTCGAGGACCCGGGCCAGGTCACGCAGGCGCCGGCAGACCATTCGAATGGCCTCGACTTCGCGGATGCACTGCACGTCGCATCTTCCATATTCCATCGCCGACGAAGGGATGTTCAGCTTCGACGCTGCGCTCGTTCGCGCAGCGAAAGATGCAGGAAGAGAGGTCCGCCTTGCGGGCAGCTCGCGTATTCGTGGGACCAGGCCGCGCAAACGGCGCGGCGGCTGAGAATTCGGCCACTCGGCGGCCGCCGTCATAGGGGGCTCAGTGTTTTCGGCTACCTTTTGAGTTGGCGGATATCGGACGCAAGGACAATCAAAACCCGTCCAGCGGCGCGTAGCCCACCACGTCGCCCTTGGCCGCATCGAGCAGCGCGACCCAGTCCTCGCGGAAAGTGATCATCGGGATATAGACCAGCCCGCTGGCCTGCAAGCCGGTCTTTGCCACGGCGGCGTCGAGCGCGGCCCTCTGTGTGGGATGGCGAGCGGCCAACGTGGCGAGCGGTCTGGCGTGGGCGAGGGCTTCGGCGCGGGCGGCCGCGTCCCAGGGCTGCCACAGGGTTGGTCGGGCGCCGATGTCATAGCCGCGCAAGCCTAGGCTCAGGGCTTTGGTCTTTTCGACAGGGTCGGAAGGCATCGGGCTGCGAACCAGGCGCGGTCCCGCGAGCGGCAGACTGCGAAATTCGCGCGATGCCAGCGGCAGCTCTTCCAGGTAAACGCCGGACGCCGGAACGATGCGGAAACGATCTTCTTCGAGCGCCATTACCACCGG
>JBDSEG010000029.1:0-4782 GCA_039920165.1 Burkholderiaceae bacterium
CGTAGCCTGTACCAGAGCGTCGGCGCGCTTGCGGGGAAGAGTGGCAACAACCTGCAGGCCTTCGTCGCGTTGGTCGATGCGATGCGCAGCGATACCCTGGGCAAGACGCTGCGCGAGCATTACCAGCGTCGCTTCAGCCACATCCTGGTCGACGAGTTCCAGGACACCAACAAGCTGCAGTACGCCTGGCTAAAGATGTTCGCCGGCCCGCCGGGCCCGAACGGCAACGCGGTATTCGCGGTCGGCGACGACGACCAGAGCATCTATGCGTTCCGCGGCGCGCAGGTCGGCAATATGGCGGCCTTCGAGCGTGAGTTCCACGTCGACCACGTCATCAAGCTCGAGCGCAATTACCGCTCGTTCGGCAACATCCTCGATACCGCCAACGAGCTGATCTCGCGCAACACCAAGCGGCTCGGAAAGAACCTGCGCACCGAGGCCGGGCCGGGCGAGCCGGTGCGGGTGCGCGAGTCGCCGAGCGATTTCGACGAGGCGCGCTGGTTCGTCGAGGAGGCCCAGCAACTGCACCGCGAGGGCACGCCGCGCCACGACATCGCGCTGCTCTACCGCAGCAATGCGCAAAGCCGGGTGATGGAGAGCGCACTTTTCAACGCCGGCATCCCGTACAAGGTGTACGGAGGGCTGCGCTTTTTCGAGCGTGCCGAGGTCAAGCACGCGCTGTCGTACCTGCGCCTGATCGAGAACCCGAGCGACGATACGAGCTTCCTGCGCGTCGTTAATTTCCCCACCCGCGGAATCGGCGCGCGCAGCATCGAGGTTCTGCAGGATGCGGCGCGGGCCAGCGGGCGTAGCCTGTACCAGAGCGTCGGCGCGCTTGCGGGGAAGAGTGGCAACAACCTGCAGGCCTTCGTCGCGTTGGTCGATGCGATGCGCAGCGATACCCTGGGCAAGACGCTGCGCGAGATCATCGAGCACATGCTCGACCGCTCCGGCCTCGTCGCCTTCTACAAGGCCGATAAGGATGGTCGCGACCGGCTGGAGAACCTGGAGGAACTGGTCAACGCGGCCGAGGCCTTCGTGATGCAGGAGGGCTTCGGCCGCGACGCGGTCGGCCTGCCGGTCGACGAGCAGGGCCCGTCCGCTGCGGCTGCAGCAGGCCGGGCCGAATTCAACACCCCGGGCGCACAGCCGGCGAGCGGGCGCATCGCCGCCGCCACGCCCGATGCCGAGACCGGCGAAATCATGTCGCCGCTGGCCGCCTTCCTGACCCACGCTTCGCTCGAGGCCGGCGACAACCAGGCGCAGGCCGGGCAGGATGCGATCCAGCTCATGACCGTGCATTCGGCCAAGGGGCTGGAGTTCGACTGCGTCTTCATCACCGGACTCGAAGAGGGCCTGTTCCCGCACGAGAACTCGCTGTCGGACGCCGACGGCCTCGAGGAGGAACGCCGGCTCATGTACGTGGCGATCACGCGGGCGCGCAAGCGCCTGTACCTGAGCTTCGCGCAGACGCGCATGCTGCACGGCCAGACCCGCTACAACGTCAAGAGCCGTTTCTTCGACGAACTGCCCGAGGCGGCGCTGAAGTGGATCACGCCGCGCAACCAGGGTTTCGGCTCGGGCTTCAACCGCGACTACCAGTCGGCCTGGGCGCGCGGCAGCGGCCTCGCGTCGATCGTCGGTGCGGGCAATGTGCCGGCACGGCCCTCGAGCCCGGCCTTCGGCGCCGGCCCGAAGGCCGCGAGCCACGGTCTGCGCTCCGGAAAGGGCGTCTTCCACGCCAAATTCGGCGAGGGCGTGATCGTGACGCTCGAAGGAGTGGGCGACGATGCCCGCGCCCAGGTGAATTTCGGCCGCCACGGCATGAAGTGGCTGGCGCTGTCGGTGGCCAAGCTGATACCGGTCGATTGACCGGCTTCGATCCGGCGTCTGCCTATCAGGGCCCCGGCATCACCGCTCCGACCGCCTTGCCGGCAACCGTGACGCCGGTGCTCACCACCGCGCCGGCGACGCCGATCGCGGCACCTGCTACCGCGCCCGTCACGGTCACGACCGCGCAGCCGGGCAGCAGCAGCAGCGCGCTCGCCGCGATCGCGCCCGTCCGCATCGACCTGCGCCGGGCGCATGGCACCGCATGCTTCGAGCCGCCCCCCGACGTCCGCATCGCATCCATCAGCCGCGCCCCACGAACGGCATCTTGGTCGCCATCACGGTCACGAACTGGATATTGGCATCGAGCGGCAGGCTCGCCATGTAGACCACCGTACTGGCGACATTCGCCACGTCCATGCGCGGTTCGACCCGGGTGCTGCCGTCGGCCTGCGGAACGCCCTTGGTCATTCGCTCGGTCATTTCGCTCGCGGCATTGCCGATATCGATCTGCCCGCAGGCGATATCGTGGATGCGGCCGTCGAGTGAAACCGCCTTGGTCAGTCCGGTGACGGCGTGCTTGGTCGCGGTGTAGGCGATGCTGAACGGGCGCGGTGCGTGGGCCGAGATCGAGCCGTTGTTGATGATCCGCCCACCTTTGGGCGTCTGGTTCTTCATCATCCTGAACGCATGCTGGGTGCACAGGAACACGCCGGTGAGGTTGATGTCGACGACCGTCTTCCACTGCGCGAACGACAGTTCGTCGAGCGGAATCGCCGGTGCGCCGGTGCCGGCGTTGTTGAACAGCAGGTCGAGCCGGCCGAATGTTTTCTGAACCGCCGCGAAGAGCGCGTCTACCGAGGCGGGCTCGGTCGCATCGGTGGGGACGGCGAGTGCGTTGGCGCCCAGCGCGCCGGCCTGCTCGACCGTGTGCTGCAGGGCGTCGGCGCGTCGCCCCGCCAGCACGACGTGGTAGCCGGCCTTCAGCAGGGCGAGCGAGGTTGCTCGGCCGATGCCGCTGCCCGCGCCGGTGACGAGGGCGACCTTGGTGACGGGATTCATGGCGTTTCCTTCGGGTTCAGGGCGTCGTCGCCCACCGTCGGCGGCGCCGCGGCGAAGCAATCGACGAAGGTGAAATACAACGAGACGTAGAACACGGTAGAGAACAGGAGCGAGGCCGGCATCGCCGCCAGCGCAATCCATTGCGGCTGGCCGAGCAGGCCGAACAGAAGGCTCGCCACGATCGTGAAGCCGAGGACGACGCCGACCCAGGCCAAGCCGTACAAGGTGAAGGCCGCCCTGTTGCGCCACACCGCGATGCTGCTCGCGAAGAGCGATTTCGCAGCGCTGTGGCCGTGCCAGTGGACCAGCGCCGGCGCATGCCAGAACGGCACCGAAAGCAGCCCCGCCAGACCGAAGCGCAACAGGAGGCCGTTGCGCAGCGCCGGATCGGCGACGCGCTGGCTGACGATCTCGGGCGTCACCTTCTCGCTGCCCGACAAGGCCAGCATCAGGGCATCGAGCGCGCCGCCGTCGAACAGGTCGGAGAGCCACATGATGGCGAAGGTGGCGACCGTATACAGCAGGCACAGTTGCAAGAGCGCCATGCGCCGGCGCGGATCGCCGCGCAACGGCCGCCAGTAGGCGTTGGGCAGCGGCACCCGGCCCTCGAGCGCATCGCGCGTTGCGAGCATGAAGCCGAGCGAGACCAGCGGCAGGGCGACCAGCAGCAGCACCGAGCCGATCAACGGCAGCAGCGTGGTGACGAAGACCGTGAACATGAAGGCCGCGAACATGCCGCCGAACGCGAGCGGCTGGCGCGCGAAGGTCTGGAAGGCCTGGCGCACCCACAAGGTGCCGTGGCGGGCGGGAACGGTCGGAAGGTTCATGCAGTGGCGGAAGAAGGCGCGGTGGGGAGGTCGGCGGCGTCGCCGTGCAGCGGGTGCCAGGGCGTGGCGATGCGTTCGCGCAGCACCCGCTCGAAGTGGTCGGGATCGTGCGCGCTCAGCATCGCGGCGTCGCGCGGCAGGTGGGCGTCCCACAACCGCGAGATCCAGAAGCGCAGCGCCGCCGCGCGCATCAGGGCGGGCATCAGGCGGCGCTCGGCGCTGGCGAGCGGGCGCAGCGCGGCATAGGCGTCGACGAGCGCCAGCGCGCGATCGGTCGCGAGGCGGCCGGTCGCGAGGTCGATGCACCAGTCGTTCAGGCACACGGCAATATCAAAAGCGAGCGCATCGACGCCGGCGAAATAGAAGTCGAGCACGCCGACCAGCCGGTCGCCTTCGAACATCGCGTTGTCCCGAAACAGATCGGCATGGATCGCGCCGCGCGGCAGCGTGGCATAGAGCGGTGATCCGGCCACCTGCTCCTGGTAGTCCAGTTCGCTCGTCGCAAGCTCACGCCGGTCGGTGTCTAGATGCGGCAGAACCTGGGGCAGGGTCTCGCGCCACCATTCGAGTCCGCGCAGATTGGGCTGCGTCGGCGCGAAGTCGCGCACCGCCAGATGCATCCGAGCGAGCAGGGTGCCCACGTTCGCGCAGTGCGCGGCGTCGGGGGCGAGGTGGTGCGCGCCGGGCAGACGGTCGACCAGCGCGGCCGGCTTGTCGTGCAGCCGGTGCAGGATCGTTCCCCGCGCATCGGCGTGCGGCCCCGGCACCGGCAGGCCGCGCTGCGCCAAGTGCTGCATCAGCGCGAGGTAGAACGGCAGCTGCTCGAAGGTGAGCCGCTCGAACAGCGTGAGCACGTACCGACCGCAGCTCGTATCGACAAAATAGTTGGTGTTCTCGATCCCGCCCTGGCAAGGCGCGAGCGCGGTGAGCGCGCCCAGGCCGAGTCGTTCGGCGAGGCCGGCCGCCTCGTCGAACGAGACTTCGGTATAGACCGCCATGGCAGCGTGCGGGCTCGGACCGGCGCCGGTCAGAAACTCAGCACGTTCCAGACGCGCTTGCCGGC
>JBDSEG010000030.1:0-4758 GCA_039920165.1 Burkholderiaceae bacterium
CGCTGCCGGTGCTGCGCCGCAACCGGTTCATGACCGGCGACTACAACGAAGAGTTTGGCGTGAAGGACGTGACCTGGCTCGCGCCGGACGCGGTCGAGATGACCGCCGAGCACTGGTCCGATCCGCAAACACGGTGCTTCGGAATGCTGCTCGAGGGCAAGGCGCAAGTCTCGGCCATCCCGCGCGCCGGCACCGACGCCAGCGTGCTGCTCGTCTTCAACGCCTGGCACGAAGCGATCGATTGCACGCTGCCCGAACGCAAGGACGGCAGTACCTGGACCCGCATGTTCGACACCGCGCTGGAGCATCAAGAGGTGCACGACTTCGACCCTGGAGACACCTACAAGGCGACCGGCCGATCGGTGCTCGGCTTCGTCGCCGCCGGTGCCGGGCAAAGCGCGGATTGGCTGCATGAACTGACCGTGGCGCTGCCGGACTGAATCTTCGGTGACCACGCCGCCTGTGCGACTTTCTTGGTGAAATCAGGAGATGCCAATGCGAACGCGTCACCTGCTTGAATCGCCGGCTGGAAACCGACCCGGGCAAGCTCAACGACATGAAGCACGCCGACTTGATCCGCCTGGGAGGCGCCGAAAGCGTCGAACAGATCATGTAGCTGGCGATGCGCGGTGCAGTGGGGAAGCGCATCCGCAAGCTGCCCCAGAACTACGATCCGGCGAAGACGACTGCCATAACCGTCGTCGAACTCCGCTGCTGTGGTGACCATCACATCCGTTGAGCAGAAATGGCTGCAATGCCTTTCGCCCGGCCGACGGTAACCTGCCTGCGTCTACAAACCCTCGCCTTCCCCCTCCCCCTCCACCTGATCAAAGCGCAACCCGCTCGACCCCTCGCCGCGCCCGACCTGCCTGCGAAACGAAGTCCACACCCAGCTGGACCCATCGGTCCACCTTGCCATCCTTCGGCCGCGCGTCACATGCGCGCCCTCGCGCGGCACCTCTTCGTCGAAGAGCAGCAGCTCGGTGCCGGCATTGAGCACCGTGCCCCGGGCGGCATGGATCTTCTTCGAACCATCCGGTTGCAGCACGGCGGCGCGCTTGAGTCGCTGGACGATCTTGCCGCCTTCGGCCCTGAGCTGCACCGGCAGCAGCGGGATCCAGTTGGCCGGCACGGTCGACGACAGCACGTAGTGCGCCGGTGCGTCCGCCGGGTCGGATGGCGGTGTTGACGCGGCGTCGTATTCGATGCGCTGCACGGCCAGCTCGACGGGGCTTTCAATGCTGCGCTCGATCGCCCATGCGAGGTTGGCCATCTCGTCGCGCATCAGGAGCACGTCTTCCAGCGGGCCGCCTTCGATCACGCGGCCGAGCGAGGGCGGCAGGAAGAAGAGATTGCGCTGCGGCGAGTCGATGGGCGCCTCGCCCGCCCGGCGAAGAACGGCCAGCTGCCACATCGACCAGTGGGGTCGCGGCAAGGCTGGATCGCCAAGCGGCCGCAGCAGGCTGCGCACGCCGAAGGTGTCGGTGACGACCAGCGAGTCCACCCGCGTCAATGAACCGACGGGCAGCGTAAGAGGGACGACGAACCAGTCGTTGCCGTAGCTGCCCGCGTATTCGATCACCATCAACTGCGCGAGGTCGGTCGGCCCTACCGGCAGAAGCCCGTAAGCGATGCGCGCGTCTTCCATCTCCCAGAAGCGCGCCGCCGGCGCGCCACGGAAGCTGACGGGCGCGGGAACGGTGGTCTCGGTGAGAGCGCTCAGCTTGCGGTCGCCATCGGTTCCCATGCGGACTTCGAGGTTGCGGTCAAAGCTGCTCCAGTCGAGCCGGCCATCGTCGAACTCGGCTGCGGTCAGCGCGACCTCGTCTTGCGGGCGATCCGACAGACGGCCCGCGACCGAGACGGCGTATTCCAGGCGCGCAGGCAGCCAAGCATCGGAGGCCCCATCGGCCTCGCGGGCTGGCTCGTTCACGAGGCCGTCATGCCAGACCAGCCAGGCTTGCGCCGCCTGCTGCACTTCGGCGCGGTCGGCGACCGCGATCTGTAGTGCCGCATCGACGACGACCTGCGCCGCACCACCCTCGCGGAACGCGACGGCCAGCCGGCGTGCGTCGGGCGCGCGTCCGGTCATGGTCTGCATGAAGCGAGCAGTGCCCTCGTCGATCGGGTCGGCATCGGGCGGCGCTGACGGCAGCGCCTGCAACGAGAAGTGCTTGATGAAGGCCGCGCGGTAGCTCTTGGACAAGGGTTGCCCTTCGAGCATGCGCAGGAAATGCAGGCCGGACTCGACCGCCAGCGTCAGCATGCGTGCGTCGTTCGCATCGGCCGGCCGCATGCTTCGGCGCTCGACGTGCACCTCCAGCGGCAAGCCCAGCGGGTCGTAGGGCGGCGCCTGGACCTGGGTGTCGTGCTTCAGCTCGCCGAGGTGGCAACGCGACAACAGCGCGCTCGTCGCGCGCACGCGCGCCTGCACCGGCGAGCCCGCGTCCTCGGCCTGGAATTCGCCGAGCTGCCATTGCCGCGCGAGGAACCACAGCGGATCGAACACCCGCGCGCTGGAGCCGCTCGTCATGGCGTCGTCGCGGCAGCGCGGCTCGAGCCGGGTCCAGCTCGTGATCGACGCCGTGCTCGGCCCCGTGGGAGGCGGCGATGGTGGCGGTCGCGGCGACGGCGGCGGCGGGCGTGGTGGCGGCGGCCGCGGCGCCGGTGGGTCGCGCGGCTCGGGCGGTTCGGGAGGTTGCCGGGGCAGGCGCGCCGGCAGTGGCGACGGCGACGGCGACGGCGTCGGCTTCGGCTTCGGCGAAGGCTTCGGCTTCGGCTTCGGCGCTGCGCCGGGTGCGTCGGGAGGCGGCTTGGGCTTCACTGGCATGCCATTTTTCCGGCGCATCGACAAAGATCGCCTACCTCTTGAAGGCCGCGGCGTCGGTGGACACCACGTCGTCCTTCGCGTTGAACGCGAGGTAGAGCGCGGGCAGGTATTGGGCGGTGCCCGCGAGCGCCTCGGCATCGACGGCGCGCAGCTTGGCCAGGTCCAGCGTCTCGGCCAGCACGCGGTGCAGGCTGGCGATGGTCCACGCCTCGTCGGGCGTGGGCGGCACCGCGAGCAGCACGCTTTGTGGCGCGCAGGCGTCGGGCGGGTTGTACTGGAAGGTGATCGCGGTGGTCTCGCGTCGGCTCGGCACGACCTCGATCCATTCGTCGACGGCCAGTCCGCACAAGGGCAACGCGGCGTCGAGCGTGGCCGACGCCTGCAGCACCAGCGAGAGCTTGCCGGAGGGCGGCTCGCGGTCCGGCTCGCAAGGCAGGCCGACCCAGCGCTCGCCGCTCACGAAGGGCAGTTGCGCAACGCGCAGGTTCAGGCGGTCGCCGGTGTTCAGCACCTCTGCCCCGCGCAGGCAGGCCGCGAGGCGCGACACCGGGTCGCGCACGCGCGCGCTGCGGGTGAACCATGTGTGCGCGGCCAACGGGTCGCCGCCCTGCGTGAGCGTCGTCGCGGCGAGCGCGGATGCCAGCTCGGCGGCGCCCGCGGTGTCGCAGGCGAAGCGCGGGAGCGCCACGAAGGCCGCGCCGAACACCGCGCGCATGCGCTCTAGCAACTGGTCGCGTCGCACGCGCGGCTCGATCGACGCCGGCGCGGCGCGCAAACTCGCACCCTGGTCGAGACGCGGCTTGCCCTGCTTGAGCAAGGCGGCGGCCTGCTGCAGCAGAGCGCCGCGCGTCGGCGCATCGTCGCCGGTCGCGATGGCGGGCACAGCCGGTGCCAGGCCGAAGCCCCCGAGCTTCAGCATGGCAGCGCGCAAGGCATCGGCGGTGCTCGCGCTGCCTTTCTTTACCAGCGTGTCGAGCGCCTTGTGGGCGGTATTGACCGCCTTCTCGGCCTTGACGACGCGGGCTTCCAGCTCTGCGTGATCGAGCGTGCCTCCACCGGCGCGCTCCGGCGGATTGAGGTCTTCGGCATCCGCGCCGCGCGCGCCCGAAAGCAGTCGGCGTGCGGCGCGGGCTTGCTCCAGCACGTCGAGCAGCGTGAGCTCCGTCGCCGCGAGATCGGCGGGCCGCGCATGCTGGATTCGCAGGTTGGCCTGCGCGTCGAAGCCGGCCGGCTGTTGCCGCGCGGCATACAGCAGGCGTTGCTCGATGTCGTCGGGCGAGGTGTCGGCGCGTCGAGGGCCGGCCATCGCCTCCACGCCGTGCACGATGTCCAGCGGCGACAGTTTGAGGTCGCTCAGGCGCAGCGCGCGGGTCTCCGCGACGGTACCCGTGGCGTCGTCGATGCGCTCGATCGTGCAGCGCACCTTTCGCGGGTCGCCGAGCAGCTTCGCGGCCCAGGCATTGAGCATCGGCTCGGCACTCGCGCGCGCCGAGGTCGATGCCGCTGCCCAGCCGGTGGTCGCGGCGGGTGTGCCGCTCCACAGCGCGAGCAGGCGGTGCGTGAGCGCGACGCCAGTGCGCGGCATGCGCGCCACCTCCAGCTCGGGCGCGGGCGCATCGCCATGCGCGATCGCGGCCAGCGTGCTGGCGATGCGCGAGGTGTTGCCACGCGCGATCTGGTAGGCGGCTTCGGAGGTGAGCGCGTCGCCCAGGCCGTCGATCGCATCGCCCAGGGCGTCGAGTTCGCGCACCATCTTTTGAAGTTCTTCGGCGCTGGCGCCTGCCTGTCGCAGCAACGCGTTCACCGGGCGTCCGTCGGCGCGCCAACGGCTGTGCAGCACCAAACCGTCGACGACGTTGTTCGCCGCGATGGCTTCGGCGGGCTGTGTCTTCGGCTCGAGCTTGCCGGCCACGAGCGGTGCGAGATCG
>JBDSEG010000031.1:0-9827 GCA_039920165.1 Burkholderiaceae bacterium
CCGGCCGCAACATCACGCGCGGCGAAGCGCTCGGCCATGTGTACGGCTACACCATCGTCAACGACGTGACCGCGCGCGACGTGCAGATGCGCCACCAGCAATGGGACCTCGGCAAGTCGTTCGATACCTTCTGCCCGATGGGACCGTGGATCGTCACCGCCGATGGCTTCGACCCCGCCGCGACCCGCGTGCGCTGCTGGGTCAACGGCGAGCTGCGCCAGGATGCGCGCACCGAAGATTTGATCTTCGATATCCCGACCCTGATCGAGACCTGCTCGCGCGGCATCACGCTGCTGCCGGGCGACATCATCGCGACCGGCACGCCGGCGGGCGTGGGAATGGGCATGAAGCCGCCGCGCTGGCTCGCACACGGCGACGTGGTGAAGATCGAGATCGATGGCCTCGGAATGATCGAGAACCGCTTCGTCGCTCGGGAGGCCGCATGAACACCAAGGTTCTGCGCGTTGCGCTGGCCACAGCACTGTCGATGATGACGCTCGCGGCATCGGCCCAATCGGCCTGGCCGGATCGGCCGATCACGATGATCGTTCCCTTCCCGCCGGGTGGCGTCGCGGATACGGTGGCGCGGCCGGTCGCCGAGGCGTTGTCACGCGAACTCAAGCAGACCGTGGTGGTCGAGAACAAGGCCGGCTCGGGCGGTGCGCTCGGCATCGGCCAGGCGGCCCGCGCCGCGCCGGACGGCTATACGGTGCTGCTGTCGCTGTCGTCGATCTCGATCCTGCCCGAGGCCGACAAGCTGCTCGATCGCAAGCCGGCGTACACGCTCGACCAGTTCGTGCCGATCGCGCGCTTCACCGCCGACCCGACGGTGCTGGTGGTTCGCGCCGAGGCGCCGTGGAAGACGCTGGCCGAGTTCGTCGCGGCGGCCAAGGCGGCGCCCGGCAAATACAACTACGGCAGCTCGGGCAACTACGGGACCATGCACGTGCCGATGGAAATGCTCAAGCAGCAGGCCGGTTTTCGCATGACGCACATCCCCTACACCGGCGCGGGGCCGGCGATCGTCGCGCTGCTCGGCGGGCAGGTGGATGCGCTGGCGAGCGGTCCGTCGACCGTGGTTCAGCACATCCGTTCGGGCAAGCTGCGCGCGCTCGCACACTGGGGCGATCGGCCGGTCGCTTCCCTGCCCGATGTGGGCAGCCTGACGCAGGCCGGCTATCCGGTGCGGTTCGCGCAGTGGTCGGCGCTCTTCGTGCCGAGCCAGACCCCGCCCGATATCGTCGCCCGGCTGCGTGCTGCCGCGGCCAAGGTCGCCACCGACCCGGTCGTGCAGCAGACGATCCAGAAGGCGGGCAGCCCGCTTGAATATCTGGACGCCCCCGCGTTCAAGACCTACTGGGATGCCGACGCGAAGACGATGACCCAGGCGGTTCGCAAGATCGGCAAGCTCGAGTAGCGCAGGCGCCGCACCGAACCGTCAGGGCGTGCGCAAACGCACGCAAGCTGCCGCCGGTTGCAGCGGGGCATGAGTTGGGAACGCCCGCCCCCCCTACATTGCCACTCGTGCGCGGGCGTACGGCGGCCGATACAAGGCAATCCAGGGCCGGCCGACGCGCCCCACTTCGAGAAGGTAAGCAAGTGAAAACGTACGCCATCCCCGTGCTGCTCGCCAGCGTCGCCCTTGTCACCGGCTGCGGCGGCGGTGGCGGTGGCGGTGTCGGTTCTACTTCGACGGCGGGGACGTCGCCCCTACCGCCAGCGCCCGGCGTCGTCGTCTTCGACGCACAGGTCGCCTGGACGCGGCTGCTGACGACGACGCGATCCTGGGCCGTAGCCGGTCGGGCTTCGGACGGGCAGGACTACCAGCTAACGCTCGCGGTCGCGCCGGGCGGCTCGGACATCTTTCCGGTCACTGGAGCGAATGCCCTCAAGTCGATCTTTCGCAACCGCGTCGTTCAGGTCTCGACACAGATCGCGCAAGAAGTGCTGAACGAGCAGTTCGTCGATACCGGATTCCGCCAGCTCGGTTCGCGCGTCAGCACCGACGGCGGATCGCCGACGTGTTCCAAGACCGACGTGATCGCCGCCGTCCCGCCGACCGGCTCTCCCGCGGGAAGCAGCGGCCCGCTGTACGCCGCCACCACCTTGAGCGATTGCTCGCCAACCGCGAGTTCGCTCGGCACCTCATTCCACACCTGGTCGGTGGTGGCCGACGGCGGGGTGGTCTATCTGTGCGTCGCGTCGAGCAACCGCTTCCTCGGTGAACCCACGGACCGCCTGTCCGAGACCTGCGTCGAGACAGACGCCGCCGGCAACCTCGGTCAGCACGCCCGAATCACGCTGACCCTGCCGGGCTTCAGCCTCGTCGCGACCAACTGACGCTCGCCATCCCGCGCCGGGAGCCACCCGGCGGCGCGAAATATCATGGCGGCTCCTCGTTGCAGCGGAGCCCGACCATGACCGACCTGTTCGACAACCCGATGGGCCTGATGGGATTCGAGTTCGTCGAATTCGCCGCGCCCGTGCCCAACACGCTCGAACCGGTCTTCGAACGACTGGGCTTCAGCCTGGTCGCCACGCACCGTTCGAAGGACGTCGTGCTGTATCGCCAGGGCGAGATCAATTTCATCGTCAACCGCGAACCGCGCAGCCCGGCCGGCTATTTCGCGGCCGAGCACGGACCGTCGGCCTGCGGCCTGGCGTTTCGGGTCCGGGATTCGCATGCGGCCTATGCGCTCGCGCTGGAACGCGGCGCGCAGCCGCTGGAGATGCCGACCGGTCCGATGGAGTTGCGCCTGCCCGCGATCAAGGGCATCGGTGGCGCGCCGCTCTATCTCATCGACCGCTTCGATGACGGCCCCCCGACGGCCTCGCCGTCGCCCCCCGAGGGGGTCGGGGCGGCTTCTGGCGGCCGAGCGCCGACCCGGGACGGCAAGTCGATCTACGACATCGACTTCGAATTCATCGAAGGCGTCGATCGATGGCCGGTCGGCCACGGCCTCAAGCTGATCGACCACCTGACGCACAACGTCTACCGCGGGCGCATGGCGTACTGGGCCGCGTTCTACGAGCGCATCTTCAATTTCCGCGAGATCCGCTTCTTCGATATCAAGGGTGAGTACACCGGTCTCACGTCGAAGGCGATGACCGCGCCCGACGGCAAAATCCGCATCCCGCTGAACGAGGAGTCTTCGCGCGGCGCCGGCCAGATCGAGGAATATCTGATGGCGTTCAACGGCGAAGGCATCCAGCACATCGCGCTCTATACCGACGATTTGCTCGCGACCGTCGACAGCCTAGCGCGCGCCGGCGTGCCGCTCATGAAAGCGCCGCCCGCGACCTACTATCGCATGCTCGACGAACGCCTGCCCGGTCACGGGGAAGATGCGGCGGCACTGCAGGCACGCGGCATTCTGCTCGACGGCAGCACGCAAGGCGGCAGCGCAAGGCGCCTGCTGCTGCAGATCTTCTCGGCCACCGTGCTCGGCCCGGTCTTCTTCGAATTCATCCAGCGCAAGGGCGACGACGGCTTCGGCGAAGGCAACTTCAAAGCGCTGTTCGAGTCGCTCGAGCGGGACCAGATCGAGCGCGGCGTGCTCAGCACGAGTTGATCCGATGAAGACCGACCTCGAATACCAGACCGGCTTCGGAAACCACTTTGCGACCGAGGCGCTGCCCGGCGCGCTGCCGGTCGGGCGCAATTCTCCTCAGCGCTGCGCCTACGGTCTGTATGCGGAGCAGCTCAGCGGCACCGCCTTCACCGCGCCGCGCGCCGACAACCGGCGCAGCTGGCTGTACCGCATCCGCCCGTCGGCCATCCACGGTCGCTTCGAGCGCATCGATTCGGGGCGCATCGTGAGCGACTTCGGCGACGGCGCATCACCGCCGGATGCGCTGCGCTGGAATCCGCTGCCGCTGCCGAGTGCGCCCACCGATTTCATCGAAGGCCTCGTAACGATGGCCGGCCATGGGGACCCGAATTTGCAAAGCGGCACCGCGGTGCATATTTATGCCGCCAACCGCTCGATGCAGCGGCGCTATTTTTACGACGCCGATGGCGAGCTGCTGATCGTTCCGCAGCTCGGTGCGCTGCGCTTCGTCACCGAGTTCGGCGTCCTCGACGTGGCACCGCAGCAGATCGCCGTCATCCCGCGCGGCGTGCGCTTCCGCGTCGAGTTGCTGAGCGAAGCGGCGCGCGGCTACGTGTGCGAGAACTACGGTGCCGCCCTGCGCCTGCCCGACCTCGGGCCGATCGGATCGAACGGTCTGGCGAACCCGCGCGACTTCCAGACCCCGGTCGCGGCGTACGAAGATATCGATGCGCCGCATGAACTCGTTGCCAAGTTCATGGGCAACCTCTGGTCGGCGCGCATGGACCATTCGCCCGCCGATGTGGTCGCCTGGCACGGCAACCTCGCGCCGTGCAAATACGACCTGCGACGCTTCAATGCCATCGGCTCGATCAGCCACGACCATCCCGATCCGTCGATCTTCCTCGTGCTGCACAGTGCGTCCGACACACCCGGCGTGAGCAACCTCGACTTCGCGATCTTTCCGCCGCGCATCCTCGCCATGCAGGATACGTTTCGCCCGCCCTGGTTTCACCGCAATGTCGCGAGCGAATTCATGGGCCTCGTGCACGGCCGCTATGACGCCAAGGCCGAGGGCTTCTTACCCGGCGGCGCGAGCCTGCACAACTGCATGATCGGCCACGGCCCCGACGCTCCGACTTTCGACAAGGCGAGCGCGGCCGACCTCGCACAGCCGGATGTGATCCGCGACACCATGGCCTTCATGTTCGAGACCCGGTGCGTGCTGCGGCCGACGCGCCAGGCACTCGACAGCGCCGAGCGGCAGGCCGACTACGACCGCTGCTGGGACGGCCTTCAAAAGCACTTCGACCCGGCACGGCCGTGAGGATCAGGCGATGAACGAACTCGATGCGACACACGATCCCGGATTGACGAGCTGGGTGGCAAGCGCCAGCGAAGCCAGCAGCGACTTCCCGATCCAGAACCTGCCGTTCGGCCGCTTTCGAATCGATGCCGGCGCGCCCTGGCGCATCGGCGTCGCGATCGGCGATCAGGTGCTCGACCTGCACGCCGCCGGCCTGCTCGCGCCCGGTGCCGATATGCCCGCCGTGATGGCGCTCGCCGATGCGCCGCGGCGTGCACTCCGGCAGGCGATCTCGCAGGGCCTCGCACTCGGCAGCGCGCGCGAGCGTGACTGGCGCGCCGCGCTGCAGGCGCAGGATTCGGTCGAGATCGGGCTGCCGTGCGAGATCGGCGACTACACCGACTTCTATACGAGCATCCACCATGCGACGACGGTCGGCCTGCAGTTCCGCCCCGACAACCCGCTGCTTCCGAATTACAAATGGGTGCCGATCGGCTACCACGGCCGGGCCTCGTCGATCCGTGTCGGCGGGCCCGGACTCGGTCATGCGTTCGCGCGGCCGCGCGGCCAGACCAAGCCGGCCAGCGAGAGCGTTCCCAGCCTGCAGCCGAGCCGGCGCCTGGACTACGAACTCGAGCTCGGCGCCTTCGTCGGACGTGGCAACGAGCTCGGCCAGCCGGTTGCGATGGGCGAGGCCGAAGCGCAGGTCTTCGGCCTCGCGCTGTTCAACGACTGGAGCGCACGCGATATCCAGGGCTGGGAGTACCAGCCGCTCGGCCCGTTCCTGTCGAAGAGCTTCGCCAGCACGGTCTCGCCCTGGGTGGTGACGCTGGACGCGCTGGCGCCGTTTCGTAGCTCCTTCACGCGACCGGCGGGCGACCCCGACGTGCTGGCGTACCTCGACTCGGAAGCCAACCGCGCGCACGGCGGCTTCGATATCGAACTCGAGGTCTGGCTGCAGACCGCGGCGATGCGAGTCGCCGGCCATGCCGGCGACCGGCTGATGCAATCGAACTACCGCGACGCCTACTGGACCCTGGCCCAGCTCGTCACCCACCATACGGTCAACGGCTGCAATCTGCGCACCGGCGACCTGCTCGCGACGGGAACCTTGTCGGGCCCGCAACCCGAGCAGGGTGGCTCTCTGCTTGAACTGAGCCAGGCCGGCAAGCGGGTCATCGCCCTGTCGAACGGCGAGCACCGCACATTTCTCGAGGACTTTGATACCGTCATTCTGCGCGGCCACTGCGAACGCGCAGGCCAGCGCCGTATCGGTTTCGGCGAGTGCCGCGGCACGGTGCTGCCGGCGCGCGTGGCTTGACGCCTCGACTCTCCCCCTCTTGCGACGCGTGAGTGGCTCGCGCGAACCGCGCGCGGCGCCGATCTATCCGCGCGCTCGTTTCGCGGCGGGCTTGGGTTTAGCCTTCGCGGCCTTCGCCGCCGGCTTCGCGGCGGGCGCGCGCTGGCCAAGGCTGCGCTTGAGCAGCTCGGTCAGGTCGACCACGTTGGAAGCCGTGCCTTCCGACGGTGCCTCCTCGAGCGGCTCCACGGTCTCGGTCTGGCCGGCCGCGACCTTTCGCGCGACGAGCTTGTGCACCGCAGCCGTGAAGATGTCTTCGCTCGCGTCGGCCTTCCATGGCGCGGTCATGTCGGCGATGAGCTGCACCGCCATCGCGAGTTCGGCCGGCTTGGGCGCGCTCGCCTTGCCCGCATCGGGCAGCTTCAATTCGTCGATCGGTCGGATTTCGCTCGCCCATCGAATGGTATTGAGCACGAGTGCCGAATCGTTCGGGATCAGCGCCGCGAGATGCTCCTTGGTGTGGATCACGACGCGGCCGATGCCGATCACGCCGGCCCGGTTCATCGCTTCCCGCAGCAGCGCATACACCTTGTCGGCGCCGCGCCCGCTCGGCTCGAGGTAGTACGGTGTCTCGAGCAGCAGGAACGAGATCTCGTCGCGCTTGACGAAGCTTTCGAGTTCGATCGTCTGCGTCGTCTTCGGGTACGCGGCCTTGATCTCGTCCTCGCTCAGCACGACGTACTCGCCGCCTTCCTGCTTGATGCCCTTGACGATATCGTCGCCCTCGATCGTCTTGCCGGTGCGCTTGTTGATGCGCTGGTAGCCGACCGGGTCCATCGAGCGCTTGTCGAGCCAGTCGAAGTCGATACCGACGTCCTGCGACGCCGGGTACAGGCCGACCGGCACGTGCACCAGCCCGAAGCTGATGGCGCCTTTCCAGATGGCACGCGGCATGGTGTCGCTCCTTTCTTGCGGTCAGGGTTCGAAGTCGAGCTTGCGCATCGCGGCCCTCAGGCTGCGCGCAGCCTTCGCATACCCGGCCCACGGCTCGTTGCCGCGGTCCAGGCGCTCGTGCGCGCTGCGCACCGTCCAGTGATCGCCCCCGCGAAGCTGCATCAGCTCGCTCCAGTCGACCGGCACCGAGATGCCGAGTCCGGGCCGCGAACGTGCCGACCAGGCGGCCACGGTCGTCGCGCCCAGGCCGTTGCGCAGGTAGTCGATGAAGATCTTGCCGACCCGGTTCTTCGGCCCGCTTTTCGCCACGAAGCGCTGTGGCACCGTCGCAGCCATGTGCGCCACGACCGCCTGCGAGAAGCCCTTGACGGCATCCCAGTCGTGGCCCTTCCTGATCGGCACCAGCACGTGCAGCCCCTTGCCGCCGCTGGTCTTCAGGAACGACGGCAGGCCGAGCTCGTCGAGAAACGCATGCACGAGCTGCGCCGCTTCCTGCACCTGACGCCAGGCCACGCCTGCGCCCGGGTCGAGGTCGAACACCATGCGGTCGGGGGTGTCGAACGACTTGGCGCAACCGTTCTGGGTGTGGATCTCCACCGTATTCCACTGGGCGACCGACAGGATGCCCTGCCGGCTCGCGATCTCGATCATCGGCGGGTGCTCGGGGAACAGCGCCGCATCGAGCTGACGTACGCCGGGCAGCTTGTCGATCTCGGCATGCTTCTGGAAGAACAGCTCGCCGGCGATGCCCGAGGGCGCGCGAACGAGCGAGACCGGCCGGCCTTTCAGGTGGGTCATCATCAGGTCGCCGACCAGGTCGAAGTAGCGCACCAGTTCGATCTTGGTGATGCCGGTCGACGGATCGATCACGCGCTCGGGGTTGGTCACTCGGACCTTGCCGGCCAGCCCTTCGGGGGTGGGAGCAGCGGCGGGCTTCGCGGCGATTCGCTTCGAAGCTGCTGCCATCGGGGCTGTCGGCGCGGAGGCGGATTCGTCCATCGCAATCTCCTTCTCGCGCACGATCGCGCGCGCATCCTTGTCTGTGCGCAGGCCTCGAAAGACCGCGTGGCGCACGCGCCCGGTCCGTGTCCACTCGCCAAACGAGACTTCGCCGACGAGCTTGGGCGCGACCCAGTGCGGCCGCCCCTCGACAGGAGTGCCCTTGGGAAACGAAGGGGTGTCGGTCGCCGCCGCGTCGAGCTTGCGCTTGATCTCGCCGAGATCGCGCTGGCTGAAGCCGGTACCGACGTTGCCGGCGTATTGCAGCGTGCCGTCGGCGTCGTACACGCCCAGCAGCAGCGCGCCGAAATCGGTGCGCGACCCGGCGGGGTCGGTATAGCCGGCGATCACAAATTCCTGGCGCCGGTGGCATTTGAGCTTGATCCAGTCGGCGCTGCGCGCGCTTCGGTAGGGCGTGCCCTTGCGCTTGCCGACGATCCCTTCCAGACCGAGCGCGGACGCCGACGCGACCATGCTGTGGGCCGGCGCGTCGAACACCTCGCTGAAGCGGATGCGCGGCGACGCGGCGTCGGCGAGCACGCTTTGCAGCAACGCGCGGCGCGATTCCAGCGGCGCGGCGCGCAGGTCGTGGCCATCGAAATACGGCAGGTCGAACAGGTAGAAGACGATGTTCTCGGTGCGGCTGGAGTCGAACGAATTCTGCAGCGCGCCGAAGTCGGGAATCCCCAGCGCGTTCGGAACCACGATCTCGCCGTCGTACCAGCCCGGCGGCAGTCGCGCCTCGACGAGGCTGCGATGCAGCGCGCCGAGCTTGGCCGTCCAGTCGTTGCCGTTGCGGGTGACGAGCTTCACGGTGTCGCCGTCGATGCGGGCGAGCATCCGGTAGCCGTCGAACTTGATTTCGTAGACCCACGCGGCAGCGTCGCGCGGCGGCGAATCGGCGAGCACCGCGAGTTGCGGCGCGAGCTTGTCGGGCAGCGCGGCCGGCCTGGCTTCGGGCGGCAGCGCCGTGCGCGCCGTGGCCTTGCCGCGCATCGCCTTCTTCGTCGGCGCCGGCGCGCTCGCAGCTGGCGCGGCCTTCGGCATCGCGAGCGCCTGCACGCTGTCCGGCAGCTCGTCGACGACGCTGAAATCGGCCGCCGGCCGCACGTGCGCGTCGCGTTCCTTGATCAGCAGCCACGGCTCCTGTCTTTCTCCCTTGCTTTTCATTCGCACCAGCACCCAGCGGCCGTGCAGCTTGTGGCCGTGCAGGTCGAACTTGAGGTCGCCCTTGCGCAAGCCCTCGTGCGGGTCGCCCACCGGGCTCCAGACGCCCTTGTCCCAGACAATGACCTTGCCCGCGCCGTACTGCTTTGCGGGGATGGTGCCTTCGAAGCCGGCGTACGACAAAGGGTGGTCCTCGACGTGGATCGCGACGCGCTTGTCCTTCGGATCGAAGCTCGGCCCCTTCGGCACGGCCCAGCTCATCAGCGAGCCATCGAGCTCCAGCCGAAAGTCGTAATGCAGCCGGCTCGCCCAGTGCTTCTGCACCACGAAGGTCAAGCGATCGGTTCCCGCAACGCCGCCTTCGGCGGGTTCGGACGTGATCTTGAAATCGCGCTTTGCGCGGTAGGTGCGCAGGGCGGCGTCGGGGGTCGATGCAGGTCGGGCGGCCACACGTTGGAGGTTTCGTTTCGGCCACCAAGGCTAACGCGAGCCGTGCCGCGGCGCGTCGGAATGTGGCGGGTCGCGCTGTCGGAACCGGCCGAAATTGCTC
>JBDSEG010000032.1:0-4933 GCA_039920165.1 Burkholderiaceae bacterium
GCCGGTCACCCCCGGGCACGAAATCGCCGGCACAGTGGACCAGCCCGGGCACGCTCTGCACGGGCAGCGCTGCGTGGTGTACATCCCGGTCTGGTGCGGGCAGTGCGACACCTGCAATGCTGGCCACCCTCAGTTGTGCGAAAACGCGACCGACCTGATTGGCTGGCAGCGCGCCGGCGGCTATGCCGAGGCGCTGGCGGTGCCCGAACAGTGCTTGCTTCCGGTCCCCAACGACATCCCGGACCATCTGGCGCCGCTGTTGCTCGACACCATCGGCACCGCCGCGCACGGCGTGCGGCTGAGCCAGAATCTGGTGCCGGCCGGGCGCGCGCTGATCCTGGGCGCCGGGCCGATCGGCCTGGGCGCGCTGCTGGTGCTGCAGCAGTTCGGCTATGGGCCGGTCGAGGTGTTCGATCCGAATCCGTATCGCCGGCAGGTCGCCGGCGATCTGGGCGGGGTTCCGCTGACGAACCTCGAAGGGCGCGCGCGCTATGCGCTGGTGCTCGAATGCAGCGGCAAGGACGCCGCGCGGCAGAGCGCGCTGGAGCTGGTTGCCGCGCGTGGCGCGGTCATTCAGCTCGGCGAAGCCGACGCCTGGCACGTCAACGAAACCAAAGCCATCCGGCGCAAGGATTTCTACTATGTCCGCTCGTTCTATTTCCCGATTTCCGAATACGCGATGAATATCGAGCTGCTGCGCGCCGACCGCGCGCGTTACGAGACCCTGGTCGACGCGCGGGTGCCGCTCGAATCGCTGCAGGAACTGTTCGCGCAGTTCGCGCGCGGCGAGCGGCTCAAGCCGCAGTTGTCGCTGGCCGGCTGAGCGCGCGATGAGCGGGGTTTCGATACGAAAGGTCGGCAAGCGCTACGGCAGCGTCGAGGTGATCCGCGAACTCAGCGTCGAGGTCGCGCATGGCGAGTTTATGGTCTTTGTCGGACCTTCCGGCTGCGGCAAGTCGACGCTGTTGCGCATGATTGCCGGACTCGAAAGCTTTCACGCCGGCGAGATCGCCATCGAAGGCAGGGTCGTCAACGCGCTGCACCCCTCGGAGCGCGACATCGCGATGGTGTTCCAGGACTATGCGCTGTATCCGCAGATGACCGTTCGCAAGAACATGGGCTTCGGCCTGAAAATGCGCAAGTACCCGGCGGCGGAGGTCGAGCAACGGGTGCAGGAGGCGGCGGCGGTCCTGCAGATCGAGCACCTGCTGGAGCGCCGGCCGCGCGAGCTCTCGGGCGGCCAGCGGCAGCGCGTGGCGATGGGCCGCGCGATCGTCCGCCATCCCAAGGTGTTCCTGTTCGACGAGCCCTTGTCCAATCTGGACGCCAAGTTGCGGGTGGACATGCGCTCGGAGATCAAGGCGCTGCACCAGCGGCTCAAGACCACATCGGTCTACGTGACCCACGACCAGGTCGAGGCGATGACCATGGCCGATCGCATTGTCGTGCTCAATGGCGGGGAGATCGAGCAGATCGGCACCCCGCTGGAGCTCTATCATCAGCCGCAGACGCGTTTTGTCGCCGGCTTTCTCGGCGCGCCGGCGATGAACTTTTTGCCGGTGCAGGTCGAAGGTGCGAACGTGCATTTGCCCGGCGGCAGCGTGCTGCGCCTGGACGGCGCGCGCCAGGGCGAAGCACAATTGGGCGCGCGACCCGAACGCATTCGCGTCGTCGAGCACGAGTCGCAGGCGCATTTGCGCGGGACCGTGAGCGTGGTGGAGCCATTGGGGGCCGATACGTTGATCACCGTCGAATGCGCCGGGCACAAAGTGGTGGCGCGACTGCCCGGCGACACCGAGATCCGCATGGCAGCGGCGGTGCTGCTGGCGCTGGACCCCGAATCGGTGGTCCTGTTCGATGCGCAGACCGGCCGCCGCTAGCCCCGAATGGCCGCGATCATCTGTTTGGGCATAGTGGTGCGCGACCTGGTGTTTGAAGTGCCGTCTCTGCCGCCAGTCCCGCAGAAGCTCACGGCAACCTCTTTTTGCCGACGCGGTGGCGGCATGGCGGCGACGGCAGCGATCGCCGCCGCCGCGCTCGGCGGCAAAGTCCACTACTGGGGCCGGCTGGGAGATGACCTGACCGGCGCCGAGCTGCGCGCAGAGATGGAGGCGCACTGCGTCCGGGTTCACGCACCCATCGTTTCCGGCACGCAGACTCCGGTCGCGGCGGTGCTGGTCGCGGCCAACGGCGAGCGCACGCTCGCGGTTTTCCTCGGGCAACTCGACGATGACGCCGGCTGGCTGCCGCTCGCTGAGGTGGCCTCGGTGCAGGCGGTGCTGGCGGATTTTCGCTGGACGCAGGGCGCGCGGGCGCTGTACCAGGCCGCGCGGGCGGCGGGAATTCCGCGCGTGCTCGACGCCGATCGCGGCGACGCGGACGCGGTGCGCACGCTGCTGCCGCTGGCCGACCACGCGATTTTTTCGCAGCCTGGACTCGCCGAGCTGTCTGGCACCGGCGAGGTCGAGGCGGGATTGCGCAACGCTGCTGCCACTGCCGCCGGCGTGGTCGGGGTCACGCTAGGGGAAGGGGGCAGCGCGTTCCTGATCGACGGCGAGCTACTGCGAATTCCCGCGCAGGACATCGTTGCGCGCGACACCAACGGCGCGGGCGACGTGTTCCACGGCGCCTACACGCTGGCGCTGGCGCAGGGCGAGGGCGTGATCGCCGCGGGTCGCATTGCCACGGCCGCGGCGGCGTTGAAGTGCCGCAATGGCAGCGGCTGGGAAGCGGTGCCGGACCGGGCGGCCGTCGACGAATTTCTGAAAGGATGTGCGTGGTGAAACTGAGCGCGGGAAAATTGTGGGGCATGCGCCGGCTGGCGGACCAGGGCGGCCGCTGGAAAATGATCGCGATCGACCAGCGCACGCCGCTGATGGGGCCGATCGCCAAAAAACGTGACGCCGCGGAGGCGCCGTACGCCGACTTGGCCGCAGTGAAGTCCGCGGTCACCCGGCACCTGTCGCCGCACGCCTCGGCGATGCTGATGGACCCGAATTTCGCGTATCCGCGCTGCGCCGGCGAGATGTCGCCGGCCATCGGGCTGTGCCTGTCGCTGGAGCATCATGTCACCGACGAGACTGCGCACGGGCGGCTGTCGACGGCGATCCCGTCGTGGAGCGTGCAGCAGATCCGGCGCATCGGCGCCGACGCGGTCAAGCTGCTGGCCTGGTACCGGCCCGACGCGGCGCCCTCGGTGTGCGCGCAGCAGCAAGAATGGGTCAGGCGCATCGGCGCCGAGTGCCGGGCGCACGACATCGTCCTGCTGCTGGAACTGCTGGTGTACCCGCTGCCCTCCGACCAGGAAGGCTGGCTGGCCGCCAATCGCGCGCGCCTGGTCCAGGAGTCGATGCGCGACTTTGCCGATCCGGGGTTCGGGGTCGACATCTACAAGCTCGAACCGCCCGCGGTACTGCACGGTGTGCCGGACCCCGACGGGCCGCAGGCCGGCGCAGTGCAGCGCGCCTACGACGCGCTGGGCACACTCACCACGCGGCCGTGGGTGTTGCTCAGCGCCGGTGCGGGTCCGGCCGATTTTCAGCGCTCGCTGACTTTCGCCTACCGGGCCGGCGCCAGTGGCTACCTGTGCGGCCGCGCGATCTGGCAGCAGGCGTTCGAACGCTTTCCCGATCTGCCGGCAATGGAGCGCGAACTGGCGGGCGCCGCGGTGCGCTACGTCCAGCAGATCAACGCGCTGACCGATCGCCTCGCCGTGCCGTGGCAACGGCATGCGGCGTGGCGCGGCGAAGTCGCGATGGCCGGCGACGGACCCGAATTCGCGGCGCGATATCCAGCAGGCTGAGCGCCGATGCCGGTCACTGCTCGACGCGAACGCATCCTTGAGCTGATCCGCGGCACGGGCTACCTGGCCATCGAGGAGCTCGCGGCGCGCTTCGAGGTAACGCCGCAGACCATACGCGCGGACCTGAACCTGCTGGCCGACGCGGGGCGGCTGGTCCGGCACCACGGCGGCGCGTCGATCCCCTCGAGTGTGCGCAACACCGACTACGCCCAACGTCACGGCGAGTTTGCCAGGGAGAAGACGCGGATCGGGCAGCGCCTGGCCGCTTGGCTGCCCGATCACTCGTCGGTGTTCCTGTCTCTGGGTACGACCACGCTGGCGGTCGCCCACGCGCTGCGCGCGCGCTCGGAGCTGAAGGTGATCACCAACAACCTGGAAGCGGCGCAGGTGCTGGTCGCGCAACCGGGCGTCGAGGTGATCGTGCTGGGCGGCCGCGTCGAGCGCCGCAACCTGGGCGTGAGCGGCACTTCGACGTTGGCCGCGGTGGAGCAATACCGGGCCGACTACTGCCTGTTCAGCGTGGGCGCCGTCGATCAGGACGGCAGCCTGCTCGACTATCACGAGGCCGAGGTGGCGGTGGTCAGGGCGATGATGCAACGCGCGCGCCGGCGCGTGCTGGTGATCGACCACAGCAAGTTCGGCCGGACCGCTTCGGTGCGGATCGGCTCGCTCACCGAAGTCTCGGCGATCGTCACCGACCAGCCGCTGCCTCCCGGGATGCGCGCGCTCTTGCGCGGCCATCCAGTCGAGTGCATCGCCGCCGATGCCCGTCCTCGGACGCTGGCGCCGCGACGCGCCGCCAGATGAGCATGCCATCCGTCGTGGTTCGCAAAGATGCTCTTGGCGAGATCGATACCAACCTTGATAATGGCCATGGACTTTCTCTTTCGAGCGAGTCGATGAGGCGCAACCCCATCATTGCACCTCGTTGCCGATCGTCGCAGCCTGCGGCTAGCTCGGGACGGGGGTCCCTTTCATTTGTCAGGCTGCGGAACAAACGCCACCCCCAACCACCGCACATCAGAGGTCACATGAAACGAGTCACGGGCATCGGCGGCATCTTTTTCAAGGCAAAGGATGCGCCTGCGCTGCAGGCTTGGTACAAGCGTCATCTCGCCATCGATGTCCAGG
>JBDSEG010000033.1:0-12272 GCA_039920165.1 Burkholderiaceae bacterium
CACCACGACGCCGGCCACGCCTGGATCGCGCTCGGCCGGCCCGACCTGGCGCTCGCGCCCTACGGCCGCGCGATTGCGCTGGAGCCCGGACTGCCGTTCCTGCGCGGCCAGTGGCTGCACACCCGGCTCAAGGTCTGCGACTGGACCGACCTCGATGCCGACACCGCGCGCCTGGCCGCTGCGATCGACGCCGGCGAGCCCGCCACCGCACCGTTCCCGGCGACGCTGCTGGCACTCGACGAGTCGCAGCTGCTGCGCGCCGCGCGCACCTACGTCCGCCAGCGCCACGGCGATCCGGCGCCGCGCCTGCCGGCGTGGCCGCGCGGGCCGCGCATCCGGCTCGGTTATTTCAGCCCCGACTTCCATCAGCACCCGCTGTCGATGCTGTGCGCCGGCCTCTTCGAGCGCCACGACCGCGCGGCCTTCGAGGTGATCGCCTTCTCGTACGGGCCGCCGCGCGAGGACGCGCTGCGGGCGCGGTTGCGCGCCGGCTTCGAGCGCTTCCTCGACGTGCGCGAGCAGACCGACGCGCAGATCGTAGCGCTCGCGCGCAGCCTGCACATCGATATCGCGATCGACCTGGCCGGGCCGACCCAGAACAGCCGCGGCGGCCTTTTCGCCGCCCGCGTTGCACCGGTGCAGGTCGCGATGATCGGCCTGCCGGGCACGAGCGGGGCCGGCTTCATCGACCACCTGATCGCCGACGCGCACGTGGTGCCACCCGGCCACGAGGCGCACTACAGCGAACGCGTGGTGCGCTTGCCGGACAGTTATTTCGCCAACGACGACCGGCGCGCGCCGGCCGGCCCGGCGCCGTCGCGCGCCAGCGTCGGGCTGCCCTACTCCGGCGTCGTGTTTTGCGCGTTCAACCAGAACGCCAAGATCACGCCCGAGGTCTTCGCCCTCTGGCTGGCGCTGCTGCGCGACGTCGACGCCAGCGTGCTGTGGCTGCTGCACGACAACCCGCTCGCGACGGCGAACCTGCGTGCCGCGGCGCAGCGCGGCGGAGTCGACCCCGCCCGGCTGGTCTTCGCGCCGCGGGTCGCGCCGGCCGAGCACCTGGCGCGCCACGCCTGCGCCGACCTGTACCTCGACACCCTGCCGTACAACGGGCACACCAGCATCTGCGACTCCCTGTGGGCCGGGCTGCCGGCGCTGACGCGGGTCGGGGCGACCTTCGCAGGCCGGGTCGGGGCGAGCCTCCTGTATGCCGCCGGCCTGCCCGAACTGGTGGTTGGCAGCGCTGCCGCCTACGCCTCGCTCGCTTCCGCGCTGGCGCGCGATCCGGCCCGGCTCGCCGATCTGAAACGCCGCCTCGTCGCAGGCCGCGCCACCTGCGCCCTGTTCGACACGACGCGCTATGCGCGTGATCTCGAATTGGCGTTCACGGCGATGCTTGCGTAGAGTGCCGATGCGGCGATTCCAGTTTTAGCAGCTGGCTCCGGTAACTGGATCACACACCGTCGGTGGAGGGTAGTCGGAAATTTTTACAATTCTAATACCGTCGGTATTTATTGGACCGCCATTTTCATTGGATATAGTTAGAGACAATGCGCCCACGCCACCAACGCTGGTAAATCGCCCTACAAAAAACCAATACGGCGAAAGTACAGTCCCATCAGTGGTAAATGTTGTCGTGGCGTACATGGTCGTAACTATCGTCGAGTCGACAGGGTCTACCAGGTAATCACTTGACCGGAGCATATATTTAACTGCCTTGGATGCACTTCGATCGCCAACCCAACGAATATAGAAATTATAGATTCCGTGCGGCAACTCCGGTGCATATGTATACGAAGCTGCCGCATTCCTGCTTCCGCAAGACTCGACGGCTGCAATACCGATACCCACTGCCTTCCGCATGTCACACCACTTGCCTGTATATGTGATGACGCCTGACGATTGTCCAGCAGGCAGATTATCAATAATAGATTCTTGCGCCCTCGCGAATACTCCGCAAAGCAATATTATTGCACCAACAACGAATTTGCGCATTTTCGATTCCCCTGATTGAAATTGCAGACGCCAGTTACAGGCGGTTGTCGCCGTCGCCCTGGCACTCGTAAATGACGGCCATGACTTGAGCAGCCAACTCTGGCGTCACCGATGTGGCGTGCACTTCGGTGGCGTGGGCCGCAGCCTGCTGCAAGACCTCGTCCTTCGTCGTGCCGCGGACCACGCCGGGGCAGTCGAAGCCCACATCCCTGCATCGAAGTTCGAACATCGTCGTCTCCTTGGATGGGGCGCCGCGGGCCTGCTTTGCCGACATGGCGGCAAGGGGCTGCGCCTCGCAGGCAGTGAAGCACCTGCGCGTCACGTGTCCGTCACGGCCTTCGCTCGAGTCAGCGTGATCTCCACCGGCGCCGCGCGCGACAGCGTGGTGTAGACCGGGCATCGCGTCCTGAAGGCCTGCAGTAGCAACTCGCTCTGAGCGGCATCGGGGCCGTCGAGCGTGATCCCGACTCTGAAGCTTTGGAATCGCGGGTCGAAGGGTTCGCCGCAGACGCCGCGCGGGTCAAAATCGCCTGCGGCAGTCACGCTGATGCCCCTGAGTTCGGCGCCGATTTCCTTGGCCGCACGTTCGCAGACAAAAACCGCGCAGCCGGCCAGAGCAGAAAGCAACAGTTCGACCGGATTGGGCGCTTCGTTCGGCCCGCCAAGCGTGGGCGGTGAATCGGTGACGACATGCTGCCCGCGGACCGTGAGCAGCCCCCGGCCGGGCTCGTTTGAAAGCCGACAACTGGCGGACGCGGTTGCAAGGGTGGCTGGCATGGGTGCTCCTTCGGGGAAGTGATTGCCGAAAGCAGGCGGCCCAATCATTATTGGTGCCCGTCACGAGACGGTCACCAGGCAGTTCGATGGCCCATTTGACCTTGCAACTCTTCGGCCCCGGCGTATTGAAACTCGCTGGCGCGGTCGTTCACACGCACTCGGCCAAGACGCTTGCGTTGCTGGCCTTCCTGGTGCTCGAGCCGCGTCGGCCGCATTTGCGAGCCCATCTGGTCGAACTGCTGTGGCACGACGTGCCGGAAACCGCGGGTCGGCAGAGCCTTCGGCAGGCGCTGTACTCGCTCAGGACCGTGGCCGGTGGACGCTTGAACGATTGTCTGCGGGTCGATAAGAGATGCGTCCAGTTCGAGGCGCCTGCAGAAGATGCACCGATCGACATTGATGTGCCTCGCTTCCTTGCCGCCGTTCGCAGCACCGACGAGAACGACTGGCGGGAGGCTACGACGCTGCAGCAGGCGCCGCTGCTGGATGGCGGGAGGTTCGCGCCGGGCTCGGCCTATGAGGGATGGCTGGTCATGATGCGCGATCGTTTGCGCGCACTCGCGATGCAAAACCTGGAGCGTCTGATCGTCAGTCACCTGGCTCGGGATGACTGGGCGGCGGCGGCTGGGTTTGCCGAGACGATGTGCCAATTCGATACGACCAGCGAAGCCGCGTCACGCTACTTGCTGAGGATCTTTGCCAGGCAGGGACAAACGCATGCGCTTGACGCCGAGTGGGCGCGGCTGTGCGGCGAGCTGTCGCAAAAGCTGGGTGTCGGACCTTCGGCCCAGATGGTCGACTTGCATCGCGCCCTGCGCGAGCGTGGCGCCGGTCTATCGGCGCGACCGAAGCGCATCATGTTGGATGCGACCGGCGAGGCGGACGCCATGGTGCGGGCAGGGCAGGCTGCGGAGCGTGTGTTTGCCTTCAGTCATGCCGCCGATCTCTACGACAGGGCGCTCAGGGTGATCAGACGCCACATGCCTGAGTCGGCGCAGCGCTGTGTCGACGTGCTGTTGAGCCTGGAAGGCGCACTCGAAAGGCTCGGCCGGCGCGCCGACCAGGCTTCGGCGATCGACGAAGCGATGTCGATCGCGCGGGACCTGAACGACGCACCTCGCGTTGCGATCCTCCACCTGCGCCGCGCTGGTGTTTGCGCTTACCTGCGGCGTCACCAGGAGGCGCGAGCCGCTGCGGAACACGCCCTGAAGATTTTTCGTGATGTCGACGACGGTCCAGGCGAAGCCGAGGCGCTTCGCGAACTCGGCTTCGTGCATTGGCATGCGGAAGACCACTCCGAAGCGTTGCAGCGGACCCGCGAAGCGCTCGAGTTGCACAGGCGCATCGGTGATGTCACGGGAGAAGCGACGGCACTGCACAACCTCGCCGAGATCCACCGCGGCTTGGGCAGCCCCCGGCAGGCTGCCCAATGGTTCGAGCAGGCGATGCGGCTGCACTGGGCGGCGCGCAACCCCGGTGGCGAAATCCTCAGCCTATTCGGATGGGCGAACGCGTTGCGTCAGGCGGGCGATCTGGCGGGATCGACAGAAAAATACGAGGCAGCACTGAGGCTGAGCGAACACGGCGGCGAGCGCGTGATGCATTCGCGAGTGCTGCACGCGCTGTCGATGCAACACGCCTCCCAGGGCACGTTGGACACGGCACTCGACTTCTTGCGGCGGGCGATCGCGATCGATCGGGCGATCGGCTACGCCCACGCCCTGGGACACGACCTCATCGATTGCTCGGACCTGCATCTGCTTCGGGGCGAGGTGGCCGAGGCACGGATCGCCATGCAGGAAGCGCTGGTGTGGTATGGGCTCACCGAGGACATCGTCGCCTTGGCCTCGACCCGCGCTCGGTTAGCCGAGTTCGACGCCAAAGGTGGCGCATCGATGCTGCGCACGGGTTTGCGCGGCGGCGTCAAGAGCCATCTGTCGCTCAGCGAAGGGAAGGTTTACTGCGAGTTCGAGACTCCCCTCGCAGTCCATGGAGAGGCCGCCTAGTGAAACGGTGAGCCCGCCTAGAGCGCTCCCGTTCTCTAGAACCTAACCCGCAGCCCGCTCGCTACCGACCGGCCCGAGGCGAGGCCGGTCAGGCGGTCGAGGACGACGGCGCCGTACAGGTCGGTATTTTTCGACAGGTAGTGGTCGTAGCCGATCGCGAAGGTGCGGTTGGTGAGGGTGAGGCCGCCGCTGTCCACCTCGCGCGAGCCGTAGGCGACGCGCACCAATCCGGTTTCGCCGACCGGGATCACGGTACCAAGCTGCCACAACCGCGTCTCGACCTGGGCCGACGCGTCGGTGCGGATGCGGCCGAACTGGCCGAACAGCTTGGCCGGACCGAAGTCGTAGGCGAGGCCGAGGTGCAGCGTGGTCTGGTGCTGGAAACCGGGCGGCGGTGCGAGCACGCCGTTGCGCACCTGCTGCCACGCCACCGTCGCGGCGAGGGGTCCGCGGAAATAGACGACGTTGGCGCCCATGTTGCGACCGGTGGCGCCGACGCCGCCCTCGCCGAGGTTGGCGATCAGGTTGTAGCTGAGGCCGTTGAAGTCGGGGCTGGAGAAGGCGAGCGAGTTGTTCCAGACGATATCGCCGAGCACGGTTTCGCCCAGGCTGCTGCCCGCGCCGTTGCCGGAAAAATACTGGCGCAGCGTCGGCGAAAAGGTGAACGAATCGCCGAACGGATTGAGCAGCGCGGTCGACTGGTACAGCGGTGTGGCGGTACGCCCGATCACGCTCGTGCCGAACGCGCCCTGGAAACCGACGTTCGCGCTGCGGCTCCAGAACGGATCGGCGCCGAAGCGGCCGACCGCGCCGGTATCGGGGCGCAGATAGTGTTCGAGCTGGGCCCGGACCTTGAGGCCGCCGCCCACGTCCTCCACCACGCGCAGCCCGAGAAAACTCTGCGACAGGCCGTTGGCGTCGAGGCGCCAGGTCTTCAGCCCGCCGGCGTCCTGGAACCGCCCGCCGGTCATGTCGACCAGCCCGTACAGCGAGACGCTCGACTGGGCTGCGCAGGTGCCGGCGGCCAGAAGAGCGAGAGCCGCCACGGCGCAGCGGGTCAGGGAACGGGTCATGCCGGGAACTCCTCGTGGGAATGCGAACGCGAAGCCTGCATTCTCTGGCATATGCGCCCCTGTCAGGACGCCCGGCCGTTGCGCGCGAACCTCAGCGCGTGGTGGGTGGATCGGTGCGGCGCAGATGGTGCGCGAGCGTCTTGCGCAGGCGTCTCGCATCGACCGGCTTGGTGAGGAAATCGTTCATCCCGGCGGCCAGCGCCTCCTCGCGCTCGGACACCAGCGCGGCCGCGGTGAGCGCGATGATGGGCAGTGTCTGCGCGTCATAGCGTTCGCGCAGCGCGCGCACCGCAGCGTGGCCGCTCATCACCGGCATGTGCACGTCCATCAGCACTGCGTCGAACGGCCGGCCTTCGCCGATCGCGGCCTCGACCGCGGCGACCGCCATCGCGCCGTCGCTCGCCTGCGCGACGTGCACGCCCCAGTCCTCGAGCATGGCGACGGCGATCATCATGTTGACCGGGTTGTCCTCGGCCATCAGCACGTGTGCGCCCTGCAACCATTGCAGGTCGTCGAACCCGCTGTCGACCACGGCCTCGGGCGTCGCCACCGCGGCCAGCGGCAGCTCGACCCAGAAGGTCGCGCCCAGTCCCGGCTCGCTGTCGACGCCGATGCTGCCACCCATGAGCGCGGCGAGTTCGCGGCAGATCGACAGCCCGAGGCCGGTGCCGCCGTAGCGCCGGGTGGTCGATTCGTCGGCCTGCATGAACGGCTGGAACAGGCGTGCGCGGGTGGCGGCGTCGATGCCGGGGCCCGTATCGGCCACGCTCAGCCGGATCGTCTCGCCGGCGCCGCGGCTCGCCGCCAGGCAGACCCGGCCGCGCTCGGTGAACTTGAGCGCATTGGTGACGAAATTGCCGAGGATCTGGCGCAGCCGCACCGGGTCGCCGCTGACCGTCGTCGGCACCGTTTCGTCGATCGAGAGGATGAGTTCAAGCCCCTTCACGTCGGCCAGCGCCCGGTAGGCGTGGTGGACCGCGGCGACCATATCGCGCAGGCCGAAGGCGACGTTTTCGAGATCGATCTTCCCGGCTTCGATCTTAGACAAGTCGAGGATGTCGGAGATGATCGCCGCGAGGCTTTGCGCGCTGTCGAAGATCTGCTCCAGATACTGCTGCCGGCGCGCCGGCTCCACATGCGGCTGCATCGCCAGCCGCGCCAGCCCGAGCAGGCCGTTCAGCGGAGTACGGATCTCGTGGCTGGTATTGGCGAGAAAGGCACTCTTGGCGCGGTTCGCGGCCTCGGCGGCGTCGCGCGCGGAGGCCAGCGCCCGTTCGATCCGGCGCCGCTCGGTGATGTCCTCGGCGATCCACACGGTGCCGCCGCCGCCCGGGTCGTTCGGATCGACCACCTGCGCGCGAATGCGGCACCAGAAGGTGCTGCCGTCGCGCCGTCGAATTTCGCGTTCGAGTTCGAGCGGCTGCCCGCTCATGAAGCGCGGGACCGCGATCGCGCTCACCTCGGCATATTCTTCCTCGTCGCTCCAGACCACCGAACCGGGCTGGCCGGGCAGGCTGTCGGGCTCCCAGCCGAGCATGCGCTCGAACTGCGAATTTGCGCGAACGAATTTTCCGAGGCGGGTGAAGGCAATGCCGACCGAGGCGCGCTGCAGGATCGCCTCGTGCTCCAGTTCGGCGCGCTCGGTCTCGGTCACGTCGCGCGCATTCACGACCAGGTAGTCGCGGTCGTTGACCGAGAAGCGCGCCGCCGACAGTCGCATCGCGACCGGCGATCCGGCCTTGTTCAGCAGCACCGTGCGCAGATCGCGGACGATGCCCTGCGCGTCCATCGCATCGATCAGGCGCTGCCGGTCCTGCGGCGCCGACCACAACCCGAGCTCGGTCGAGGTGCGGCCGAGCGCCTCGTGCCCGGCGTAGCCGAACAAGCGGCTGAAGCTCGGGTTGACCATGGTGTAGCGGTCACTCGCGAGGTCGGCCAGGGTGATCACATCGGGCACGGTCGCGAACAGCTGGAGCAGCATGGTCTCGGACCGGCGCAGTGCGAGCTCGACCGCCTTGCGCCCGGTGCTGTCGAAAAAGATGCCGAGCACCGCCGGGCCGGAGTCGGTCTGCACCCGCACCCCCGTCGACTGCACGCTGATCGGCCGACCGCCCAGCGTGCGCATCGGGTGATCGATGACCGGCAGCGTCTCGCCGAGCGGCGCCTCCTCCAGCAGGTTCGCGCGCTGCATCGCGGCGTCGCGCACCGGGCCCTGCGGAAACAGCGTGGCGAGCATGAAGCCTTGCATCGCCTCGAGGTCGCTGAAGCCGAACAGGCGCACCGCGGATTCGTTGGCATCGACAACCAGTCCCTTGCGCAGCATGACCAGCGGCGCCGGCGACCGGTCGAACAGATCGCGAAAGCGCGCCTCGGCGGCCGCCGCGTTGTCGCGCCAGCGCATCTCGTCGCTGACGTCGCGGCCGATCCCCCAGTAGCCGGCGAAGCTGCCGTCGGCGTCGAAGCGCGGGGTGCCGGCCAGGCGCATCCAGTGCATCTGGCCGCTCGCATCGCGGCGTGCCATCAGCAGATCCGAAAACGGCAGGTGCGCTTCCAGGTCGGCGCGCAGCGCATCGACCGCATCGTCGGAGAGCTCGATCGCCTCGATCTCCCACGGCGCGGCGTCCAGGCGCAGCGTGGCCGCGTGGCCGTCCAGCCGGTCGCCGCGGTCGGCCACGCGCGTGAAGCGGAACTGGCTGTCCATCTCCCAGTCGAGATCGCTCGCGATGCTGCGCCAGGCCTGCCAGCGCCGGGCTTGCTCGGCGCTTCCCGCAGCCCGGCGCTCCACCACCCGCGCCAAGCTGCGGCCGCCCCACACCGCGGCGAGCAGGACCAGCGCATGGGCGGCGATCCACGGCATGGGCAGATCGATCGCGACGCCGATGCCCCCCAGCGCCGCGAACGTGAGCCCGGCCAGCGCGGCGCCCCAGCCGCTCGCACCGAGCGCGCACAGCAGTGCGACGAGCAAGGGTGCAATCCCGAGGCCGGGATGGCGGATATCGATGCCCAGTGCCAGTCCGACTGCGATCGCCGCGGCGGTCGCCCCGGCCGAGACGGCGAAGACGACCGGATGGGCCGGCGCATCGCTGCGCCGGGCGCGCCAGGCCGCCAAGCCGCAGCCGGCGGCATAGGCCAGCAGCGCACCGACGAGGGACACGACCACTGATCCAGTGCGAATCGCCGGCGCGAACGCCAGCGCCAGCGCCGCCGTCACGGCCAGCGCGGACAGCCCGGCGAAGAGGCCGCGTGCGATCTCGCCACCCCATGGCGGCGCCGTCGCTGCGAAGGCGGCGACGGGAGGTTGATCTCGAACCAGGTCGACCGGGTCGACGGCCATGCGACGCCTGTCAGAAGGTGGGGCTGGGACCACGTGCCGGGACGGCGCACATGGCGTGGCGAACGCAAATCCTAGTGCCGCGGGGCACACGCTAAGCCCGGTGAAGCGGCGCGAAGAGCGGCCAGTTTCGACGGGGCGGAAGCGATGATCAGGCGCTGCGCGCCTGCTCCAGGGTCGCGCGCGTGGCGAGCGCGGCGGCGCGCGCGGCCTGCGCGAAATCGGTTCCGCGGCTCGCATACAGCACCGACCGCGAGGCGTTGACGAGCACCGCCCCGGTCGTCGCACCGGCCTGTGCGCGCCAGCCGCTGCGCACCGTTGCGGCGGCATCGCCACCTTGCGCGCCGACGCCCGGGATGAGCAGCGGCAGGGTCGGCGCGATCGCGCGCACGCGGGCGATCTCGTCCGGGTAGGTCGCGCCCACCACCAGGCCGATCTGCACCCCGCCCTTGCACGCCGCCTGCCACGGCCCCTGGGCCAGCCGCGCGATGTGCTCGTACAGGAAGTCGCCATTTTCGAGCCGCTGCGCCTGCAGCTCCGAGCCGCCGCGGTTGGACGTGCGGCACAGCAGGAACAGGCCCTTGCCGGCATAACGCATATAGGGCTCGATCGAATCGAGCCCCTGCAGCGGCGACAGCGTCACGGCGTCGGCGCGGTAGCGCTCGAAGGCTTCGCGCGCGTACTGCTCGGCGCTCGTTCCCATATCGCCGCGCTTGGCGTCGAGCACGACCGGCACATCCGGAGCGACCCGGTGGATGTGGGCGATCAGCCGCTCCAGCGCCTCCTCGGCGCGGTTCGCCGCGAAATACGCGATCTGCGGCTTGAAAGCGATCGCCAGATCGCGCGTGGCGTCGACGATCGCGCTGCAAAAATCGAAAATCCGGCTGGCATCGCCGGCCCACGCGTGCGGAAATTTGGCCGGCTCGGGATCGAGCCCGACGCACAGCAGCGAGCGGTTGCGCCGCTCGGCACCGTGCAGCATCGCGACGAAGTCGAGGTCGGCGTTCATTCGCTGCGCGCGCCGACGCGCCGCGCGAGCTGCGCCGCCTTGCCCGTATAGCCGGCCGGCGTCAGCGCCAGCAGGCGTTCGCGCTCGGCTTCCGGGATTTCCAGCGTCGCGATGAATTCGGCGATGGTCTCGCGCGTGATCGACTTGCCGCGCGTCAACGCCTTCAGCCGCTCGTAGGGATTGGGCAGGCGGTAGCGCCGCATGACGGTCTGGATCGGTTCGGCCAGCACCTCCCAGGCACTGTCGAGGTCGTCGTCCAGCGCCTGCGGGTTGACCTCGAGCTTGGCCAGGCCGCGCCCAAGGGCTTCGTAGCCGAGCAGGCAATAGCCGAGCGCGACACCCATGTTGCGTAGCACCGTGCTGTCGGTCAGGTCGCGCTGGAAGCGGCTGATCGGCAGCTTCTGCGACAGGTGGGTGAGCAGCGCACTGGCGAGGCCGAAATTGCCCTCGGCATTCTCGAAGTCGATCGGATTGACCTTGTGCGGCATGGTCGACGAGCCGACCTCCCCCTCCTTGAGTCGCTGCTTGAAATAGCCCAGGCTGACATAGCCCCAGACATCTCGCGACCAGTCGATCAGGATGGTGTTGGTGCGAACGAAAGCGTCGAAGAGTTCGGCCATCCAGTCGTGCGGCTCGATCTGGATCGTGAGCGGATTGAATGTGAGGCCGAGCTGCTGCTCGACCACCTTGCGCGCAAAACCCTCCCAGTCGAAATCGGGGTACGCCGACAGGTGCGCGTTGAAGTTGCCGACCGCGCCGTTCATCTTGGCCAGCGGCTTCACCTGCGCAATGCAGGTGCGCGAACGCGCCAGGCGCGCCACCACGTTGGCGATCTCCTTGCCCAGGGTCGTCGGGCTCGCGGTCTGGCCGTGCGTGCGGGCGAGCATCGGCTGGTCGGCAAAGGCGTGCGCCATCGCCGTCAGCTTGTCGACGATGCGGTCGAGCGCAGGCAGCAGCACCTGCGTGCGCGCCGCCTGCACCATCAGCGCGTGGCTGGTGTTGTTGATGTCCTCGCTGGTGCAGGCGAAGTGGATGAATTCGCACGCCGCGCGCAATTCGAGCTGGCTCTCGCAACGGCTCTTGAGCCAGTATTCGACCGCCTTCACATCGTGATTGGTCGTCCGCTCGATATCCTTCACCGCCTGCGCATCGGCCTCCGAAAAGCGCAGCACGAGCCCGCGCAGCAGGCCGCGCGCGGCTTCGGTGAGCGGGCGGAATTCATCGAAGCCGGCATCCGACAGGGCGATGAACCATTCCACTTCGACCTGCACGCGGCGGTGCATCAGGCCGAATTCGGACAGCAGCGGCCGCAGCGCCGCGACCTGGGCCTGGTAGCGGCCGTCGAGCGGCGACAGGGCGGTGAGTGCGGACGGTTTCATGGGCGTTCCGGGGCTTGCTGAAGGGCACGACGCGCGAACCGCGGCGCGCAGATTCTAGGAGCCTGTTCAGGCTCCTAGAAGGCGGCCCGGCTCGGCCAGAATCTGGGGCCACTTCCGGTACCGACGATGCAGCTCTATACCTACGACACCCCCAACGGCCGCAAGATCAGCGTCGCGCTCGAAGAGATGGGCCTGCCCTACGAGGTTCGCGTGGTCGACATCACGCAGGGCGAACAGCACGACCCGGCCTTCGTCAAGATCAGCCCGACGCACAAGATTCCGGCCCTGGTCGATCCCGCCGGGCCGGGCGGGCGGCCGATCTCGATCTTCGAATCGGGCGCCATCCTCGTGTATCTCGGCGAGAAGACCGGGCTGTTCTGGCCGCGTGAACTGACCGCGCGCATCACGGTGCTCGGGTGGCTGATGTTCCAGGTCGGTGGCTTCGGGCCGATGCCGGGGCAGGTGCACCACTTCGCCGCGCTCGCCGACGAGGCCGACCGGCGCTACGGCCTGGCCCGCTTCATGGCCGAGACCAAGCGCCTGTACGACGTGATGGACGCGCGCCTGGCCGGAAACGAATTCTTCGCCGGTGCCGAACTCTCGATCGCCGATTTTGCGATCCTCGGCTGGGCCTGGCGCCACGAGCGGCACCGCATCGCACTGGCCGACTATCCGAACGTCGCCCGCTGGTACGCGGCGCTG
>JBDSEG010000034.1:0-6449 GCA_039920165.1 Burkholderiaceae bacterium
TCATGAGCACGGCGATGCACTATCCGTGCAACTACGGCTATATCCCGCAAACCCTGGCCGACGACGGTGACCCGGTCGACGTGCTCGTCATCACGCCGTTTGCGCTCAGCCCCGGGGTGGTCGTCACATGCCGGCCGATCGGCGTGCTGAAGATGGACGACGAGGCCGGCGGCGACGCCAAGCTGCTCGCGGTGCCGATCGACAAGATCCTGTCGATCTATACGCACTGGCAAAAGCCCGAGGACATGAACCCCTTGCGGCTGAAGACGATCCAGCATTTCTTCGAGCACTACAAGGATCTCGAGCCTGGCAAGTGGGTCAAGGTGATGGGCTGGGAAGGCCCCGAATCGGCGCGGCGCGAGATCGTCGAAGGGGTCGCGAGCTACAAGCGCGCCAGCCGGGCGGTCTGAACCCGGCCCCTTTCCTGCCGGCGGGAGAACTCAGGCTAAAAAGGTCGGGGCCGCGCAGGGAACCTCGGTGCCGTCCGCGTCTCTATCCGGGCCCGCCTTGCACTGCTCAACCCTGAACGCCACCACCATGCTCCAGCGCCTGCGCACGACCGTTTCGCCGCTGCTTTTCCTGTTCGCGCTGGCCCTGGCCGCGCCGGTGTTCGCCCAGCGCCTGCCCGCCGGCGTGGTGGCGGGCGCCTCGGTCGAAGGGATCGCCGAATACCGGCTGCGCAACGGCCTGCAGGTCTTGCTGGTGGCCGATGCATCGAAGCCGACGACGACGGTCAACCTCACCTACCGGGTCGGCTCGCGCCACGAGAACTACGGCGAGACCGGCATGGCGCACCTGCTCGAGCACATGCTGTTCAAAGGCTCGCCACGCCATCCCAAGGTGTGGGCCGATTTCGAGAAGCGCGGCTTGGCCGCGAACGGCAGCACCAGTTTCGACCGCACCAACTACACCGCGAGCTTCTCCTCGGACCCCGATAACCTGCACTGGTATCTCGGTTGGCTGGCCGATGCGATGGTCAACAGCAATATCGCGCGCAAGGACCTCGACACCGAGATGACGGTGGTGCGCAACGAGATGGAAAGCGGCGAAAACAGCCCCGATCGTGTGCTGATGCAAAAGACGCTGTCGGTGATGTACGACTGGCACCACTACGCCAACCTGCCGATCGGCGCACGGGCCGATGTCGAGAATGTCGATATCCCGCGCCTGCAGGCCTTCTACCGGACTTACTACCAACCCGATAACGCCACGCTCATCCTCGCCGGCCGCTTCGATGCGGGCGAGGTGCTGGCCTGGGTCGACGCCGCGTTCGGCAAGATCCCGCGGCCGACGCGCAAGCTGCCCAGTCTCTACACCCTCGACCCGGCGCAGGACGGCGAGCGCAGCGTCACGGTGCGACGCGTCGGCGGGGTGCCGATGCTGCTCGGGGCGTACCACATGCCGCCCGGTGCTCATCCCGATTTCGCTGCCGCCGAAGTGCTCGGCCAAGTGCTCGGTGACAGCCCGTCGGGGCGGCTGCACAAGCGCCTCACCGAGCGCGGCCTGGCCTCGCGCACCTATGCCTATGCCTGGGGTCTGATCGACCCGTCGATCTTCATGGCCGGCGCCCAGCTCTCGCCCGGCCAGGATGTGGACGCGGTTCGCACGCAGATGCTGGCGGTGATCGAATCGATCGCGACCGAGCCGGTGACGGTGGAAGAATTGGACCGCGCGCGCGCCCAGTGGCTGAAGTCGTGGGATCAGGCCTTCACCAATCCGGAGACCGTCGGCCTGTCGCTGTCCGAATATGTGGCGCTGGGCGACTGGCGGCTTTTCTTCCAGACCCGCGACCACGTGCGCGAGATCGGTCTGGCCGACGTGCAGCGGGTTGCGCAACAGTATCTGGTGCCGTCCAACCGCACGCTCGGGATCTACCTGCCCACCGACAAGCCGCAGCGCGCGCCGACGCCGGCGCGCATCGATATCGCGCAGGCGATGAAAGGCTTCAAGCCGCAGCCGGCCGCCGGCAACGTCGACCGCTTCGAGGCCACGCCGGCGAATATCGATGCGCGCACGCAGCGGGCGAGCGTTGGCGGCATCAAGCTCGCGCTCCTGCCCAAGGGCACCCGCGGCGGCGCGGTGCAGGCGGTGCTCACATTGCACTTCGGCGACGAGAAATCGCTGTTCGGCCAGGGCGAAGTGCCCGATGCGGTGGCGGCGCTGCTCGACAAGGGAACGCCGAGCCTGTCGCGCCAGCAGGTGCAGGACCGGCTCGACGCACTGCGCACCGATCTGCAGATCGCTGCCGGGCCGGGGCGTGTGACGCTCACGCTCAGCTCGCGGCGTGAGCAGTTGCGGGCGGCGATGGCGCTGGTGGGCGAGTTGTTGCGGCAGCCGATCTTTCCGCCCGAGGCGCTGGCGGAGTACAAGCGCCAGGCGCTCGACGGCATCGAGCGCCACCGGCGCGAGCCCGATGCGCTGGCGGCGAATGCCGTGGCGCGCCAGGGCAATCCGTACCCGCGCGGCGATGTGCGCCATGCACGCAGCTTCGACCAGATCGTCGAGGACGTGAAAGCGGTCGATATCGATAAGGTGCGCGCCTTCCACAAAAATTTTTATGGCGCGGCGCGCGGCGAGTTCAGCGCGGTCGGTGATTTCGACCCGGAACAGGTGCGCAGTGCGCTGCAGACGGCGCTCGGCGACTGGACCACGGGCGCGCCCTTTGTGCGCGTGCCACGACCGCTGGTCGAGGTGGCACCGACCACGCTGACACTGGAGACGCCGGACAAGCAAAACGCCAACGTGCTGGTTCGCCTGGCCATGCCGGTATCGGACAACGACGCCGACTACCCGGCGCTGATGATGGCCAACTACCTGCTCGGCGGGGGCGGGAATTCGCGCCTGTGGCGGCGCATCCGCGAGACCGAGGGGCTGTCGTACGGAGTGGGCAGCAACGTGGCCTGGAGCCAGCACGAGGCCAACTCGGACTGGCAGCTCAATGCCATCTATGCGCCGCAAAACCGGGCCAAGGTCGAGACCGCGGTGCGCGAGGAGCTGGCACGCGCGCTGAAGGACGGCTTCACGGCTCAGGAACTGGCCGAGGGCCAGCGCGGGCTGCTGAATTTCCGCCGCCTCTCACGAGCGCAGGACGAGACGCTGGCGAGCGCCCTTGCCAACAACCTTTACCTCGACCGCACGTTCGCGGTGTCTGCGCGCGTCGATGCGGCCCTTGGCGCGTTGACGCTCGCACAGGTCAACGCGGCCCTGCGCAAATATATCGATCCGCAGCGCTGGGTAATCGCCTTCGCGGGCGACTTCAAATAGCGCCGGGTTCGGTGTCGATCGGCGCCGCGGCCTTGAACGGCCGGCGATCGTTCAGTTCGTTCAGATAGCTTTCGACCCCAGCGCCTTCGCGGGCGAGGAATTCCGCCACCGCCTGCGCGAACTGCGGGTGTGCGAGCCAGTGCGCCGACCAGGTCTGTACCGGCAGCAGTCCGCGCGCCATCTTGTGCTCGCCCTGCGCGCCGCCTTCGAAGCGGAGATAACCGTGGGCGATGCACCAGGCCAGGGGCTGGTAGTAGCAGGCGTCGAAGTGCAGGCACGGCACGTGGCGTGTCGCGCCCCAGTAGCGGCCGAACGCCACTCGCCGCAACGGGTCGATCGCGATCAGTGAGGTCGCGATGCGCTCGTCGCCCTGCCGAGCGATGAAGAGCAGCCAGTGCTCGGGCATCGTGCCCGCCATGCGGCGGAAGAAGTCGCGTGTGAGGTAGGGCGTGGAATGGTGCGCGCGGTAGGTGAGGGTGTAGCAGCGGTAAAAGTAGTCCCAGTCGGCTTCGCTGATCGCGCGGCCTTCGAGCGCCTCGAAGACGACGCCGGCCTCGACCACGCGCCGGCGCTCCTGCTGGATCTTCTTGCGCTTGTCGCGCTGGAGGCCGGCCAGAAAGTCGGCGAAATCGGTCCACGGTTCGGGCGTGCGCTGGGTCCAGTGGAACTGCACCGTGCTGCGCAGCATCCAGCCCGCATCGCTCGTTGCAGTGCGGTCGGCATCGTCGATGAAGAGCAGGTGCGCCGACGACAGCGTGGCCTGGCGCGCGAAGGCCTGCATGGCCAGCAGCAGAACCAGTCGGTCGGCCTGTGTTAGGGCGAGCAGGCGCGGCCCTGGCACCGGCGTGAACGGCACCGCGCCGACCAGTTTGGGGTAGTAGGGCAGGCCGTGCCGCTGGTACGCGTCGGCCCAGGCCCAGTCGAAGACGTACTCGCCGTACGAATGGTCCTTCAGGTACAGCAAGGCCGCGGCGCGTGGCCGAGCCGCGTCCCCCAGCACGAGGCATTGCAGATGCCATCCAGTCGGCGGCGCGGCACTGCCCGAGGCCTGCATCGCGAGCAGATACTCATGGCGCATGAAAGGAGTTGCCGAGGGCTGCGCGTCGACCAGCTCATTCCAGGCGGCCGGGTCAATGTCGGCCAGGCTGTCGACCACCCGCACCACCTCGTCACTCGGGCCGGCGGCGGCGTTTCCGGCTTTCTTCATGGGTCGTTTCGGGGCGGGGGCATGGTCGTCGGGTCGGCGAGCTGGCGATGGTAGGTCGGAAATTCCGCGCTTAAACTCCGGCTCGAAATCAACCCTCGGAAGCCGGCCATGAAACAGATCACCGCCATCGTCAAGCCGTTCAAGCTCGAGGAGGTGCGCGAAGCGCTGGCCGATGTCGGCGTGACCGGCCTGACCGTCACCGAGGTCAAGGGTTTCGGCCGTCAGAAGGGCCATACCGAGCTGTATCGCGGCGCCGAATATGTGGTCGACTTTCTGCCCAAGGTCAAGGTCGAGGTGGTGGTGAAGGACGGCGATGTCGAGCGCTGCATCGAAGCCATCGTCAAGGCCGCCAAGACCGGCAAGATCGGCGACGGCAAGATCTTCGTCGCCGCGGTCGAGCAAGTGGTGCGCATCCGCACCGGCGAGACCGACGAGGAAGCGGTCTGACGCCAGGCCCTCAGATGCGCCGGTAGTCGTCGGGCGCAGTGGCCCGCCGCGACGCTTCAGACAGCCGGTCGAGCAGGGCGGCCGGATCGGCGCCCACGTCAAGCAGGCCGCGCTGCTCCAGCGTCATGAAGCCACGTGCCGCGCTGCGGTCGAGGAAGGCCAGCAATTCGTCGTAGCAACCGCCCACGTTGAGCAAACCGATCGGCTTGTCGTGGTAGCCGAGCTGGCGCCAGGACCAGGTCTCGAACAGCTCTTCCAACGTGCCGATGCCGCCGGGCAGGGCGATGAAGGCGTCGCTGCGCTGCGCGAGCATCAGCTTGCGTTCGTGCATGGTGTCGACGACATGCAGCTCGGTCAGGCCGGTGTGGCCGACCTCGCGCTGCATGAGCGAGGTCGGGATCACACCGGCGACCGGCGCGCCGGCCGCGAGCGCCGCATCGGCCAGCCGACCCATCAGGCCGCTGCGCCCGCCGCCGTAGACGAGCTGCCAGCCGCGCTGGCCGATTGCCGCGCCGACCGCTTCGGCGGCTGCGGCATACGCCGGATCGTCGCCATCGCGCGAGCCGCAGTACACGCAGACCGACCAGCGCTTCGTCATGCGAGAAAGCGCTGCCACAGCGCTGCTCCCCAGACCATCGCGCACAGGACGAGCGAGAGGAAGACCGCGGCGCTCGCCAGATCCTTGGCGCGCTTGGACAACTCGTGAACATCAAGCGAGATGCGATCGATCGCCGCCTCGATGCCCGAATTGAGCAGCTCGACGATCAGCACCAGCAGCACGCTCGCGAGCAATGCCGTGATCTCGAGCCAGCCGTCGCCGACCCAGAACGCGAGCGGCAGCAGCACCGCGGCGAGCCAGAACTCCTGGCGGAAGGCGCTTTCGCCGCGATAGGCCAGCGCGAGGCCGGACATCGAATGACCGGCTGCCCGGACCACGCGGTCCAGTCCGATGCGGCCCTTGTGGGGATGCGGCGTCATGACGATCGATTGTGCCCGGCGCCGTCGTATCGCTCAGCGGGGACGAGGCGGCTGCGCCGCAAGCAGCCGGGTGCCGGCAATGGCGTCGTGCCAGAACTGACGCTGCGGATGCATCAGCGCGAGCAAGGCCCAGGCGACGATGCCGCCTGCGACCGCGGCCAGCCCTTGCCATCGGGTCCAGCCGCTCAGCGCGGCCAGTACGCTGGCCGGCGCGAACCACAGGCACGCGGCCGCGAAGCGGGCGAGTGCGCGGGCCGGCCGCGGCGGCGCGCCGTCCGGACCGACGACACGGATATGCCAAGTCTGCATCGGCAGCGTCTGTCCGCGTTGCGACCAGAACCAGACGAAGTAGATGCCGAAAGCCGCCAACGTGAAGATGCGCAGGACGCTATCGCTCGCGGGTGTGGGGTTGTGGCCGCTTGCCGCCATGTAGATCGCACCCAGCGCGCCGGGAATCAGCCCGAGGCCGAACAGCAGCATCCCCTCATAGACGAAGCAGGCCATGCGACGTGCAAGGCCGGGCGCGCGCTCGCACGCCGGCGCGCCCGCCGCG